>JBNKYJ010000168.1:0-5978 GCA_050300835.1 Sedimenticolaceae bacterium
TCCAGCGCCTGATGACGGACCTCCAGCATCGCCGCGATGCGCTGCTGTTCCTCGCGCGAACGGGCCAGCCAGACCAGCAGCCAGACGAGCAGGAGCAGACCCGCCGCGACCAGAATCGCGATCAGCTGTTCTCCCGCGGACAGTTGCGCTAACCACTCCATGGGGCGAACTATACCCCATCCACAGGCTCAAAACCCGAGCCCGTGGTTGCATTTATCGGCGGCAGTCTCTACCTTTCACGGCCTGGCCGGAAACAGACCATCGGTGCAACAAGCCGCACCCTACCAGGGCTTCTGGCGTAGGGTGGGGCCCTGCCCCACCGATTCAACCTCTGAAACAGGCAGTTGGTGGGGCAAGGTCCCACCCTACCCGACGTTCGACATACGAGATCATGCGCATCCATCTGAAAACCCTCGGCTGCCGCCTCAACGAGGCGGAATTGGAGACCTGGAGCCGCCAGTTCCAGGCCGAGGGGCATCGCATGACCAACGACGCCGAGGAGGCCGACCTGCTGGTGGTCAACACCTGCGCCGTGACCGAGGAGGCGGTGCGCAAGTCACGCAAGCTGCTGGGACGGGCCAGCCGCCAGAACCCGGCTGCCCGGCTGGTGGTCAGTGGCTGCTACGCCTCCCTCGACCCCAGCGCCACCGCCGCGGCGGAAGGGGTCGACCTGGTGATCGACAACCGGGACAAGGACCGGCTGGTGGAGATCGTCAGCCGCGAACTCGATCTCACCAGCATGCCCCAGGCGGCCATGGAGCCCGACACCACCGGCCTGCTGGCGCGGGGGCGCCAGCGCGCCTTCATCAAGGTCCAGGACGGCTGCCGCTACCGCTGTACCTACTGCATCGTCACCCTGGCCCGGGGCGAGGAGCGCAGCCGCCCGGCGGCCGAAGTGATCGAGGAGATCAACCGGCTGCACGGTGAAGGCATCCAGGAGGTGGTGCTGACCGGCGTGCATATCGGCGGCTACGGCAGCGACATCGGCAGCGATATCTCCAGCCTGATCCGTCAGGTGTTGGCGGAGACCGGGATACCCCGCCTGCGCATCGGCTCCATCGAGCCCTGGGACCTGCCGCCCAGCTTCTGGTCCCTGTTTGAAAACCCCCGCTTCATGCCCCATCTGCACCTGCCCCTGCAGAGCGGTTCGGACAGCGTGTTGAGGCGTATGTCCCGGCGCTGCCGCACAGACGAGTACCGGGAACTGATCCACCAGGCCCGGGCCGAAGTCCCCGACTTCAACGTCACCACCGACATCATCGTCGGCTTCCCCGGCGAGAGCGAAGCCGAGTGGCAGCAGACCCTCGACTTCGTGCAGGAGATCGGCTTCGGCCATCTGCACATCTTCGCCTTCTCCCCCCGCCAGGGCACCAAGGCCGCCGGCCTGCCCGGCGCGGTGAGCCGGGAGCTCAAAAGGCAGCGCAGTGAACGACTCCACCGATTGGGCGAAAAGATGAAAGCGTCCACATTGGAACCTTACATCGGACGTACCCTGCCGGTGCTGATGGAAGGCTCAGGCGAACAGGGCCGGGAGGGGTACACACCCAATTTTCTGCGCGTCAGCCTGGGGCCTGAAGCGGGTATCTCTCAGGCAAACCAGATCGTTCAGGTCAAACTCTCCGGACTTTCGGAAGATAGGCAACAGTTGATAGGGCAACTCGTCGAGCGCTGAATCCGAAGGCCCTCCACGGACTTGATTGACGTGGCTCATTGCTGGTGCCACATACCTGAGATACTTTTGTTTGGCTTTGTAGACAGGATTATTATTATTACAAGCTATTGGAGGGTCGAATTATGCACATCACATCAAAATCAACTGCCATATTGATCTCACTCCTGACCGCTCTGGTCCTGGCCGCCTGCGGTGGCGGTGGTGGTAGTACCAGCATCGGCGTGCCGACCGCCGGCGTCAGCATCACCACCAGCAACGCCAGACCGGTCAGCGCCGCCGTGCTGGACTCAGTCGATACCGTCGAGGGATCTACCGCCGGGGTAGGTATACTGACGGGTGTCTCGGCTGTGTCCACTGCGAATGATTTCAACTATCCCGACTTTGTCGTGAGCCAACTGAACAAACTCCTGAGTCAGGAGTTGCTCGTTGGCGGCGGTATCACTGGGGTTGCCATTTCAGAGACCTACTCCTGCACCAGCGGTTCTTTTACCGTCACCGGAAACATCGCCGACGTAAACACCCTGACTGCCGGCGACACGCTGACGATATCCTTCTCCAACTGCAGCGATTCCGGCGTGGTCATCAACGGATCGATGTCGATGACCTTCACGCAGGTCAGTGCGGGTTTTGACGGTTTCCCCCCCTTCACACTGGGTATCAATGTGGTGTTGAACAATTTCAGCGTCAACGACGGGGGCTACGTCGCCACTGCTAACGGTGACATGTCCATGCTCCTGTCCGTGGACGCTTCGGGTAACGAGAGCATGCAGCTCTCAGGCAGTTCGCTGAGCTCCTCGGCCGGCGGAGAAGCGGAGCTGCTGACCAACTACGCCTATGAGATGCAGTACAGCAGCTCGGGCGCTTACAGCGTGAGCTTGCAGGGCACGCTGGCCAGCACCAAGATCGACGGATCCGTCTCCTATACGACCATCACCCCCTTCACGGGCAATGATTTCGTCGGCTCGGGCAACCCGACGGCAGGCGAACTCCATATCACCACCAGCGCCGACGGCTCCCAGGCCTGGCTGATTGCGCAACCGGATGGGGTCAACGTCCAGATCGATATCGATACGGATGGTGACGGCATCGTCGATGACACGGTGATGACCACCTGGACGGAGTTGCAAAGTCTCTGATCAGCCTGCTCAGCCAGCTTTGATGCGCCTGCGCACCACACCCATAAGCTGGCTGCTGATTCTGGCATTGCTGGTCCCAACCCAGAACCTGGCCGCCGAAACAGATCCACCGGCGGCCAGGCTCTGGGTCGGGATGACCCTGCTCGATTTCGACTACGAGGAGTTCGATGATCGGGGAGACAGCCTCGATCGGGAACAGGGCCTGCTTCCGGGAGCGAACGGGGGGTTCACCTACCGCACGCCAGACTGGCGCCTCGATGGCACGCTCCGTTGGCTGTCGGGCGATGCGGACTACACCGCTCAGTCCGCCGAGACCACCACCGATGAGGAGATCCTCGATCTGTCGCTCTCCCTCGGCCTGCCTCTGTATACCACCGCCAGCGACAGTCTCCACCTGATTGCCGGCGGCGGCTACCACAGCTGGTGGCGTAATATCCGCTCCACGGCCTATGCATATGGCATCGACGAAACCTATCGCTGGCCTTACCTGCTGCTGGGCTTGCATGGGGAGCATCGCCTGGATTCGCGAACAGATCTCACCGCAGTCATACAACTGCAGCGGACGCTCAATCCCGAACTCTCAGCACACTTTCTCAATGATTTTGACGCTGTGGATCTGGACTTGAAGGAGAAGACGGGATTTCGCATCGGCTTCGGATTGGTCAGAGCATTGGGAGACGACATCGCCCTGCAACTCTCACCCTGGTTTGAATATTGGGAGCTGGGACGAAGCGACGATCAAATTCTGACCATCGATGGCCTGCCTGTCGGCACCGTGTTCGAGCCCCGCAGTGAAACCCACAACATCGGCATCGATCTGAATCTCAGCTGGCGTTTCGATCTGTAACCGATTCGCCGTGCCGGCTACAGCCCCTCGTCCAGAACCTCCTGCTGTTGCCTGTCCAGCTCGTTCGCCAGATAGGCCAGGGAGATACCGAGCTTGCGGGTCCAGGCCAGTTCCACGCGCCAGCTTCCATCCGGGACCTGCCAGACGTAATGCAACTCCCCTTCCCCACGGCGGATCGAGCCGATCCTCGAAGCCTGGGTGCGTGCATAGCCCGGATAGGTGCTCCGGTCACGATAGTCACCGTACTTCGACACGAGGCGTTCCCGCAGATCCTTCAGTTTGACCTGGCTGGACGGTTCGAAAGTGTGCAGAACCTTGTAGATACGACCCTGGTAGGCCATCACGTAAGTGCGTTCGCGGCCCTCGAGATAGATCACGGCGGTACGATCACCGTTCTGTTGTGCAGGCATTCCGTAAGGTCGCTGCTGTAACAGCTGCTGCATACTGCCGCCGAGGCAATAGTCACCGAAGACCAGTTTCAGACAGGCATCGCTCCCATCGGCGGCCCGGAGACCGGAGTGCGATGAGAACAACAGAAAAAACATGGCGATGGCTCGGAGCCGCATGACGCTCTCCTGATTATTGTTTTTCCGGCAGGCCGGCCGCAGCGCGTTCGACTAACGCGGTCAGCTCCCGGTAATGGCTACCCTTCCAATAGACCTTCGCGCAATCGCTGCAGCGCCAGAATTCAGTATAGAGATCCGCCACCCGTTTGGGCAGTAGGGGAAGTACCTGCGTGCGGTCGACGACAAGCAGGCGGCCGTTGCACTCCATGCAGCGCGTGAATGGCGCCATGTTGCGGAACAGATCGAGTCGCCGAAGCAGTTCCGTCAGCTGCCGCTCGGGATCGATCGCATGCACGAAGCAGGCGTGGGTGAGTTCGCGACGCATCAGCAACGCCCGGTCCCGGCTCAGCAGAATCCGCCGTTCGGACACCGAGATCTCAGTCAGCCGATCGTCGCCGGCATCGTTGAAGAAGAGGGTATCGAACCCGAGCAGACGCAGGTGCCGCGCCAGTTTGCCCAGGTGGGCATCGGCAATGAAGCGGGGGTCGCGCAACGGCCCGGGGCGCAGCCTGATCAGCGGTGACACGTCCAGTCGCTCGAACATGGGGTAGACGCTGATGTGGTCGCCGTCGCTCGGTTGATAGGCGAAGTCGACAGAGCGGCCATCGACCAGGATGAGCTCGACCTCGGTATGCGGCACCCCCAGGTTTTCGATCAGATGCTTGACGCTCTGCGTGGGCTTGACCGGATAGGCGAAGGGGCGCTTGCGCTGTGCCTCGGGCAGAAAGTCGTTCAGCTCCTCATAGAACCTGAGGATCACCTGCCCCATGGTGATCAGAGATCGAATTCGGCCCACACGGGACAGTGGTCGGAGGGCTTCTCCATGGCACGGATATCGTAGGCGATGCCCACATCCCGGCAGCGCTCGATGAGTGGCGCGGTGGCCAGCATCAGGTCGATGCGCAAGCCCCGCTTGGGTTCGCGTTCGAAGCCCCGGCTGCGGTAGTCGAACCAGCTGAAGCGATCGTCCACCTCGGGTTTGAGCACACGGAAGCTGTCCTGCAGGCCCCAGTCCTGCAGCGCCTGCAGCCATTCGCGCTCTTCGGGAAGAAAGCTGCACTTGCCGCTCTTCAGCCAGCGCTTGGCGTTGTCCTCGCCGATGCCGATGTCGTTGTCCACCGGCGCCACGTTCATGTCGCCGATCACCAGCAGGGGTTGCTGTGGATCGAATGCCGTTTGCAGATAGCGCAGCAGGTCGGCGTAGAACTTGCGCTTGGCGGGGAACTTCACTTCATGGCTGCGGCTCTCGCCTTGTGGAAAGTAACCGTTGATCACCGTCAGCGCCTGTCCTGTGGGCGTGCCGTAGCGGCCGGTGATGAGCCGCCGCTGGGCATCCTCCCCATCCCCCGGCAGACCCAGACTGACCTCCAGCGGCTCCGCCTTGGCCAGCAGCGCCACACCGTAGTGGGTCTTCTGTCCGTGGAAGCGGGCGGTATAGCCCAGGGACTCCACCATCTCGCGGGGAAAATCGGCATCCTGCACCTTGGTCTCCTGAATACCGATGATGTCGGGGTCATAGACCTCCTTCAGCCGGCTCAGCTGGTGTGCGCGTGCGCGGATTCCATTGGTGTTGAAAGAGACGATTTTCATGTCACAAACCTGTTAACTCACTGGATCTCGATCTGACCGCTTCAACCTCGGCAGCGAAGCGGATCGCTCATGGGCATTGCTCAATCGGCCAAAGCCTCGCGGGTCTCGCCTTCGCCCATCTCGAACCCGTGGCGATAGGCCTTGCCCCAGGGGAGAAAGGCTTCCGC
>JBNKYJ010000169.1:0-7327 GCA_050300835.1 Sedimenticolaceae bacterium
TGCGTAGGGTGCGGCTTGCCGCACCGTAGAGAGGTGTGGAAGCAGGTTCAGCGAAGCTTGTCTCGATGCCGTGTCCGGTCAACCGCCCTTAAACGCCTGCTGCAGCAGGGTCAGGCCGCCACTGACCAGCAAGGGCGCGAAGAGGGCGCCGATCTGCATCAGGTGGCCGGAAAAGAGCTTCAGCCCGTGCTGCGCCAGCCACGCTTCCCGGGCCTGGGGTGTTTCGAGGGCCTCCTGCGAACTCAGGGCCAAAGCCTGGCGCCAGAGCAGCCAGCCGATCGGAGCGAAGAAGAGGGTCAGCGCCAGCGAATTGGTGACGCCGAAGTAGAGGGTGACGCCGCGCTGCAGGCCGCGCATCAGGTTGGCGTCTTGTGAGTCGCTCTCGGCCACGACCTGAGCGAACCAGGCGTATTCGCTCATGTGAAAG
Organism: Sedimenticolaceae bacterium; assembly: GCA_050300835.1. Lineage (GTDB taxonomy): Bacteria > Pseudomonadota > Gammaproteobacteria > Chromatiales > Chromatiaceae > Thiodiazotropha. Next base: position 428 of record JBNKYJ010000169.1, read on the forward strand.
AGGGCGATGGCGGTGAAGAGGGCTGACGCCAGCAGCAGCAGCAGTCGATAGCGTGCGATACGGATCGCCAGTTCCTCGAGCGGGCGGCTCGAGGGGGCCTTGGGCCAGGCTGTCGCCATCAGTCCCAGCAGCAGAAGCAGATTCGTCAGCAGCAGCAGGGGCGGCAGGATCACCTCGGCATAGCTCAGATAGTCGAGTGTCCCGGACCGGTAGTAGGGCTGAAACAGGAGCAGCAGGTAGCGCATGAAGGTGAAGCCCTCTTGTTCGGCAAATCCACACTCAGGGCCACTGCTCAGCTGCATGAACTGCTGGTGGTCCGGGGTGGTATTGGCGAACAGCAGTCCCAGCAGGGCAAGCAGCGTCAGGGTCAGCCCGAGGGCTACCGGCAGCCGCCGGGACGGCAGGCGTTGGATCAGGCTGTGGGCGCTGGCGGCAATCAGCATGCCGATGCTCACCAGCAGCAGAATCGTGCTGGAGGTCCACAGAAAACGGCCTTCGATACCGGTCAGGGGCGAGGTCTGCTGCGGCGAGATCCTGGCGGCCAGCTGGCAAGCCCAGCCGCCATCGTGAAAATCGTGAGAGAGCCATTGCCAAAGCCCCTGTTGCACGAAATGGAACAACAGGAGTCCGAGCAGCATGAGCGCAATGACGGCGTATTGTTGGTTCTTTTGCATAAACGGGTTCAATCGGATGATGGACGTTCGGCACACCGCGTACTCTTATCGCACAGCGCAAAGCCGTGGTCCAATGCGAACTGGCGGAATCCCCGGGTAGTGCGATGAATCACCTCGGCCTAGCCCTCCGGCGAGAGATCGAGGTCCGAGTCCATTTCCTCCACCAGCTTGCGGGTGCTCGTCAACGCCACCCCGATGTTGCGCATCTCCGTCTCGCCGCGTGGATAGAGCTGGGAGAGGGCGTCGCTGACCAGCACCACCCGGAAGTCCCTTTCACTCGCCTGATAGATCGAGCTGCGCGGACAGTTGGGGTAGTTGCAGCCGCAGAAGACCAGGGTGTCGATCTCCTGTTCGTGCAGGAAGCTATCGAGCTGCGTGCGGTAGAAGGCGCCCCAACGCGGTTTGTAGAGGATGAACTCGTTGGCACCGATCGGCTGCAGCTCTCCCTGCAGCAGTTGGCCGGCATCCAGCCGCAGCTCCGGATCGGGCTTCAGTGCCGTCACCAGTTCCGCGCCATCGCTGCCGGGGGCGACGAAGGAGAGCCCGTCGGCGATCTGCTGACGCCGGCAGCGTTCCGTATCCGAGCCGTCCCGGGGATAGAGCCGCACCACATGCACGATGGGTCGTTGGTGGTGGCGGTAGGCCTGCAACAGCGCCACCATGTTGGGGATCACCTCCCGGGTACCCGGGATCGGGCAGGCCCCTGTGGCTAGGGTAAAGTCGTTCTGGGTGTCGATGGTGATCAGGGCCGAGCTGTCGAGATGGGGTTCGGTATAGGGGTCCATGCGCGATCCGATCTGTAGGGTTGGGCACTGGGGTGGCGAAGGCTCTGCATGGCATTCAGCGTACACACCCCATGCGGCGGCTACGAGAAAAATAGTGCGGTATCCGGCTGTCCCGGGATGATCGATCTCGGAAGCCTCTCCGTTGTCATGCAGATTAAACCCCCACCGGCGGAAGGTGTCACTAGGGCCTATCGGATTAGTGTTAACAGGCCCTGAGGGGGCAGGGACAAGGCCATGTACGGGGATGCCTTTCTGCCGGCTTCAGAGTATGGTGTCGCCTGTGTTCAATTGCCTGGGTAGTTTCACCATGGTGTCACCGTTCTTGCGCATCGGCGTGCTGTTTATCGCACTGCTGTCGCTGACGGCCTGCGGCCGGGGTCCCGCCGACCATCAACAGACGCTGCTGGTCTTCGGCACGCTGCTCGATATCCAGGCCTATACCGACCGCCCCGAGCACTTCAACAAGGCGGTACGTGACCTGGAGCAGACCTTCCAGACCATGCACAAACAGTGGCATGCCTGGAAAGGGGAAGGCGAACTGGTCAGACTCAACCTGGCCTTCGCCGATGGCCGGCGAGTCGAGGTGTCCGATCAGTTGGCCGATCTGTTGCGCAAGGCCCAGCGCTATTCGTTACAGAGCGAGGGCCTGTTCAACCCGGCCATCGGCCGCCTGATCGGTCTCTGGGGATTTCACAGCGACGAGCCACCCGGCGGCCCTCCGCCGGACCCGGCGAAGATCGAGGCGCTGCTGAAGTCGGCCCCCTCGATGGCCGACATCCACTTCGACGGCAACCGGCTCTCTTCCGACAACCCGGCGGTGGAGGTCGATCTGGGAGCCTTCGCCAAGGGTTATGCACTCAATCTGGCGATCGACGAACTCAAGGCCCTGGGTATCGGCAATGCCATCGTCAATGCGGGCGGTGATCTCTGCGTCTCCGGCCGGCACGGGGAGCGTCCCTGGATGATCGGCATCCGCCATCCCCTGGGCCAGGGAGTGATCGCTTCACTGGGGGTCAGCGACGGTGAGTGTGTGCTCACCTCGGGAAACTATGAGCGCTATCGCGAGTATGAGGGTATCCGTTATGCCCACATCATCGACCCGCGGACCGGCTATCCGGTGAAACACGTGGTCTCGGCCACGGTGATCAGCAAGGATGGGGGATTGGCCGATGCCGCCGCCACCGCCCTCAGTGTGGCGGGTCCGGAGGACTGGCAACGGATCGCCGGTCGCATGGGTCTGAGCGAGGTGATGCTGGTGGATGAGAGGGGCGTGGTCTATCTGACACCGGCGATGCAGAAGCGAATCGCCCTGGAACAGAAGGTGGCCCAGGTGGTGGTGGCCGCGCCGACAACTCCGTGATCTGGCTCCAACCGGGCAGGCCGGTTTCGCCTCCCGGTCCAATCCGCCCACGCTGTAGCCTGGATGGAGCGAAGCGTAATCCAGGGTGATTGGGCGTAGAGAATCCCCGGATTCCACTTCGTTGCATCCGGGCTACCTGCCGAGAAAAGGCGGGGCCTAATCGTACTCGAGATCGTCGACGATCTTCTTCAGGTCCTCGATCGCCTGATCCACGTTGATCTCTTCTGCGGGCGGCTCCAGCTGGGTCTTCTGTTTCTTTTCGGAGAGGGACATGCTGAGGTCGGTCGGCGCCAGGTTGACGCTGCTCTCGTTCCAGCGCAGGGCGACCACGGTGACGTTGTCGCTCTCGGGCTGGCTGTTGCTTTCGGCCTGCCCCGCCAGCTCCTTGATGCCGTTCAGCAGGGAGGCCTTCTTCTTGAACAGGTTGTCGACCATCGGCCGTTCCGGCAGTGGGCCCCAGAAGCCGTCGGAGCAGAGCAGTACCACGTCGCCCTCTTTCAGGGGGTGGGGGCCGCTGAGTTCCGCCACTGGCCGGTTGTTGGTGCCGCCCAGGCAGCGGGTGACGTAGTTGCGGAACTTGTGGGTGTGCACCTGGGCAGCGGAGATGATGCCCTGCTGTCGCAGATGCTCGACATAGGAGTGGTCGTCGGTGCGCAGGTGGATGACGCCTTCACGCATGATGTAGAGACGGCTGTCGCCGATATGGGCCCAGTAGGCGCTGTCCTCCTGCACCAGGCAGAGCACGCCGGTGGTACGGGGTTCGATCGGCGGTTCCTGCTGGCGGCCGAACTCCAGGATCTGCTTGTGGCTCATGTCCATCAGGCCGCTGAGGAAGAAGTGAGGACTGGCGATCGGCTTGCGGCTGGTGAGGAAGGCGCGCCGCGCGTTGTCCATCAGGATCTGCGCCGCCATCTCACCCTTGGGGTGACCGCCCATGCCGTCGGCCAGGCAGAGCAGGATGGCGTCGGGCGCCTCGAGCACCAGGCACCGGTCCTGGTTCATGGAACGGTTGCCGAGCAGGGAGCATTGGGCGGTTTCGTACTTCACGATGTGGCCCTCTGCGCGGAGAGGTATTCCGAAATGTTGCTCTCGGAGTCGATGTCGGGATTGCCCTTGCTCAGGGCCTCGAGCAGTTCGCCGGCATTCTGCGGGCGCTTCTCGTAGTCGATCTCCATGGCCCAGTCGATGGCCTCCAGAAGATAGGAGGGATAGCGGCGGCGATAGACCCGCGCCGCCGGCTTGAGCTTCTCCTTGGCGTGGCGTTCGATGGCCGACGGCGGGGCCTTGCCGTCGAGGCAGGCGCGCATGCTGGCGCCGATGGCGTAGACGTCGCTCCAGGGGCCCACGTTGCCCGACTGGTAGTACTGCTCCACCGGGGAGAAGCCGGTGGTGACCACGCGACCGGCGCGGTTATTCTCGTTCTGCAGTTCGTGCACGGCGCCGAAATCGAGCAGCAACGGGTTGCCGCCGGTGCGCAGGTGGATATTGCTCGGTTTGATGTCGAGATGGAGCAGGTCCCGGGAGTGGATCAGGTTCAGGGCGTCGAGGATCGGCGGGAACACCGTCATGATGAAGCGGGTGCTGAGACTGCCGCTGCGTTTCTTGATGTAGCTCGCCAGGTTCTTGCCGCGCTCGTGATCCATCACCAGGTAGCCGGTGTTGTTCTCCAGGAAGAAGCCGCGCACCTGCACGATGTTGGGGTGGCGCAGGGAGGCCAGCACCTTGGCCTCCTGGTAGAACAGCCGCAGGCTGCGATTGAAGTTGTCCCGGTGCTTCTCGTCGATCGATTCGACCCGGTTGTTGGCGCCGCGCTTGGCCAGCTTCTTGGGCAGGAACTCCTTGATGATCACCTCATCCTGCGTATCCTCGTCCTCGGCCATGTAGATGAGGCTGAAACCGCCGCTGGCGACCACTTTCATGATCACATAACAGTCGATGACGGTGCCTTCGGGTAGGCTGTCGCGCAATTTATCCATGCAGGAGATCCGGCCGTTGTTCGCAATGCGGTGCTATCCGATTCATGGCTTTGATTATAAAGTGTACCCAGTAAAACTACCGCTGTTGTTTCGATCTGAGCTGCTCTACCGCAATAGTTTTGGTGAACTTGGTCAAACAATGGGGCGGACAGCCGTGCATCGGTCCCGCGGTGGAGACCTATCCTGTTATCGGCGGTAGCTGGGAATACTGTAGGGGCGAGCGTCGGCTTGCAACAGCCTGCGCGTGCTCGTGCAGTGCACCTGTGCGCCGAATCCCACTATCATAGTCGGGGACAGGCCACGTTGGCAGCACAACCCCTTCGTCGCAGAAGGCAGGCAGGAGACAACATGATCAGCAGTATGACCGCCTTTGCGCGGGAGGAATATCGGGGCGAGCTCGGAGTGATGAGCTGGGAGATCCGTTCGGTCAACCATCGCTATCTGGAGGCTTTTCTGCGACTTCCCGAGGAGCTGAGGGTGCTGGAGACGAGCGTGCGGGAGCGTCTCAACGCCCGCCTCAGCCGGGGCAAGCTGGACCTCAGCCTCAAGTTCAAACCGGGCTCCGGCGCCGAAGCGGGGTTGCAGATCAACCGCCGTATGGTCGACCAGCTGATGGCGGCGGAGCAGGAGATGGCCCACATGCTCCACTGCGACACCTACCTGCGCCCCCTCGACCTGCTGCGCTGGCCGGGCGTGCTGGAAGAGCAGGAGCAGGACTACACCCCCGTAAAGCAACAGGCGATGGCCCTGTTGGAGACCGCCCTCGACAGCCTGATCGACAACCGTCTGCGTGAAGGCGAGCGGCTGGCCGAGATCGTTCGCCAACGCTGCGAGGCCATGCAGGCACAGGTGGACAGGGTGCGTGATCTGATGCCGGAGGTGCTGGATAATGTGCGTACGCGGATTCGGGAACGTCTCAGCGAAGTGATGGACGAACTGGATGAGGCGAGGCTCGAGCAGGAGATGGCCATATTGGCCCAGCGGCTCGACGTGGACGAGGAGATGGACCGCCTGGAGACCCATTTGGCGGAGGTGGAGCGGGTGCTCAGCTCCGACGAACCGGTCGGGCGGCGACTCGACTTTCTGATGCAGGAGCTGAACCGCGAGGCCAATACGCTGTCATCCAAGTCGAGCGATGTGGAGGTGACCCGGGCCGGCGTCGAGATGAAGGTGCTGATCGAGCAGATGCGCGAGCAGATTCAAAACATCGAATGAGTGAAGGGAATTGAGTGCCATGAAATCACTGTTGAAGAGGATCGGTGGTCTGGCTCTGGTGCTGGTACTGACCGCCTGTGCCACCAGCCCCACCGGCCGCAGCCAGCTGATGCTGGTCTCCGAGGAGTCGGCCATCAACGCCTCCAAGACCGCCTATACCGAGATGCTCAAGCCCTTCGAGGAGGAGGGCAAGCTGGACAACGATCCGAAGCTCAAGGCGCGGGTCGAACGCATCACCGGACGTCTCATCGCGCAGGCGATCGAGATGCGTCCGGAGACCAGGAACTGGGAGTGGAGCATCCGCATCATCGACGATCCGGAGACGGTCAATGCCTGGGCCATGGCCGGCGGCAAGATGGCCCTCTATACCGGCCTGATCGACAAAGTGGAACCGACCGACGATGAACTGGCCCAGGTCCTGGGACACGAGATCTCCCACGCCCTGGCCAAGCACACCGCGGAGAAGATGTCGGTGGCGATGGCGACCCAGCTCGGGGTGCTGGCGGTGGCGGCCAGCACCGACAAGCAGGGCGCCGTGGCCGGTGCCGTGGTGGCGGCGCAACTGGCGGTGACGCTGCCCAACAGCCGCACCGCGGAGAGCGAGGCCGACCGCATCGGTATCGAGCTGGCGGCCAAGGCGGGTTACGATCCGCGGGCGGCGGCCACACTCTGGCGCAAGATGGCGAAGGTCAGCGGCAACGGTCCGCCCCAGTTTCTCAGCACCCATCCCAGCCCGGCCAACCGGGAGGAGACGCTGACCAAGCTGGCCAATGAGATGATGCCCTACTACCAGGCCAAGGGTGAGCGGCCGAGCTACAAGTTCTGAGAGATCACAGCCTCCGGTGCGGCAAGCCGCACCCTACCCCGGAGATCATGTAGGGTGCGGCTTG
>JBNKYJ010000170.1:0-7886 GCA_050300835.1 Sedimenticolaceae bacterium
CACCCTACACCTTGAATCGAACGGTAGGGTGGGGCCCTGCCCCACCAGTCCGCCGTTGAAGAGGGCACAGGCTTGCCGCACCAACCGGCACCATAGACCTCCCTCTCCATGTTCGATATGGGTACACTAGGCTCTGCGATCCCTCCATCAACGAACCCCCATAATCGATGAGTGAGCAACCCAACAATCCCCTCGACCTCAACGGCCGCCTGCTGCAGCTGCTGGTGGTGGTGGTGGAAGAGGGCTCCATCACCAAGGCGGCCGAACGCCTGGGGGTCACCCAATCGGCGGTCAGCCATCTGCTCGACAAACTGAGGGGTCTGCTCGACGATCCTCTGTTCGTGAAATCCGGCCGCGGCATCGTCGCCACCGAGCGTGCGGAACATCTCGCCCGGGAGGCCAGGGTGTTGCTGGAGGAGATGCGCCGCTTCGCCCGCATCGAGGCGTTCGATCCGGCCAGGCTGCAGACCACCTACACCATTGCCGCCAACGATTTTCAACGGGATCTGCTGCTGCCCAGGCTGTTCGAACGACTGTGCGCCCAGGCCCCGGGGCTCTCCCTGCGGGTGATCAACTCCGGCGTGCCGACGGTGGAGATGCTGCGGGACGAACAGTGTCAGCTGGTGATTTCGCCGCGACCGCCCGATGCCGGCGACATCCTGCAGAAGCGTCTGTTCGAGAACGCCTATCGCGTGTTTTACGACAGCGCCTGTCGCGAAGCCCCCCGCAACCTCGATCAATACCGGTCGGCCGAGCACATCACCGTGACCTACGATCCGCCGCGTCAGCTCGATATCGACCAGCTGCTTGCCTCGCAGGGTATCGAGCGCCGATTCCGGGTACGGGTGCCGGGCATCTCCGCCATCGCGCCCTTTCTGCGCGGCAGCCGGATGCTGACCACCCTGCCGGGACTTTTGGAAAGCAGCCTGTTGCACGGATTCGAGAGCTGCCCCCTGCCGATCGATTGCCCACCGATGCCGATGTACATGATCTGGCATATGCGCTACCGGCACGATCCGGTGCACAGTTGGGTGAGAACGGAGCTGGAAACAGTGGTTGAAGAAGTTTTGAGTTTTTAGTGATGAGTTTTGAGTTGTCGTGTGCGGCAAGCCGCACATCTGATTTACTTCCCCTCACCCTGGCCCTCTCCCAGAGGGAGAGGGAAATAAAAACAGTAGTGAGCGCAGCGAACACATCAACTCAAAACTCATCACTAAAAACTTAAAACTAATAAAAGTTCCGTCTCTATTCCGCCGGATTGATCAGCTCCTTCACCTTCTCTTCGACCAGTTTGAGCAGGTTGCGCTGCACCTGCGTGGCCGGGCGATGGGCACTGACCGCCGACGACAGGCGGGTCAACAGGCGCGGATTGACGATGGGACGCAGGTTGTAGCTCTCGGCACGACCGAAGGCGTGGATGGCGCTGGTGGGCAGGACGCCGTGACCCGCCCCCTCGGCGATCAGATCGAGAATCGCCGAGATGGCGTCCACTTCCATGGCGATACGCGGGCGCAGCCCCAGGTTGGCCAGTTCCGTCTCCACATGCATGTGGATGACGTTGGGCCGGCTGGGCAGTATCAACGGCAGTTGCGCCAGTTCCCGCAGCTGGATCGGGCCGACGCTGGAGAGATGGTTGCGCGACTCTACCAGATAGAGCGCCTGGGAGATGATCGGCTGCAGCTCGATGTCGGGAGAAGGAGCGGCGTCGTAGAGCAGGGCCACATCGAGCCGGCCGTTGACCAGCTCCTCCTGCATGCCCAGGGAGAGCCCCTCGCCGATGGAGATCACCGCGTCGGGCATTGCCGCGCGAAAGGCCCGCATGAGCGGCACCGTCAGCACCTTGGAGAGACTGGGCGGCAGGCCGAGGGCCACCTTGCCCACCAGTCCGCCCCGTTCCCGGGCCAGCTCTTCGCGCAGGCGGTCGATCTGGTGCAGCACGCCGCGGCCGTGCTCGAGCAGGATCTTGCCCGCCTCCGTCGGCGTCACTCCCCGGCCGTTGCGGATCAGCAGGTTCTGCCGCAGTTCCGTCTCCAGCAGGCGCACATGGCGGCTGAGCGCCGATTGGGCCACGTCGAGCGTGATCGACGCCCGGGTGAAGCTGCCCAGTTCGGCGACACGTACGAAATATTCGATCTGTTTCAGGTCCATGCGAATCCTGGCCGTGGCAAAGCTGGTAAAAGGGTGTTTGTTGATCTATTTCAGCGGATTTTGGTGGGGCAGGGCCCCACCCTACCGCTCCATTGCAGGGTGTAGGGTGGGGCCCTGCCCCACCAATAGCCGCTTAGGTAGCGTTCGCATCCGAGTCGATTTCACCCTTTGAAAAAGCACCGCCTTTAGTTATAGCAAATTGAGATAACAGAATGTAGTGATTTGCCGTATTCAGAGAGCTGATCAGCGCCAATAATGCCTCCGTATCACCCGTTTCTGACCTCCCTTTGAATGGCGGCTCCCCGCCGCCTCTTTTTTTTTGGGAGGAACTCCGAGTTGCCCTCAGTCCGGCTCAGACGGGATATGTGAAGCGGTAGGTCGCCCCGACCCATCCGAACAGGTCTTGCGCGGCGAGCCGGCCTTGCCCGCCGCGATCCGCCAAGGAGAAACCCAGTGATCATCGATATTCACGGCCACTACACCACTGCCCCGCCGGCCCTTGCCGCCTGGCGCGAACGGCAGATCGAGGGCATCAAGGATCCCTCCCGCATGCCGAAGTCCAGCGAGCTGGTCATCAGCGACGACGACATCCGCGAGACCATCGAGAGCAACCAGCTCAAGAAGATGCTCGAGCGCGGTTCCGACCTCACCATCTTCAGCCCGCGCGCCAGCTTCATGGCCCATCACATCGGTGATTTCCAGATCTCATCCACCTGGGCGGCGATCTGCAACGAGCTCTGCTACCGGGTATCCCAGCTCTTTCCCGACTATTTCATCGGCGCGGCCATGCTGCCCCAGAGTCCGGGCGTGGACCCGGCCAGTTGCATTCCCGAGTTGGAGAAGTGCATCAACGAATACGGCTTCGTCGCCATCAATCTGAACCCGGACCCCTCTGGCGGCCACTGGACCAGCCCCTCGCTGACCGACCGCCACTGGTATCCCCTCTACGAGAAGATGGTGGAGTATGACATCCCGGCCATGGTGCATGTCAGCACCGCCTGTAATCCCTGTTTCCACACCACCGGATCGCACTATCTGAACGCGGACACCACCGCTTTCATGCAGCTGCTGCAGGGCGACCTGTTCAAGGATTTCCCCGAGCTTCGCTTCGTCATCCCCCACGGCGGTGGCGCCGCGCCCTACCACTGGGGCCGCTTCCGCGGTCTGGCCCAGGCGCTGGAGAAGCCGCTGCTGGAGGAGCATCTGCTGAACAATGTCTTCTTCGACACCTGCGTCTACCACCAGCCCGGCATCGATCTGCTCACTGACGTGATCCCGGTGGACAACATCCTCTTCGCCTCCGAAATGATCGGCGCGGTACGCGGCATCGATCCTCAGACCGGGCACTACTTCGATGACACCAAGCGCTACATCGAGGCCACCCTGAACCTCACCGAGGAGCAGAAATTCAAGGTCTACGAGGGCAACGCCCGGCGGGTCTACCCGCGCCTCGATGCGGCGCTCAAGGCCAAGGGTCTTTGACAAGAGCAATGGTGGGGCAGGGCCCCACCCTACCCGACAACCGTAGGCTGGGGCCCTGCCCCACCGAACTGCCAAATCGAGCACGAGAAACGACATGAGCATGAACAACCTGGGCATCGTCAAACGCAACATCGAGCGCGCCGATCCGAAGGCGGTGGAAAAACTCGCCCGTTTCGGCAGCGCCACCGTGCACGAGGCCATGGGCCGCGTCGGCCTGATGCAGCCCTACATGCGGCCGATCTATCCAGGCGCCCACCTCTGCGGCACCGCGGTGACGGTGCTGCTGCATCCCGGCGATAACTGGATGATGCATGTGGCCGCCGAGCAGATCCGCCCCGGCGACCTGGTGGTGGCGGCGGTCAGCGCCCCCTGCAGCGATGGCTTTTTCGGCGACCTGCTGGCCACCTCGTTTCGCGCCCAGGGCTGCGGCGGCCTGATCATCGACGCCGGCGTACGCGACGTGAAGGACCTGACCGGGATGGAATTTCCGGTCTGGAGCAAGGCCATCAGCGCCAAGGGCACCATCAAGGCGACCCTCGGCTCGGTCAACATCCCGGTGGTCTGCGCCGGCGCCCTGGTCCACCCCGGTGACGTGGTGGTGGCCGACGACGACGGTGTGGTGGTGGTGCCCGCCGCCATCGCCCAGCAGGCGGCCGACGCCGCCGAGGCGCGGGAGAACAACGAGGCGGCGAAGCGTGAAAAGCTGGCTTCGGGGGTACTCGGCCTCGACATGTACGACATGCGCGGCCCGCTGGAGAAGGCAGGCCTGAAATATATCGACTGATGGTCACCGAATCCCATCCCCTGAATTGGAAGATCGGCCTGGTTGGCTACGGCGAGGTGGGTCGCATCCTGGCCGAGGACCTGCGCCAGCTCGGCGTGGCCGTCTGCGCCTACGACATCAAGCTCGGTGGCGATGAAGAGGCACCGCTGGTGGCGCATGCCGAGCGCTTCGGCGTAACCTTGAAGGCATCGCATGCGGAGCTGGCGAGACATTCCGACCTGATCATATCCGCCGTCACCGCCGACCAGACCCTGGCCGCGGCCGAGGCCTGCGCTCCATATCAGGTACATGCCTATTTTCTCGACCTCAACTCGGCGTCGCCGGGGATCAAGTGCAGGGCCGCCGAGTGCCTGGCGGCGACTGGCGGCTGTTATGTGGAGGGTGCGGTGATGACCTCGGTGCCGCCCCACCGCATTGGTGTCCCCCTGCTGCTGGGCGGACCCCAGGCGGAAGCGCTGGCCGCACCCCTGTCCCGCCTGGGCTTCAGGCCCCGGGTCGCCGACACACGCCTGGGTGTCGCCTCCGCCACCAAGATGTGCCGCAGTGTGGTGATCAAGGGGCTGGAGGCGATGCTCATCGAGAGCCTGACCGCGGCCCGCCGGTTCGGTGTCGAGGAGGAGGTGCTCGCCTCCCTCGCCGAGACCTTTCCGGGCATCGACTGGGAACAGCAGGCGAACTACATGTTCGGACGCGTGATCGCCCACGGGCGGCGTCGCGCCGACGAGATGCGCGAGGTGGCGAAGACGGTACGCGAAGCGGGCCTGGTACCCTGGTCCGCCACCGGCACCGCCGAACGCCAGGCCTGGATGGCCGGGCTGACCGACAAGGGCTGTTTCGGCGAGCGGAGCGATCCCGCCTTTGCCCGCAGCCCCGACTGGCGCACCGAAGCGGACCGCATCCTTGCCCACAAATCACACCTGACCAAAGAGGATCGGTGATGGCGTTCGAAAAGACACCCGGCTGGCTCGACTGGTATGCCGGCCCCTGCAAACCCCGTTTCCAACTGCCGGCGGGAGCGGTGGACGCCCACTGCCATGTCTTCGGCCCGGGAGACGAATTCCCATTCGCCCCCGAGCGCAAATACACCCCCTGCGATGCGGGCAAGGCCCAGCTCTTCGCCCTGCGCGACCATCTCGGTTTCACCCGCAACGTGATCGTGCAGGCCACCTGCCACGGCGCCGACAACCGGGCCATGGCCGACGCCTGCCGCGCCGCCAACGGCAGGGCACGGGGGGTGGCCACCGTGCGCCGCTCGGTGAGCGACGAGGAGTTGCTACAGCTGCATGAGGCCGGCGTGCGCGGCGTGCGTTTCAACTTCGTCAAGCGCCTGGTGGACGTCACCCCCAGGGACGAACTGGAGGAGATCGCCGCACGCATCGCCGGACTGGGCTGGCATGTGGTGATCTACTTCGAGGCCCCGGACCTGCCGGAGCTGTGGGACTTCTTCAGCGGCCTGCCCACCACCGTGGTGGTGGACCACATGGGGCGCCCCGACGTGAGCAAGCCGGTCGACGGACCGGAGTTCGAACGCTTCCTCAAATTCATGCGCGAGAATCCCAATGTCTGGAGCAAGGTGAGTTGCCCCGAGCGACTCTCCATCACCGGTCCCAGGGCGCTGGACGGCGAACTCAACGCCTATCGGGACGTTGCCCCCTTCGCCCGTCGCGTGGTGGAGGAATTTTCCGACCGTGTCCTCTGGGGTACCGACTGGCCCCATCCCAACCTCAAGGATCACATGCCTGACGACGGCCTGCTGATCGACTTCATCCCCCATATCGCCCCCACTGCCGAACTGCAGCGGAAGCTGCTGGTGGATAACCCGATGCGGCTTTATTGGCCGGAGGAGTGCTGACTATGGCCTTGTGCAGACCCTATCAGGACATCCCCGGCACCACCATCTTCGACGCCGAACAGTCCCGCAAAGGCTACTGGCTCAACCAGTTCTGCGTCTCCCTGATGAAGCCGGAGAACCGGCAGCGCTTCAAGGCCGACGAGCGGGCCTATCTCGACGAATGGCCCATGAGCGAGGCGCAGAAACAGGCGGTGCTCGATCGCGATCTCAATCGCTGCATGGCGCTGGGTGGCAACATCTACTTCCTGGCCCGCATCGGCGCCACCGACGGCCAGAGTTTCCAGCAGATGGCCGGCAGCATGACCGGCATGAGCGAGCAGGAATACCGTGACATGATGCTCAACGGAGGACGCTCTCCCGAGGGCAACCGCTATCTCGGCGAGGACGGCGACGCCCAGCCGCATCGCCAACCCCAGGGCAAAGGAGATAAATGAATGGCCCGTATCAGCGCAAGCGTCTACACCTCCCACGTACCGGCCATCGGTGCGGCAATCGACCTGGGCAAGACCGAGGAACCCTATTGGCAGCCCTTGTTCAAGGGCTACGAGCCGAGCAAGCAGTGGTTGGAGGAGAACCGTCCCGACGTCATCTTCCTGGTCTACAACGACCACGCCACAGCCTTCAGCCTGGAACTCATCCCCACCTTCGCCATCGGCACCGGCGCCGAGTTCGAGATCGCCGACGAGGGCTGGGGACCGCGGCCGGTACCGAAGGTGGTCGGCCACCCGGAGCTGGCCGCCCATATCGCCCAGAGCGTGATCCAGGACGATTTCGACCTCACCATCGCCAACCGGCTGGTGGTCGACCACGGCCTCACCGTGCCCCTCTCCCTGATGTGCGATCAGCCTGAAGCCTGGCCCTGTGCGGTGATACCCTTTGCCGTCAACGTGGTGCAGTATCCGCCCCCGTCGGGCCGGCGCTGCTTCGAACTGGGCAAGGCGATCCGCAAGGCGGTGGAATCCTTCGATCAGCCCCTCAAGGTGCAGATCTGGGGTACCGGCGGCATGAGCCATCAGCTGCAGGGGGCCCGCGCCGGGCTGATCAACCGGGAGTGGGACAACGCCTTTCTCGACCGCCTGGTGGCCGATCCGGAGGGACTCTCACGCATGCCCCATATCGACTATGTGCGGGAGGCGGGCTCCGAGGGGATCGAGCTGGTCATGTGGCTGATCGCCCGCGGCGCCATGAGCGACCTGGCCGGCGGACCGGCGCCCCTGGTCAAACACCGCTTTTATCACGTCCCGGCGTCAAACACGGCGGTGGGCCATCTGATACTGGAGAATTCTTAACATGAGCGACACCATCAAAGTCGCGCTGGCCGGCGCCGGCGCCTTCGGCATCAAGCACCTGGACGGCATCAAGAACATAGACGGCGTGGAGGTGGTCTCCCTGGTCAGTCGTGAGCTGGACAAGACCAAGGCGGTGGCCGAGCGCTATAACATCCCTCACGCCACCACCGAACTGGCGGAGGCCCTGGCCCTGCCCGAGGTCGACGCGGTGATCCTCTGCACCCCGACCCAGATGCACGCGGCCCAGGCCATGCAGTGCCTGCAGGCCGGCAAGCATGTGCAGGTGGAGATCCCCCTGGCCGACAGCCTGGCCGACGCCGAGGCGGTGGTG
>JBNKYJ010000171.1:0-6208 GCA_050300835.1 Sedimenticolaceae bacterium
TGATCGAGGCGTAGGGTGCGGCTTGCCGCACCGAGTGCACGGATTCGTCGAGCGCCATTCCTAATCCCTGGGAATTGTACCCGATTCAGCCGCTTGTGCCTGCCATGAAACCCGGCGAAATCTGGGTGTAAGACGCATCCAGGTGCGATTTCCGATAATATTACCGTTTCCTGTTGGAGAACAGATACCACGTTCATGGCCCATCACATCCAAGCCCAGGCCCCGGTGCACAAGGACCGGCGCGACTTTCAGAACCTGCGCAACATGCTGCCCTTTCTGTGGGAGTACCGCGGGCGCGCGCTGTTCGCCCTGAGCTGCCTGGTACTGGCCAAACTGGCCAACGTGGGCATTCCACTGCTATTGAAGGAGATCGTCGACAGTCTGGAGAAGAGCGAAAAGACAGTGCTGGTGTTGCCCCTGTTCCTGCTGCTGGGCTACGGTGCCCTGCGCCTCGGCAGCTCGCTGTTCAACGAGCTGCGGGACGCCATCTTCGCCCGCGTGCGCTACCGGGCCATGCGCAACCTCTCCAACCGGGTGCTCAACCACCTGCACGAGCTCTCCCTGCGTTTCCACCTGGAGCGTCAGAGCGGCGCCATCAGCCGCGATCTGGAGCGGGGCACCCGCTCGGTCAGCACCATCCTCAACTACATGGTCTTCAGCATCCTGCCGATGCTGGTGGAATTCGGCCTGGTGGCCGTGATACTGCTGACCCAGTACGACATCGTCTTCACCCTGGTCACCTTCGGCACGGTGGCGGTCTACGTGGGCTTCACCCTGGCCATCACCGAGTGGCGCATGGAGTACCGCCACGTCATGAACCGGCTCGACTCCCAGGCCAACAGCCAGGCCTTCGACAGCCTGATCAACTACGAGACGGTGAAGTACTTCGGCAACGAACCGCTCGAGCTGAGACGCTACGACGACACCCTCTCGCGCTGGGAGGAGAACGCGGTCAAGAGCCAGACCTCCATGTCCCTGCTCAACTTCGGCCAGGGCGGCATCATCGCCGTCGGCGTCACCTTCGTCATGATCTTCGCCGCCAATGGGGTGGTGCAGGGCAGCATGTCGATCGGCGACCTGGTGCTGGTCAACGCCTTCCTGCTGCAGCTGTTCATCCCGCTCAACTTTCTCGGCATCGTCTACCGTCAGATCAAATACTCCCTGGCCGACATGGACCTGATCTTCAAGCTGCTGGAGCGCGAGCCGGAGATCACCGACGCTCCGGACGCCGCCGAGCTGAAGCTGGTCGGCGGTGAGGTGTGTTTCGAACAGGTCGATTTCGCCTACCAGCCCGAACGCCAGATCCTGCACGCCGTCGATTTCACCATCGGCGCCGGCGAGAAGGTGGCGGTGGTGGGTCACAGCGGGGCGGGCAAGTCGACCCTCTCGCGGTTGCTGTTCCGCTTCTACGATGTCAGTGACGGGCGCATCACCATCGACGGCCAGGATATCCGCGGCCTCACCCGCGAGAGCCTGCGCGCGGCCATCGGCATCGTGCCCCAGGACACGGTGCTGTTCAACGACACCATCCTCTACAACCTGGCCTACGGACGGCCCGACGCCAGCCGGGAGGAGATCGAGGCCGCCGCCCGCATCGCCCATATCGCCGGTTTTATCGACCAGCTGCCGGACGGCTATCAGACCATGGTCGGCGAGCGGGGACTCAAGCTCTCCGGCGGTGAAAAGCAGCGGGTCGCTATCGCCCGTGCCATGCTCAAGCGACCGCGCATCCTGGTCTTCGACGAGGCCACCTCGTCCCTCGATACCCAGACCGAGCAGGCGATCCAGGAGACCCTGCGCGAGGTGGCGAGGGACCACACCACGCTGGTGATCGCCCACCGCCTCTCCACCGTGGTCGACGCCGACCGCATCCTGGTCATGGACCAGGGGCGCATCGTGGAGCAGGGCACCCACCAGGCGCTGCTGGCGAAGGAGGGCGTCTACCAGCGCATGTGGCAGCTGCAACAGAAGGAGCAGCGGGTGCTGGCTGAGATGTCAGGGACGGAGGCGGCGACATGAGGATCTACCTGGTCGGCGGCGCGGTACGCGACGAACTGCTCGAGCTGCCGGTCAGCGAGCGGGACTGGGTGGTGGTGGGCGCCACCCCCGAGCAGATGCTGGAGCTGGGTTATCGCCGCGCCGATGCCGAGTTCCCCGTCTTTCTCCATCCCGAGACCGGCGAGGAGTACGCCCTGGCGCGTACCGAACGCAAGACCGGGCCCGGTTACAAGGGGTTCGAGGTCGATGCCGGTCCCGATGTCACCCTGGAGCAGGACCTGCTGCGCCGCGACCTCACCATCAATGCCCTGGCCCGGGACGAGGACGGCGAGCTGATCGACATCTGCGATGGCCGCGACGACCTGGAGCAGGGGTTGCTGCGCCACATCACCCCGGCCTTCAGCGAGGACCCGGTACGCCTGCTGCGGGTGGCCCGCTTCGCCGCCAAGCTGGGACAGTGGGGCTTTCGCGTGGCGCACGGCACGCACGCGCTGATGAAGCAGATGGCCGCCTCCGCGGAGGCCGCTCACCTGCGGGCGGAACGGGTCTGGAAGGAGATGCGGCGCGCCATGCAGGAGAGCCAGCCCTGGCGTTTCTTCGAGGTGCTCCATCGCTGCGGGGCGCTGGCCCGGCTGATGCCCGAAGTGGATCGGACCATGGACCGGGTCTCCAGCCACGGCGCACCGCAGGATGAGGCGATGGCAGGATTGAAGCGGGCCGTGGCGTTGAGTGAGGATCCGGTGGTGCGGGTTGCCGCTGCCCTCTATCCGGCCGCCGCCCGGGTCACGGAGACGGCCGGCTGGCTGGAACGGCTGCGGGCAGGTCGCGAAGAGGCGCAGTTGCTGCAGGATCTTCTCGCTGTCGAAGACAGCCTGCCGGCGGCGGACGATTCGGCAGCGCTGCTGCAGTTGGCCGCGCGTCTGAAACCGCTCCAGCAGTCCCTGCGCTTTCGCAGATTTCTGCTGGCGGCGAGCGCCCTCTGGCCCCAGTCCATGGTCGAGCTGGAGAAGCCGCTGCAGATGGCGGCCGAGACACTGCAGCGTAAACCGCCGTCGGAGTTCTACCGATCCGAGCTCTCAGGAGCCGCCCTGGGCGAGGCGATGATGGCCTGGCGTGTCGAGATGCTGCAGGGTCTCTTGCAGGCAGCGCGGGAAAAGGCCGGTGAGGGTGGTTCATGATAGAGTTCCCGGTCATGCAGAGTGAAGAGAAAAGGTCGGAACAACTGCCTCGTGAGGGGGGTAACGGCGACTATCGCCCGGAGCAACGGGGTTGGATGAGCTGGCTCGAAGGGGTGATCGATCCGCGACACTGGCCGAGTCTGCGTATCCTCTTTACCGGAAATCTGCTGACGCCGATTCTGCTGCTGGGAGGCAGTGTCCTCTTCTGCCTGATACTGGCCCTGCTGCAGGTGGCGGGGGTGTCACAACACTCGACGCTGCAGGGGATGCTGCTGATCGGCTGTTTCGTGGCCTTCCTCTCCCTGCTGCTGGTGCTGATGCGACTGCGCAGCCAGCTATTGCGCCCGCTCTCCACCCTGGAGCAGACGGTGACCCAGATCTGCCAGGGTGAACCGGTGGCCCACCGGGGTTCCGAGCAGCCGACCGGTGTGCTCAGCGGTATGGCCCGCGACATCGACAGCCTCAACGAGGAGCTGACCGATATCTACGAGGACATGGAGGTGCGCGTCGCCCGCCAGACCTGGCGCCTGGCCCAGAAGACCACCTCCCTGCAGGTGCTCTACGACGTGGCGGCCGGCATCAACCAGTCGGAAAACCTGGACGAACTCCTGCTGGAGTACATGACGGTCTTCAAGCGCATGGTCAATGCCCGTTCCGCCACCGTGCATCTGGTGCTGCAGGACGACCGGGTGCGTCAGGTCGGTTGCATCGACCAGAACGGACGCCTCTACAACGAGCAGGAACTGCTGCCGATCAGGCTCTGCCAATGCGGTATCGCGCTGTCGCCCGGAGATATCCTGTGTGCCCAGGACGCCCGCGCCTGCTCCCGCCGCAACGGCCGGCGCATGTTCAGCCCGGACGAGGTGGAGCGGGTCTCGGTGCCCATGTGGTACCACGGCGACGTGCTCGGTTTCTACCACCTCTACGTGGACAAACCGGGTATCTACGACGGCCGCGAGGACGTGCTCGACATCCTCAACACCATCGGCAGCCATCTCGGCATGGCGGTGGCCAAGCAGCGCTCCGATACCGAGGCGCGTCGCCTCTCCATCGTCGAGGAGCGCACCTCCCTGGCCCATGAGCTGCACGACTCCCTGGCCCAGACCCTGGCCAGCCTGCGTTTTCAGGTGCGCATGCTGGAGGAGACCTTGCAGGACGCCGGCGCCACGCCGAAGGCGCAGCAGGAGGCGGCCCGGATCCACAACGGTCTCGACGAGGCCCACGACGAGCTGCGCGAGCTGATCAACAGCTTTCGCGCGCCGCTGGACCAGCGGGGACTGGTGCCGGCACTGGGCAAACTGGTGGAGCGCTTCAATCAGGAGACCGGCATCGCCGCCTTCTTCCAGCCCGACTGCCTGAAGACCGATCTCGACACCAACCAGGAGATGCAGGCCCTGCGCATCGTGCAGGAGTCGCTGGCCAATATCCGCAAGCATGCCCAGGCGCACACGATCAGGGTGTTGTTGCGTTGTCGCAGCCCCGGTACCTATCTGATCCTGGTGGAGGACGATGGGGTCGGATTCGAGGGCTCGGCCCCCAAGGGCAACCCGGGTGAGCACATCGGGCTGTCGATCATGCAGGAGCGGGCGAGACGTATCGGCGGGGAGCTCTCCATCGAGAGCGAACCCGGTGAAGGGACCCGGGTCGAGCTGATCATCCGCAGCGCCCGCGGCGAAGCGAACTTGTTGAGGTAGATGAGATGCGTGTGCTGGTAATCGACGATCATGCCCTGTTCCGCGTCGGGCTTCAGGAACTGCTGGAACGGCGGGGCATCGATGTGATTGCTGAGGGTGACTGTCTCAAGGGCATCGAGATCGTGGCCGAGGAGAAGCCCGACGTGGTGCTGCTCGACATGCGCATGCCCGACATGACCGGTACCGAGGTGTTGTCGGTACTGCGCAAGCACTATCCGAACATGCCGATCAGCATGCTCACCACCAGCCGCGAGGAGGCGGACGTGATCGAGGCCTTGCAGGGTGGCGCCCAGGGCTACCTGTTGAAGGATATGGAGCCCAACGAATTGATCGACGCCCTGCAACAGATCGTCAAGGGCAACACGGTGGTGGCCAAGGAGCTGACCAGCGTGCTGGCCAAGGCGGTGCAGGGCGAGAGTCAGCGGGCGAGCGCCCAGACCTCCTCCCTCGACGACCTCACGCCACGGGAACGGGAGATTCTCTGTCATCTGGCGGACGGCCAGAGCAACAAGGTGATCGCCCGCAATCTGGGCATTTCGGACGGCACCGTGAAACTCCACGTGAAAGCGATTCTGCGCAAGCTGGATGTCCATTCGCGGGTCGAGGCGGCCGTCATCGCGGTGGAGCAGAACCTCTGTTCGCGGGGTTCATAGAATAAAAGATTGAAAGGGGAGCAGCGTGCTCTTCCACTCAGCAGGAAACGACGACATGAAGAATTTTCTTGGCCTGATCAGCGACTGCCTCAGCGACGTGAAGGAG
This sequence comes from Sedimenticolaceae bacterium, assembly GCA_050300835.1. Taxonomy (GTDB): domain Bacteria; phylum Pseudomonadota; class Gammaproteobacteria; order Chromatiales; family Chromatiaceae; genus Thiodiazotropha. Next base: position 5,630 of record JBNKYJ010000171.1, read on the forward strand.
ATCATGCCCTGGGACCTGGAGGAGCGCATGGCGGAGAATCCGGACCTGATGGTGGTCGATGTGCGTGAGCCCTACGAGTACGACGCCATGCACATCGAGGGTTCGATTCTGGCCCCCCGAGGGATTCTGGAATCGGCTTGTGAATGGGACTACGAGGAGACCATCCCGGAGCTGGTTATGGCGCGTGAACGGGAGATCGTGGTGGTCTGCCGCTCCGGCTATCGGAGCGTGCTGGCGGCAAACTCCATGCACCTGCTCGGCTACAAGAACGTGGTTTCGCTGAAGACCGGGCTGCGGGGCTGGAATGACTACGAACAGCCATTGGTGGACAAATCGGACCAGCCGGTGGACATCGAGGCGGCGGACGACTACTTCACGCCCAAGCTGCGGGAGGATCAGCTGAGCCCTAAGCTATAGAGTTTTGAGTTGTGAGTTATGAGTTTTGAGTTAGCGTGTTCGCTACGCTCACAAGTTTATATCCCCCCCTCTCCCTGGCCCTCTCTCGCAAGGGGAGAGGGGACGCAGTGATTAAGCGCCAACGCGAACAAACAGCTCGATTGCACGGGCTGACAGTAAGCA
>JBNKYJ010000172.1:0-11850 GCA_050300835.1 Sedimenticolaceae bacterium
GCCGCCAGGAAGGGATAGATCACGTAGCCGGCACCGATCGCCCCGACCGCACTGGTAGCCAGCGTAAGCGTACGCCGCTTTTTCAAATCAACGCCATCTGCGCTCATATTCAAGGACTCCCCGGGATACTGGATGAGTTGCCGAGGACCATGCCGGTCCCGCAGCAGCCCCTCATCTTCAGGACATTAGAATATACTTAAAAAACCACAAAAATTAACCGCGCATTTTGCATAATGCGACCGGGCAGGTCAAGGCGAATCCCGGCCGAAAGATACTGACCCTGATGTGGAATCATAACGGGATAAACCAGTTCCCTGGCTCTGGATCAGACCGGATTGTCGATATCGACGAAACGGTATTCGAGCTCGAAGCGCTCTGCCAGATGCCGCCCCAGGGCCTGCACCCCAAAGCGTTCGGTGGCATGATGCCCGGCGGCGAAATAGTCTACGCCCATTTCACGCGCGATGTGTACCGTGGATTCGGAAATCTCACCGGAAATGAAGGCCTCCGCCCCCAGGGCGGCCGCCTTCTCCAGATACCCCTGCGCCGCGCCGGTGCACCAGGCGACATGCGTGATATCCTGCGCGGCAGAAGGTATGTGCAAGGGGTCACGGCCCAGTGCCTGGGCGATGCGCGAACGCAGGGATTCGCCGCTCAGCGGCTGATCCAGCCAGGTCGACCAGATCAGGCCGGAACCCGCTTCGGCGGGAGCGGCCGTGTCGAATCCGAGCAGCCGCCCCAATTGCGCATTGTTGCCATAGGTGGGATGGGCGTCCAGCGGCAGATGGTAGGCGAGCAGACTGATGCCGGCCTCGAACAGCGCACGCACGCGCCGCCCCTTCATCCCCCGCAACGGGGCCGGCTCGCCCCGCCAGAAATAACCGTGATGCACCAGCAACAGATCGGCCCGCCAGTCGCGGGCGGCCTCGATCAGTGACTGGCAGGCGGTGACGCCGACCATCAGCCGCGTCACTTCACTGCCGGCCTCGACCTGCACGCCGTTGGGACAGTAGTCCTCGAAACCCGGCGCTTCCAGCAGCTCGTTGCAGTAGGCCTCAAGTGTCATAAGATCTATCATGTTGTGTTTGCCTTGCCGGACAAAGAAAATAGAACCTGTCTCAACAGCGCCTATTCAGATGCCTTAGGGTAAACAATCCCATGCGAATGAGAAAACTCTTCTCTCTACTCCTGACGATCGTCACCGCCGCCCTTGCCGGAGCCCTGGTCGTGCTCTTTCTCGCCCCGGAGATGATCCAACCGCCTGCACCCGAAGCCCAGCTCAACAAACCCGCCCCGCAGGCCGTGCTGACCCGCCAGAGCGGCCCGGCCTCCTATGCCGATGCGGTACTGAAGGCGGCGCCTTCGGTGGTCAACGTCTTCACCAGCAAGATCACCACCGAGTCCCAGGCCATGCGCTTCAAGGATCCGTTGCTGCAACACCTGTTCGGCAGCATGCTGCCGGAGCAGACCCGGCAACGACTCGAGACCAGCCTCGGCTCCGGCGTCATCGTCACCCCCGACGGCTACATGCTGACCAATCACCATGTCATCGAAGGGGCTGACGAGATCAAGGTGGTGCTGGCCGATGGCCAGAGCGTGAGCGTCAGCGTGGTGGGCTCGGACGCCGACTCCGACGTGGCGGTGCTGAAGATCGACAGTGATCGGCCGCTGCCGGCGATCCCGTTCGGCAAATCGGGCGGCCAGCAGGTGGGGGACGTGGTATTGGCCATCGGCAATCCTTTCGGGGTCGGCCAGACCGTCACCCAGGGCATCATCAGCGCCACCGGCCGTTCCCATCTGGGCATCAACGCCTTCGAGAACTTCATCCAGACCGACGCCGCCATCAACCCGGGCAACTCCGGCGGCGCACTGGTCAACGCCAACGGCGAACTGATCGGCATCAATACCGCCATCTTCTCCCAGAGCGGAGGCTCCCTCGGCATCGGCTTCGCCATCCCCATCGACCTGGCGGAAGGCATCATGCAGCAGTTGATCACCACCGGTCACGTGGTGCGCGGCTGGCTCGGCATTCAGGGCCAGAATGTGACCGAGCGGCTGGCCGAGGCCTTCGGCCTGCACGACACCGAGGGTATCCTGGTGACCGGCGTGCTGGAAGGGGGACCGGCCAGTGAAGCAGGCATCCGGCCGGGTGACGTGATCACACGCATCAACGAGGTCAACCCGAGAAACTCCGAGGAGCTGATGACCACCATCGCCAACCAGCCCCCCGGCAGCAAGCTGCTGGTCGGCGGCTGGCGCGGCAGCGAGCCCTTTTCGCTGGAAGTCATTTCGGGCCAGCGTCCGGTCTCGGAGCGCTGAATCCGCTCAGGAGGCGATACGGATCCGGGTCTGCAGCCGGGTTATGCCGCTGACTTCCCCCTGCAGCCGCAATTGTGGTGCGGGGGTCTTGCGGTGATAGCCGCGGCTCACCCATCCCGCCTTGGGTGACTCGCTGCCGACGTAGATCGTCGCTTCGAGCCCCTCGGGACAGTGAAAGGTCAGACCGCGCTCCAGCCCATCGACTCGTACCCGGCAGGTATTGTCGCCGACCGCTTCCAGCTTGCAGTACTCGGAAAACTGGAAATTGAGCGAGACCCGGTGTGACTGGCGACAGTCGATCTCATCCAGGATCTCGATCTCCCCGACCCCCCCCCGCAGACAGACGGTGCGACGATGGAGCACCGGATCGGGCAGCCGGGTATAGCCGTCATGGCTGCCGGAGATCACGCTCTCATCCCCATCCACGCGCCAGGTCTCGAGACGGCTCTGCGCCCGGCGCCCCCAGAGGAAGGCGCCCTGCAGCTCCGACTGATCCTGGTCGTCGACCACCAGTGTGTTGTGCGAACAGGTCTTACGGAAATACTGGCGCCACTCGGGGTAGGTGAAGTAGTCGAAAGTGCCGGGATCGACCAGCACGTCCCGACGGTCCAGCCGCAGGGCGACACTGAGCGCGTCGGCATGCCCATGGGCGGCGATGGCGCCGTAGCCGAGTTCGGCGCAGTCGAAAAAGAGGCTGATCGCCCCCTCGCCCACGCGGCCCGATTGCAGCAGATGGTAGCCCGACTCAGGGAAACTCATGCTTTCGAGGGCGGCGCTCTTGGCGGGGGCCGATTCCAAGCGTGCATAGTCATCCATCGCCGACGGACCCAGCAGCCAATAGGCCGTCTGCGACAACTCCCCGGCCCGTGCCTTGAAATCGCCGCGTCCGAACAGCAGGGCGGCCAGGCTCAGCAGGGGCGGCACCTGTTCGGGTCGATCTCCCAGGTCGAGCACATAGCCGTCGTCCCGGTCACCGAACATGGGCAACTCCTCGCCCCCCTCCTCGAGCATGGCGACGAACTCGATCATGCGCTCGATGCGTTCCCAGTATTCGTCAGGGAATGCGTCGCCGGTCCAACGCCCCACGAGCCCGCAGACGATGTAGAACTGCAGTACGAAAAACTGGTAGCCCAGACCGTGCTCCCGGATGCAACCGTCGCTGTAGGTCTGGGCCAGGATCTCGCGGCAGAGTATCGCCTTGGCCTCCCTCCTCCAGGCTTCGGACTGCTCGAAACTGGCGAAATAGCTGGCTCCGACATAGACGCCCGCCGCTTCGCCCACCAGATGGTTATTGGCGGAGGAGCCCTTGGAGAACTTGCGCGCCGTCTCCCAGCAGTGCAGAAAGGCGTTACGCCGCAAACGGGCGTAGAACGCCGCGTCCATCGCCCCCGAATCGCGGATCATGTCGATGGCCCAGACCCAGTTGATCAGGCGCACTCCAAGCTCCAGCGGACTGCGCCAGTTCATACCGTAACCGAAGGGATTCTGCTCCATCCAGGAGTCGAGCTGCCGCACCAGGGCCTCGGCATAGCGCCGCTCGCCGGTGACCCGATAGGCCCGGGCCAGCACCAGCAGATGGTGATGACGGTTGGGCTCCCACACCAGCTTGCAGTCGCCGCTCTGCTCGAAATCCCGATAGTCCACCGACTGGATGGGCAGGCTGGGAGTGGGCTTGCCGGCAGCGTGGTCGTAGTTCCAGGTGATCGGGTCGCCGAGAAAGCGGTCCTCCAGGTCGAAGAAGCTCAGTCTTCCATCGGCGATCTTGTCGGCGGCCGCGGTCAGCGATGCACGCCAGGCCTCGATTTCCGGCCCCGCGTCAGACCGCAGCCAGGCACCCAGGCGCGGCCCCTTGAGGGCAAACCCGGCGCCGCCGGCCTGCAACTCCGCCACCGGATCCCCCCCCGGTTGCGGCAACAGATCGAGCGGCACCCGCACTCTGTCGACCTGGTCCCTGGCCAGAGATTTGACCCGCCAGGCCACTTCGCCCGGCGACATGGCCTGAAGCCGCTTGAGATACCAACCGATCGACTGCATGGTTCAACCTGTCTTCAGTAGGGTGGAAAAAACCAGGAACAATAGGGCAGGTGGCCTGGCAATATCAACCATATTATTAAGAAAACTCCCGTTTTCTCTCCATATTCGGTATGATTCCACGTCTTTTTCCATCCGATCGACCCTTTTCTCCGACCACCACTCGAACAGACCATGGACAAACTCATCATCCGCGGCGGCAACCCCCTTTCCGGCGACGTCAGGATCGCTGGCGCGAAAAACGCCGCACTGCCCATTCTCGCCGCCACCCTGCTGGCGGACGGTCCCATGCGTGTCGGCAACGTGCCGCACCTGCACGACATCACCACCACCATGGAGCTGCTCGGCGGCATGGGGGTGACCCTGGTGGTCGACGAAAAGATGGCCATCGAGGTCAACAGCAACACCATTCACACCTTCAGCGCCCCCTACGAGCTGGTCAAGACCATGCGCGCCTCGATCCTGGTGCTGGGTCCGATGCTGGCCCGCTTCGGCCAGGCCGACGTCTCCCTGCCCGGCGGCTGCGCCATCGGCTCGCGGCCGGTCAACCTGCATATCGACGGCCTGCGCGCCATGGGTGCCGAGATCCAGGTGGAGAATGGTTACATCCGCTCCCGCTGCAAGCGCCTGCACGGGGCACGTATCGTCATGGACCTGGTTACCGTCACCGGCACCGAGAACCTGATGATGGCCGCCGCCCTGGCCAAGGGCACCAGCCTGATCGAGAATGCCGCCCGTGAGCCGGAGGTGGTCGATCTCGCCGACTGCCTCAACCGCATGGGTGCCAAGATCAGCGGCGCCGGCACTCCGACCATCACCATCGAAGGGGTGGACGAGCTCAAAGGCACCGACTATGACGTACTGCCCGACCGCATCGAGACCGGCACCTTCCTGGTCGCCGCCGCCATCACCCGCGGCAACATCCGGGTGCGCGACACCCGCCCCGAGCTGGTCGATTCGGTGGTGCAGAAACTGCGCGAAGCCGGCGCCAAGATCGATGTCGGCGAAGACTGGATCACCCTTGACATGAAAGGCAAACGGCCCCGGGCAGTGGACATCTACACCGCCCCCTACCCGGCATTTCCCACCGACATGCAGGCCCAGTTCACCGCCCTCAACGCGGTCGCCAAGGGCGTTGGCGTAGTCACCGAGACCATCTTCGAGAACCGCTTCATGCACGTGCACGAACTGCAGCGCATGGGGGCCAAGATCAAGCTGGAAGGCAACACCGCGATCTGCACCGGCCGCGAGCAGCTGACCGGCGCCCCGGTGATGGCCACCGACCTGCGCGCCTCCGCCAGCCTGGTGCTGGCCGGCCTGGTGGCCGAGGGCGAGACCCTGGTCGACCGCATCTACCACATCGATCGCGGCTATCAGAACATCGAGGAAAAACTGGCCGGCCTGGGCGGCGAGATCCGCCGCCTGCCGAGCTGAAGCCGTGGCCGTGGCGGCCTGAAGAAGGCATTGTCATACAGTGGCAGGCCGCATCTGTTATCCTTCACCGCCCGTTGGCCCGGCAACCGGATAGAGTGACCCATGAAATTCGACGCACCCATTACCATCGCCCTCTCCAAAGGCCGTATCTTCGAGCAGAGCCTGCCCCTGCTGGCCCACGCCGGCATCGTACCGGCGGACGATCCGGAGACCAGCCGCAAGCTGATCCTCGACACCAATCATGAGCAGGTGAAGTTGGTCATCATCCGCGCCACCGACGTGCCCACCTATGTGGAATACGGCGCCGCCGATCTCGGCATCGCCGGCAAGGACGTGCTGCTGGAGCACGGCGGCGAGGGCCTTTACGAACCCCTCGACCTGCAGATAGCCCGCTGCCGCATGATGACGGCCGGCTACCCGGAGGCGGCTAAAAAGACGGGGCGACTGCGGGTGGCCACCAAATACGTCAAGAGCGCCCAGCGCTTCTTCGCCGCCAAGGGCGAACAGGTGGAGATCATCAAGCTCTACGGCTCCATGGAACTGGCACCCATCGTTGGCCTGGCCGATCTGATCGTCGATCTGGTGGAGAGCGGTAACACCCTCAAGGCCAATGGCCTGGTGCCACTGGAGCTGATCACCCACATCAGCTCCCGTCTGGTGGTCAACAAGGCCTCCTGGAAGATGAAACACGGCCTGGTGATGCAGTTGCTGGACGCCTTCCGCGAGGCGGTGAACCAGCACCCGAATTGATCCACGGGGTTATTCATAACGCAAAGCGCGCTATGAAACGCAAAGCACGCAAAGTTTCTTAGGGTTTAGCGTTTCATTACAGATAGCTCTGTCCGCGTGCGCTGATTCAAACGGTTTTGGTGGGGCAGGGCCCCACCAAAAAGACAGCGCTTAAGTCACAGCCATTCGGATTTAACACAGTAAAACCTTTGCGTCCTTTGCGCTTCATTGCGCCCTTTGCGTTATATTCTTCCATTCATCCAATACCCGGCACTGAACCGAAACGAGACAGCGACCATGAGCGAGATCAACCAACTCTCCACCGCCACCGACGATTTCTGGCAGCGGCTCGACCAGCTGCTGGCCTGGGAGTCGGTCTCCGACACCGCGGTCAACGATACGGTGAACCAGATCATCCGCGATATCCGCGCCCAGGGCGACACCGCCCTGGTCGACTTCACCAACCGCTTCGACCGCTGGCAGGCGGCGAGCGCCGCCGACCTGGAGATCCCCCTGAGCCGTCTGGAGCAGGCCTGGAACGCCATCCCGGCCGATCAGCGCGAGGCGCTGGAACTCTCGGCCAATCGCATCCGCGCCTACGCCGAGCACCAGATCATGGACTCCTGGAGCTACACCGAACCCGACGGCACCCTGCTCGGTCAGCAGGTCACCCCGCTGGACCGGGTCGGCCTCTACGTGCCCGGCGGCAAAGCGGCCTACCCCTCGTCGGTGTTGATGAACGCCATCCCGGCCAAGGTGGCGGGGGTGGAGGAACTGATCATGGTGGTGCCCACCCCCGGCGGCGAGATGAATGAACTGGTGCTGGCCGCCGCTCACGTCTCCAACGTCGATCGGGTCTTCGCCGTCGGCGGCGCCCAGGCGGTGGCGGCCCTGGCCTACGGCACCGAGAGCGTGCCACCGGTGGACAAGATCGTCGGCCCCGGCAACATCTATGTGGCGACCGCCAAGCGCGCGGTGTTCGGTCAGGTCGGCATCGACATGGTGGCCGGCCCCTCGGAGATCCTCATCGTCTGCGATGGCGAGACCGACCCCGACTGGATCGCCATGGACCTCTTCTCCCAGGCCGAGCACGACGAGGACGCCCAATCGATCCTGGTCTGCCCCGACGCCGCCTTCATCGGCCATGTCACCAGCAGTATCGACCGCCTGCTGCCGACCATGGAGCGCAGGGAGATCATCGAGACCGCCCTGCGGGTGCGCGGTGCGCTGATTCACGTCAAGGATATGGACGAGGCGATCGCGGTGGCCAACCACATCGCGCCGGAGCACCTGGAGCTGTCGGTGGCCAATCCCGAAACGCTGGCGAAACGGATCAAACACGCCGGCGCCATCTTCATGGGCCGCTATACCGCCGAGGCCATGGGCGACTACTGCGCCGGTCCCAACCACGTGCTGCCGACCTCGCGCACCGCCCGCTTCTCCTCGCCGCTGGGTGTGTATGACTTCCAGAAGCGTTCGAGCCTGATCATGGCCTCGCCCGAGGGCGCCGATACCCTGGCCCGCACCTCCTCGGTGATGGCCCGCGGCGAGGGGCTGACCGCGCATGCGCGTTCGGCGGAGTATCGTTTCAAAGCCGAATAGCGGTGTTCGCTGCGCACACAAATCTTAGTTCCCCCTCTCCCTGGCCCTCTCCCGCAAGGGGAGAGGGAATGCACGGATCAGTATCGGATGCAACCGGACAGCTTGTCGCTACATCCTGACTGGGCGTTTTCGCTGCACTCGAACAGAGCGTCCCCTCTCCCCTCGCGGGAGAGGGCCAGGGAGAGGGGGATATTAAACCCGTGAGCACGGCGAACTCTTCCACTTAAACTGCTGTCGACTACCGATCCACTTGCTGACAGACACAGGCAATCAGGAAACGCTTTGCGCTTCATGGCGTCCTTTGCGTTATATTCCGAAATCAGCAAAGACATTTGAGAAAGGATCACGAGCATGAGCCGTTTCTGGAGCCCGGTGGTCAATCAGCTCTCGCCCTATGTGCCGGGCGAGCAGCCGAAGCTCGACAACCTGGTGAAACTCAACACTAACGAGAATCCCTACGGCCCCTCGCCCAGGGTGATCGAGGCCATCCGGGGGGAGTTGGGGGACGCTTTGCGCCTCTATCCCGACCCCACCGCATCCCGTTTACGCGAGACGGTGGCTGAATACTATGGCCTGCAAGCCGATCAGGTCTTCGTCGGCAACGGTTCGGACGAGGTGCTGGCGCACACCTTCTTCGCCCTTTTCCAGCAACCGGAACCGCTGCTGTTCCCGGACATCACCTACAGTTTCTATCCGGTCTACTGCGGCCTCTACGGTATCGACTACCGGACCATCCCGCTGGCCGAGGACTTCACCCTCTGGATCGACGACTACGACCGCCCCAACGGCGGCATCATCTTTCCCAACCCGAACGCCCCCACCGGTCGCCTGCTCACGCTCAACCTGATCGAGACCCTGCTCAAGCGAAACCGTAACTCAGTGGTCGTCATCGATGAAGCCTATATCGATTTCGGAGGGGAGAGTGCCGCCTCACTGGTACCCCGCTACGATAATCTGCTGGTGATTCAAACGCTCTCGAAATCCCGTGCCCTGGCCGGCATGCGGATCGGCCTGGCGCTGGGTGACAAGGCATTGCTGGAGGGACTCATCCGGGTCAAGGACAGCTTCAACTCCTACCCCATCGACCGGCTCGCCCTGGCCGCCGGCATCGCCGCCTTCGAGGATGACGAACACTTCCGCAACATCTGCAGCCGGGTCATCGACGAGCGCGAGCGCGTGACCACCCAGCTGCAGGCGCTGGGATTCGAGGTCGTTCCCTCCACAGCCAACTTCGTCTTTGCCCGCCATCCGGAGCGGGACGCCGGGGAACTCTCCTCCGGTCTGCGCAATGCGAGCGTCATCGTGCGCCACTTCCGGCAGCCGCGTATCGATCAGTACCTGCGCATCACCATCGGCACCCCGGAACAGAACCGGCAGTTGATCGCGGCGCTCAAGCCGCTGCTCTGACTCAGGCCACCGAGCCTGGGATCAAGTCGCGGTTGCGGCGCCTCTGCGCCATGATCTTGCGATAGATCTTCTTCTCCAGCAGGGAGACTATCCGCTGATCGACACGCTCCGTATTGCTGGTGTCCCCTGCCGACCGAAGCATGCTTGCCAACTGTTCCAGCTCGCGCACACTGCCGCCCAGGCCGGAGTCGGCGTATGCCAATGCCAGCTCCCCGGCAACATGCCGTTCACAGGCTCCGTAAACCACATCCCCGGATAAAGGAGTTTCGTGTTTGCCCGTCATGCCGTTCTCCAGATCCACGCCCTGCCTTGCCGGGTCCATCCTGCCCGGGTGGCAGTGCCAATACGCCACGCACTCCCTTGATTACAAGGCTACGCTGGAAGGCTGGGGATTTAAGTGAAGTTTCACTCTGGTCCGGTGTGAAAAATTCACGTGCCTACGGGCGCATGGCATTGCGCCTGGCCATGGGCTGCGAGTCAGCCTGAAGACCGCTCCGGAACAGGACGAGGAAAGCGTCTACGCCGGCAGTTTGCTGACCAGCAGCGAGGCATTCACTCCGCCAAAGCCGAAGCCGTTGCAAAGGGCATGTGTGACACTCCGGCTGCGTGCCTGGTTGGGTACCAGGTCCAGATCCGCCATGGTCTCGTCCACGTTCTCCAGGTTGATTGTGGGCGGGAGCAGATCGTTGATCACCGCCAGGGCGGTGAAGATACTCTCGACACCGCCAGCGGCTCCCAGCAGATGGCCGGTGGCCGATTTGGTCGAGGAGACGGGCACCTGTGCGGCGGCGTCACCGAAGACATTGCGCAGGGAGGCGATCTCCGCCCGGTCGCCCACCGGGGTGGAGGTGGCATGGGCGTTGATGTAATCGATGTCGGATGGCGCCAACCCGGCCATGACCAACGCGGTGCGCATCGCGGCGGCGGCACCCGAGCCGTCCTCGGGACCGGAGGTGATGTGGTAGGCATCGGCACTGGTGCCGTAACCGCTGAGTACGGCCAGCGGGGTGGCACCCCGGGCCTCGGCGTGCTCCAGGGTCTCGATCACCATCAGACCGGAACCCTCGCCCATGACGAAGCCGTCCCGATCCCGATCGAAGGGACGGGAGGCCCGCTCCGGCTCGTCGTCCCGGGTCGACAGCGCCTTCAGGGCGTTGAAGCCGGCCAGGGCGAGAGGATCGACACAGGCCTCCGTGCCGCCCACCAGGGCCACTTCGGCCTCGCCGCTGCGAATCATGCGCATGCCGTCGCCGATGGCCTGCACACCGGCGGCACAGGCGGTTACCGGACAGCCCATGGGCCCTTTGAAGCCGTATCGGATGGAGAGGTTACCGGCGGCCATGTTGGCGAGAAAGGCGGGTACCACGAAGGGCGAGATGCGCTTGGGACCGCGGCTGTCGAGGGTCTTCTGCGCCTGGGTGATGGCGGGAAAACCGCCGATGCCGGTGGCGATGATGGTCGCCGTGGCGCGTTGGTCCGCCTCGCTCTGCGGCGCCCAGCCGGCCTGTTCCAGGGCCTCCTGGGCGGCGGCCAGGGCATAGAGGGTGAAGAGATCGATCTTCTTGCGTTCCTTGGTCTCGATCACCCGCTCGGGATCGAAACCCGCCTCGGGATCCTGCTCCACCCCGGGCACCAACCCCGCGATCCGGATCGGAAAATCATCGACATCAAAGCGGTCGATGCGGGCGATGCCCGAACGGCCCTCGGTCAGGCGCTGCCAGACCGGCTTGACTCCGCATCCCAGCGGACTGATGATTCCCATTCCCGTGATGACGATGGGCGAGTGCATAGCTCCTCCAAAATTACCATTGAAGGAAACACTATCTGCCGCCAAGATATGATCAAGATAATATTTTCAGCCGCCACACCCGGGAGTGCCTGATGCCCTACTCCAAAGAGCACAAGTCACGGTCCAAGGACAGGATCCTGAAATCCGCCACCGAGCTCTTCTGCCGCTACGGTTTCGACAAGGTCTCCATCAATCAGATCATGAAGCTCGCAAGGATGACCCATGGTGCCTTCTACGCCCACTTCGAATCGAAGGAGGCCCTCTACAACGCCTCCGTGTTCGAGACCATCCGGCGCAGCCGGGCCGGACGTCTGGTCAAGGGACCCTTCTCGATCAAGCATCTGACCTCCCTGGTCACCGATTATCTCAATCTGCGCGATACCACGCAGCAGGGCGAGCCCGGCCCCGAGGCGATCCTGTTCAACGACATCGGCAGCGACAATATCGAGATCAAGAAACTCTACGAGAAATCCTATCAGAGCCTGAGGGAGTTGCTGGAGACCCGTATCACCGCCCTCAGCAGACTGGGCAAGCTACCC
>JBNKYJ010000173.1:0-18511 GCA_050300835.1 Sedimenticolaceae bacterium
CTGGTCAGGGTGGTGCCTCCGCTCTGCAGATCACTGGCATCGCAGGAGGTCATGACATAGTGGGCGTTGACATTTCCAGACAGGCTCAGCTTCCAGTCGCCGGTATCCCAGGATACCGCCTGGGCATTGAACGAGAGTGCCGTGAGAGCCGTACAGGACATTGCTAGAAATAATTTATTTTTTGACACGTTATCTTCTCCCGAAGTTGGTGGTATACAACGACACAGGCGTACAGCATGACTGTGCGTCGTCTCATCGATAGGCAGATTGCGGGCCAACTTAGGAAAAAATCTCATAACATACCGAAATACAAATATATATTTTGTCCATTCCGATTCGAGAACAATGCCAATGCTGACCTGCGGTATTGTTCTCCAGAACAACTGTTACAGAACTGCCACACCTTGGCGTGTGAGTTTTCGCCGCCACAATTCAGGATTGAGAGGCTGCGGCCGGTTCCTGACCGGCTGAAACGCGCACGGCACAGAATTTGAATTCCGGTATCTTGGCCGCCGGATCGAGTGCCTCGTTGGTCAGCAGATTGGCCGCGGCCTCGTGATAGCAGAAGGGCAGGAATACCTGGCCCGGCAACATGCCTTCGTCGGGTCGCGCATAGGCGGTCACCGTGCCGCGTCTCGATTGCAGCTGAATCGGACCACCGGGTTGAACCGCGATTCGAGTCAGTTCCTGCGGATGCAGGCTGGCGACCGGTATCGGCTCGATCTCGTCGAGCACCTGGGCCCGGCGGGTCATGGCGCCGGTGTGCCAATGCTCGAGCTGGCGTCCGGTGATCAAGACCCAGGGATACTCCTGATCCGGCAATTCGTCCGCGTTGGTGAAGGGCGCGGGGGTGAAGCTCGCCTTGCCGGACGCGGTCGGGAACTGTTCGGTGAAGATCACCGGTTGCCCCGGATCGTTCTCGTCCTCACAGGGGTAGGTCACGGCGCCGGACTGTTCCAGACGCTCCCAGGAGATGCCGGCGATGCTCGGCATGGCCTGTCGCATTTCTGCAAACACCTCTTTGGGGTGGTTGTAGTGCCACTCGAGTCCGAGGCGCCGTGCCATCTCCTGAATGATCTCCAGGTCCTGGCGTGCCTGCCCGGGCGGATCGAGGGCCTGTCGGCCCAGTTGCACCCGACGGTCGGTGTTGGTGAAGCTGCCGGTCTTCTCGGCGAAGGCGGAGGCGGGCAGGATGACATCGGCATACCAGGCGGTTTCGGTCATGAAGATGTCCTGCACCACCAGATGTTCCAGGCTCGCCAGCGCCTTGCGGGCATGGTTCAGATTGGGATCGGACATGGCCGGGTTTTCGCCCATGATGTACATGCCGCGGATGGTGCCGTCGGTGATGGCGTGCATGATCTCGACCACGGTGAGCCCCGGTTTCGAATCCAGCGTGGTTCCCCACAAGGCCTCGAACTTGGCGCGGATCTCCGGGTTGTCGACCCGCTGATAGTCGGGAAAGACCATCGGGATCAGCCCCACATCGGAGGCGCCCTGCACGTTGTTCTGACCGCGCAGCGGGTGGAGGCCGGTGCCGGGGCGCCCGATCTGCCCGGTCATCAGCGCCAGCGAGATCAGGGCGCGGGCGTTGTCGGTACCGTGCACGTGCTGCGAAACCCCCATGCCCCAGAAAATGATGGAGGCCTTGGAGGAGGCGTAGAGCCGTGCCACCTCACGAATGGTGGCGGCGTCGATGCCGCAGATGTGCTCCATGGCCTCGGGGGTGAAACCCTTCAGGTGCTCTTCCAAGGCCGCATAACCCTCGGTCCGCTGCTCCACGAACGCCTTGTCGACCAGCCCCTGCTCGATGACCGATTGCATGATGGCGTTGAGCAGGGCTACGTCGGTGTCGGGCTTGAACTGCAGGAAGTGGCTGGCATGAGCGGCGATGGTGGTGCGGCGCGGATCCATGACGATCAGGGTCTTGCCGGCCTGGGCCTGGTTCTTGATGAAGGTGGCGGCCACCGGGTGGTTCTCGGTGGTGTTGGAACCGATGATCAGGATCACCTCGGCCTGGTCCACGTCCGCGACCGGGTTGGAGACCGCGCCGGAGCCGATCATCTCCAGCAGCGCCACCACCGAGGAGGCGTGGCAGAGGCGGGTGCAGTGGTCCACGTTATTGCTGTTGAAACCGGTGCGCACCAGCTTCTGGAACAGATAGGCCTCCTCGTTGGAGCCTTTGGCCGAGCCGAAGCCGGCCAGCGCGGCGGGACCCGCATCGTCGCGCAGTCTGCGCAGGCCGCCGGCGGCGAACTCCAGCGCCTCTTCCCAGCTCGCCTCCCGGAAGCCGGCGAAGGGATCGCCATGGTCGAGCCCCAACTCGGCCTGTTTGGGGGCGTCCTGGCGCCGAATCAACGGTACCGTCAGCCGGTGCTTGTGGTGAACATAGTCGAAGCCGTAGCGTCCCTTGACGCAGAGACGGCTGTTGTTGGCCGGTCCGTCGCGACCGGTCACGTAACGGATGCGGTTGTCACTGACATGATAGGTGAGCTGGCAGCCGACACCGCAGTAGGGGCAGACCGAGTCGACCTGCTTCTCGGTATGTTCCAGCGCTTGACCGCCGGCCGGCATCAGCGCACCCGTGGGACAGGCCTGCACACATTCGCCGCAGGCCACACAGCTGCTCTCGGCCAGGTGCTCACCGGTATCGAAAACGATGCTGGAGGCGGACCCGCGCATGGCGTAGCCGATCACGTTGTTGACCTGCTCCTCGCGGCAGGCGCGCAGGCAGCGGGTGCACTGGATGCAGGCGTCCAGATTGACCGCGATGGCGGGATGGGAGAGGTCCTCCGCGGGTTGCCGGCGGCCGGGGAAGCGGGGCTTGCCCAACGCCAGCTTCGTCGACCATTGGTCGAGCTCGTTGTGGTGGCTGTAACAGGTTTCGGCCATGTCGGACTGGAGCAGCTCGAGGACCAGTCGCTGGGCCTTGCGCGGACGCTCGCCCCGGCTGTTGACCACCATACCCTCGCTCGGCCTGCGGCAGCAGGAGGCGGCGAGCACGCGTTCGCCTTCGATCTCCACCACACAGGCCCGGCAGTTGCCGTCGGCACGCAGACCCTCCTTGTGGCAGAGGTGGGGAATCTCCACGCCGGCGCGCCGGGCTGCCTGCAACAGGCTCTCGCCGGGCAGGGCGCTGAGCGGTTTGCCGTCGAGCGTGAAATGGATGCTGTCGGGGGTGGATTGAGGTTCACTCGCCATGTTCCAGCTCCTGCGGGAAATATTTCATCACGCTCAGCATCGGGTTGGGGGCGGCCTGACCCAGGCCGCAGATGGAGGCGTCCATCATGACCGTTGAGAGCTCCTGCAACAGCTCGGAATCCCATTGATCCCGTTCCATCAGGGTGACCGCCTTTTCGGTGCCGACCCGGCAGGGCGTGCACTGACCGCAGGACTCGTGGGCGAAAAAGCGCATGGCGTTGAGCGCCGCCTCGCGGGCGCTGTCCTGCTGCGAAAGCACGATAATGGCGGCCGACCCGATGAAACAGCCGTGGGCTTGCAGGGTGTCGAAATCGAGCGGCAGGTCGGCCAGGGAGGCGGGCAGGATGCCGCCGGAGGCGCCGCCGGGAAAGTAGCCGTAGAGTTCGTGCCCCTCGGGCATGCCACCGCAATACTCATCGATCAGCTGGCGCAGGGTGATGCCGGCGGGGGCCAGGTGGACGCCGGGCTTGTTGACCCGGCCGCTGACCGAAAAGCTGCGCAGGCCGCGACGGCCGTTGCGGCCCTGTTCGGTGAACCAGTCGGCGCCCCGCTCCAACAGATCGCGCACCCAGTAGAGGGTTTCCATGTTGTGCTCCAGGGTGGGTCGGCCGAACAGACCCACCTGAGCCACGTAGGGAGGGCGTTGCCGGGGCATGCCGCGCTTGCCCTCGATCGACTCGATCATCGCCGACTCCTCACCGCAGATATAGGCCCCCGCACCCCGGCGCAGATGGATGGGCGGAAGCGGGCAGGGCGGGTCCGCCCGCAGGGCCGCCAGCTCACGTTCCAGCAGTTGCCGGATGGCGGCGTATTCGTCTCGCAGGTAGATGTAGATCTCGGAGATGCCGACGACACGTGCGGCAATCAGCGCCCCTTCGAGGAATCGATGAGGGTCGCGCTCCAGGTAGTGGCGATCCTTGAACGTGCCCGGCTCGCCCTCGTCGATATTGATGGCCAGCAGGCGCGGGGCAGGCTGCTCCCTCAGGATGCGCCATTTGCGCCCGGCTGGGAAACCGGCGCCGCCCAGACCACGGAGGTTGGAATCCTCCAGGCACTGGAGGACCTCCTCCACGGAGATCCGATGCTGATCGGTGGTGGCCGTGTCGCTGCTTTCAATACGGTTCAGCAGCAGATAACCGCCGTCCGCCAGGTAGGCCTCGTAGTTCAGGTAATCGAGGGTCTCGGGGCTGGTTTCGTTGGCCTTCACCAGCTGTTCGACCTGCGTCCTGTCAGCCCGGGCGACCGGACGCTGTCCCACCACCGCGGCCGGCGCATCCTGACAGCGACCGATACAGGGCACCCGCTGGACCCGCACGCCTTCACCGAGGGCGGACTGCAGATCGGTCAGCAGCGCTTCGGCGCCGGCCAGGCCGCAGGCGATGGAGTCACAGACACGCACCGTCAAGACCGGAGGCGGGGTTTGACCCTCCCTCACCAGATCGAAGTGGTGATAGAAACTGGCCACCTCATAGATCTGGGCGCTCGAGAGGTTGATCTCCTGGGCCAGGGCCGCCATGTGATCGACTGAGATATGGCCGTAGCGGTCCTGGATCCGGTGCAGCATCTCGATCAGCAGGTCGTGCCGGCGGGGTGTGTCGCCCAGCAGGGCACGCACATCGGCCAGCACTTCCGGATTGACGGCACGGCCCTTCTTACGCCCACGTCTTGGCTGTTTTGCTTGGGTCACGGGTGACGAGTCTCTTGGTCATTTGTTATCGCGGGATCAGCGCGACTTTTCTTTGAATCTAAGCTGGGTACGCAAATCATGTGCCAGCGTATTTCGTTATTGCTGGGTCGTGACGGAAGCGGGTCCTGAGCCCGCGCCCCAGGGATGCTGAGGTCTCAGCGCAAAGGCGTTCGGCGGCGTCCCTGGACTGCCAGTGCTCCACTTTTCTGGCACATTGATCAGGGCCTGTCTCTGCAGCAAGACATATTGACGCGGCCGATCAAACGGATTGTGTTGCCGGGTCAATCAGCCTGTTGCGGATCAGATGACGGGGAGAACCGGCTCTGTTGGTAGATCTGGGTGAAGCGCTGCTGTAACTCCCTGTAGCAGGCATCGATCGCCCGCTCGTCGTTGCGTCTGTGCCTGGGAACATCGACCCGTGACTCACCGACAATCCGGGCCGGAGAGGTGGAGAAAAACAGGATCCGGTCCGCCAGCATCGTGGCCTCGTGGAGATCATGGGTGACGAAAATGACCGTCGTGCGCCTGACCGACAGGATCTCCAGCAGCAATTCCCTGAGCTGGAGTGCGCTGGGGCTGTCTAGGGAGACGAAGGGTTCATCCATGAGCAGCAGCGACGGTTTGACCACAAAGGCGCGTGCCAGCGCGGCGCGGCGCTGCATGCCGACGGAGAGTTGAGACGGGTGATAGTGACTGAACGGCATCAGGCCGGTTGCCTCCAGCAGCGCGTCGATCTCCTGCCGATTGGCGGAAGGGTCGTCGAGCACCAGGCCGATGTTGTCGCGTACAGTGAGCCAGGGCAGTAATCTGGGATTCTGAAATACGTAGCCGAGTCTTGCTGGGTGTTCGTCGATGCCCTCTTGCCAGCTGATGCGCCCTTCGAAATCCTTGTCCAGGCCGGCGACGATATGCAGCAGCGTGCTTTTTCCGCAACCGGATGGCCCCACCACGGCAAGAAATTCACCGGCTTGCAGATTGATGTGAATGTCATCCAGCACCAGGCGCCGTCCCTGTGACGGATTTGCCTGATAGTGCTTACTGTGGACCTCGATATCTAACATGCCGTTACCCGCGCCAGCGGTTGATTTTGCGTTCTAAAGGCTGCAGCAAGCCGAATTCGATGATCAGCATGATGAGTATGAACGAGAGGCTGTAGGCCAATATGCCAGTGACATCGAACAGCTGGAAATAGAGATGCAGCTGAAATCCAACCCCGTCGCTGCGCCCCAGCAGTTCCACCACCAGGACGATTTTCCAGATCAACGACAAGCCGGAACGGGCGGCGACTGCAAAAAAGGGCAGCAACTGGGGCAGGGTGATGTAGAGCAGTGTTTTGCGCCGTCCCAGATTGAAGCTGCGGGCCATCTCCTGATACCCCTTGTCCAGGGTGCGGGCGCCTTCACGCAGTGTCACCACCACGTTGGGAATCTTGTTCACGGCAATGGCGAAAATGGCGGTCAACTCCTGCAGTCCGAACCACACGTAGGCGAGAATGATGATCACCAGGGCCGGAATGTTGAGGAATATGATCAGCCAGGGATCGAGCAACTGATCGGCGTTGCGCGATCTGCCCATGATGATGCCGATGACGCTGCCGATCAGCATGGCGATGACGAAGGAGATCAGGACCCGTCTCAAGGTGGCCGTCAGGTGAAGCCACAGCTGACCGCTCAGTGCCTCCTGCCAGATCATCTTCACCACGACATCTGGCGCTGGCAGCAGACTGTTTCCCCACCATAGCGCGGCCATATACCAGAGGGCCACCAGCAGCAGGATGGAGAGGAGCCGTCGAAAGTTCACTGCCAACACCGGAAAAGCAAGCTCAGTAGCTGATTTCGGGCCAGAAGGTTCCCTCGGAGAGCCGGGTTGTATTACCCACCAGCTGGGTTCCTCCCAGTTTGTAGAGGATGTCGAACAGTTTCCCGGCGTCCTTGCGTTCCTGTGTACCCCAGTGTTTCGGTATGCCGGACCTGAAGCCCTCACGCAGGGCCGCGAAAGTGAGCTCATCCGGTGCCTTCATGAGCGGGCGCAGACGCTCCCATTCCGCATTCGAATCCATCATGATCGCCTTGGCCTGGGTGGTCGCCCGCACAAAACCCAGCGCCAGCTCCCGGTTTTCGGCGGCCCATTGTTCGCTGAACACATAACCCACGAAGGGAACCTCACTCTCGATGCCCAGGGCGGCGGTTACCTCCTGAACGCCGATCAATTGATGCATCCCCTCCGCCTCCAGACGGGCGACATAGGGCCAGAAATTGAGTACCGCATCGATACGCCCCTGCTTGATCTGTTGATTGAGCAGTGGGGGCGCGGCGAAAACCGGCGTCAACGCCTGTTTCAGGTCGATGCCATCGTCACGATACGCAAGTGCCTGTAACAGCAGCCAGCTCTTGTCGACAGGCCCGCCCGCGATACCGACGCGCTTTCCCGGCAGGTCGGCCAGGGATTTGATCTCCGAATCCTTTGGCACCACCAGCGCACCCAGGGCCGTGGAGTAGGGTACGAAGGTAAAGGTCTTGCCTTCACTGCGTTGCCGCGATACCCAGATCCAGTCGGTGATGGCGACATCCACGGCCCCCGCCTGAAGCGCCACCATGGTCGCTTGTTTGCCTGCCAGTTTGACCACTTCGAGTTCGAAGCCCTGTTCCCGATCGAGGCCGTGCTGCTTGATGACATCCAGCTCCCAGCTGCCGGTACCGAACTCCAGGGCGGCAACCCGGACCGTTTTGGCTGCAAATGTGCATGAACTGAATAACAGGAGAGTGACAAGGATGAGCAGTATATGAACCGGCCTGCAGCCTGAGTACGGCATTGGAGTGCCGCAGGGTTTTGATGGCGTCATCTCTCCTCCATTCGTCATTAATGTGTGCTTGATTTTTTCTATTTGTTTTCACGGACAGGCTATTTGTTCAATCAGCCCCATGTCCGATACCACAATGGCAATATGTATGCCAATGAACAAAGATTAGTGCAAGTATTCACGCGCAAGAGGAACGGCCCAATGCGGAATTTTTCAAGTTTTCACCTTCTGTTACTGGTCATGGGATTGTACTCGTGGATGCAACCGTGCCAAGCCGGGGAACCCGCGGCGATCGAAATTGCACCGGGTATCTATGTCTGGTCAGGTGCGCAGGAAGAGTTTTCACCCGCCAATGGGGGGCATATTGCAAATATTGGTTTTATCGTTGGAGATCAGCGGGTTGCCGTGATCGATACGGGAAGCTCCTACGCTGAAGGTTTGGCCTTGCGTCGCATGATTTCCGAGGTCACGCCGCTACCCGTCGGCTATGTGATCCTCACCCACATGCATCCCGATCATGTGTTGGGTGCGGCAGCCTTTGCACAGGACGAACCGGTCTTTATCGGTCATGAACAGCTGTACGAAGCGATGGCAAGGCGTCAGCAGGTCTATGTGGAGCGGATGGAACAGATATTGGGCAGCGCTGCTGAGGGAACGCGGATGGTTTTCCCCACGCAAAACGTCCCTATCGGACAGGTGGTCAAGCTCGACCTTGGCGGCCGGACGCTACAGCTGCGGGCCTACCCCACCGCACACACCAACAATGACCTGACGGTCTTCGATGAAAAAACGGCGACCCTCTGGTTGTCGGATCTGCTCTTTGTAGGCCGAATACCGGTGATGGATGGCAGCTTGTTGGGATGGCTGAAGCAGATAGACCAGTTTATGCAGATGGAATGCCTGACGACTGGGGAATCCGATGCCGGTCGGCAGGCAGGTACGGACGAGGATGGCAGTCAACGGACGTGTGAACGGGTGGCGCGGGTCGTACCTGGGCATGGCCCCGTGGTGACACAGTGGAAAGCGGCATTGGCCGATGAGCGTCACTACCTGGAAACCATTGCGGACGGTATCCGCAAAGTGATCAAAAAGGGGGGGACGATTCCCGAGGCCGTTGAAAGCGTAGGCTGGGGGGAACAAAACAAATGGCTGTTGTTCCAACAATATCATGGTAGAAACGTTACTGCCGGATTTGCGGAATTGGAGTGGGAGTAGAGGGTAATCCACAATTTCTGGCTAGATTCATCGAGCCGTGATTGGTACGGATCTTGTGTCACTCCCGGGATGCCGGCCGCACGGAAAGCCCAGGTGACTCCGAAGTTTCGGATGCAGGTTGGATACGGAGCGTCGGCTACCCGGGTATTCACGCCGAAAGCCGGCTGAGATTGGGCTGGCCGACAGCGGATGGCTCCTGATCAATTATGAGGATGATCATCATGACAGTTGTTTCAACAATGGAACACAAAGGCTGGGAATGGAACACCTGTCTTAAGTCTGCACTCTTTCTGATCTGCTGCGTCATGCTCACCAACGCGGTGTGGGCGACAGAATCGGAAGACCGTTGGCTGCAGATAAAGAACTCACTGTTTGGGGAGAAATACGTCAAAAGCGGCGAAGATATTCTGGGTCTTGAGACCCCTCAACGCGCCATGGATGCCGCCATCGTTCCCATTACCATCACCTCCAAGCTCAAGCAGACTCCGGACCGCTTCATCAAGAACCTCTATCTGGTGATCGACAACAATCCTTCACCCGTGGCGGCGGTGTTTCATTTTCCAGGGAAGCACGGTTGGGAGACCCTTTCGACCCGCGTGCGTGTCAATGCCTACACTGACCTGCGCGCCATCGCCGAGACCAATGATGGCGAATTGTACATGGTCAACAACTACGTCAAGGCTTCCGGTGGCTGTTCGGCGCCATCGCTGAAAGATCCGTCTGCCGCCGCTGCCCAATTGGGTAAAATCAAGTTCCGCTTAGCGGAGACTTTTGAGCAGGGCGGACTGTTGCCGACCCAGCTGATGATAAAGCACCCGAACAGTTCAGGGCTTCAGTTCGATCAGATCTCGCGCTTCTATATTCCTGCTGATTACGTCAGGAACATTCAGGTGACCTACAACGGCGAAGAGGTTTTCAGCGCTGAAACCGATATCTCGATCAGTGAGGATCCCAGTATCCGCTTCGGCTTCGTACCGGAAAAGGCCGGTGTGCTGGAAGTGCATGTGACAGATTCCAAAGGCAGGACTTTCACGCACAGCGTGGATCTGCCAGGACCGGATAACAGCTAGCACTTCCCACACAATCTATCTCGCACTAAGGGGCACTCGCGGATGGAGCCCATGAAGTACATGGCTCGGATGCTGCGATGTGCGGAGACTGGCCGTGTAACGGACTCGAGCCGGTGTCTGCGTGCCGTCATGGCGTGCAAGATGCAGCTTCAGTCAGGTCCAGAGAAGATCCGGAATGTGTTGCTCAGAAATTTAAAGGGGGGTGTCCGTGCACACCCCGATCGATCATGCTTCACATGCGGTAGACAGCGTCAGAAACAACGCAAAGTGGAGTCGGCCTGAACGTCCCGCAATTTTGCCACTGCCTGATTCGACCAGGTTGAGCTCTTGTAAACGGCGTTTCTGCCGGCACCGGTCATCTGTTGCAGACTCAACAACGTCGAAATGTGCACATACTCTTCATAGGGGATGGCATCCGCGATGAAGTCGATGCTGCATGAACATTTCTGCAGCATCTCATAGCTCTGGCCGTTGGACGCCATACAGCCAATCACGTAGTCGACTTTGGCTGAGGTCGGATAGGTCTCGCTGTTACTGGCTTTATCGCACTCTTCGGCATTTGCCAAAGCGCTGCATGCCAACCCGAGAGAGATAAGGGTCAGGGTGAACTTAGACAGGCTCATGTTAGATCTCCACCTCTTGTTCATTATCGATCACCGTGCTCATATGGCCGGTGTAATTGTATTGAATGTCATGTCTTCGTCTATCAGTATCGCTTCACCGTTTTCTTCCGGTACCTGGGTGTGTATACGATAGACCCCACCGGGCACCTGATCCGAGAAGATAAACTCATAGCGCTTGTGTTCGTAGAGTTTGAACTTATCCGCATTCCGATCGGCAACGAACGGAGTCACGATGACTTCGGTGCCGTCCATCTTTTTTCCGTTCAGCTCGAAGGTAATCTCGCTGACTTTGTCGGGGGCCTTGAACGAGTCGCGAATGCGGTTGCGGAAATAGCCGTTCGAACCGCCCGTGTCTTTCGCCATGATGGAAATGTCGCGTTCCAGGAAATGGACGATGACCGGATTGCCTCTATAGCCCTTTGCGGGTGTGAAATCGATGTGATGATCGCCGGTTAGAAAGTTGAATTCCATATCCCGCGAGTTCTCATCGACCACGTCGGTAACCTTGATTTCGATATGATCGGTAAAGCTTTGCGCGTCTTTGGTGACGCTTTCAAAGCCGTAATCGAGCAGGCTGCCTTTAGGGACGCCTTTGAGGTGGTTATGGAAAAAGACCAGCATTTGTGCCTTATTCAGATTTGGTGGCGGGGCAGGGGCTGCATCAGCTGCAGGTGCCAGGCAGGGCATGCATAGCAGAGCGGTCAGTAGAGGGATGAATTTGGATTTGAACATAATGGTTTACTACTCCGGGTGTGGACAGTTCCAAGGGGCATCATATGATGCCCGGGAGACCGCTCGTCAACAAATTGCACACGGTCAATTTCATCGGAATTTCTCCACTTTGGTTTATAAGCGGTTCATTCAGCCCCGTCCGGTCAGGTAGCCTAACAGCCTGGAAAAGAAGCCGCGACTATCCGTTGTGGCGCTGCGGGCGGCAGCCGGTGACGACCGGGTCGAAGCGGACTTCGCGGACGTCGCTTGGCGACTTGCCGTTTGGCTGTCCCCGCGCATGCTCGCTTGATTGCTCTGGCTCATGGCATGACGTCTCAGGATCGAATCCGAGGGAGGGTTCTGGAGCCATCGTTGGCGATTCAGCTCCACCGTCGATTCGAAATGGCGACTGAGGATGGAATCCTCCGGATGTTTGAGGGCATTCATGGTTCACTCCCCGTTCATAGTGATCATATTCCCGGGCTTTCGACACCGTGGTCCCGGTATCGATCCCAGGGGGCTCCGTCCAATAAAACAATTACCGCGTCCTGACGGTAACATGAGAATCGGCATGCGGTCCGCTTTATGAGCCGCCAGCAACAAATACCCCGAACGCGCGGGGACTTTCTCCGGTCGGAATATGTTTTATGATTTCCAGTTTGTCCGTGTCGAACACCACCAATTCATTGGCGAACCAGTTGGCGATATAAACCCGTTTGTCTGTCGGGTCTGCAATGATGCCTTCCGGAAACTCACCGATGTCCAAGCGGTGTGTTTCGCGTAGCGCATCGGCGTCGATGATCGAGAGCGTATTGTCGTGTTGATTGGTCACGAAAACACGGCCATTGTCCGGAGAGACCGCCACGCCATAGGGGGTGCTGCCGACGCCAATGGTGGCGATGACAGAGCGGCGATCCAGATCGACAACGCTGACATCATCACTGGCGACGTTGGCCACATAGAGCCTCTTGCCGAGGCGGTCGAGGCGAATACCGAAGGGACGCTCACCGACCGTCACCCGCGCGACGACCTGCCCCAGGCGGGTGTCCACGATGGAGATCCGGTTGTCATCTCGGTCCGCCGTATAGAGCCATCTGCCGTCCCGACTCACCTCCAGGCCCGAGGGTGAATCGCCCACCGGAATCTGGGTAATTTCATCGAGGTCGTCCGCGTCCAGCACAAATACCCGGTCGGCATACCAGTCCGCCACATAAACCAGCCGGTCGTCGGGACTGAGGGCAATGCCCAGCGGTCCGTCGCCAACCGATTTGTGTTTCACGCTCTTGAACGAATCACCATCGATGAGATAAACGTCGCGGCTTTCGGGATTCGTCACGTAGATCCGCCTGCCGTCGCTGGCTACCGCTATGCCGGCAGGTTTCGAACCGACTTTGATCGTGGCCGTAGGGCGCAGGCTGGACAGATCGATCACGCTGACCGAGTTGTCGCCCTGATTGGTGACATAGGCGAACGGGGCCGCTGCGGCGGCCAGGCCGCTGAGGGCCAGGGCAAACGCGGTTGCGAGCATCGCCAAATGCCGCACTCTCCCTGCGCCAACGGATGTTCTAGCGTGATACATCGTGCGACTGTGGTTAAGAGCCCTGTTCCAGAATCTTCTTCAAATTGGCAAGGCCACTCTCGTAGACCCCTTTCACCGCGTCCTTAGCTGCCTGATCACTGAGTTCAGGCGGCGGTTCGTTGTTGGGAAAGCCCCGATAGAAGGCGCCTTTCCAGGTGACGAGACTGCCACCGTTTTCCGGCTTGATGCTGAACCAGGAGGAGTAGTTGGTGACCGGCAGGACTTTCACATCGACCGACTCGATGCGGTAGAAGAAGGAGTGCTTGGCCTCGTCGTACTTTTCGAGCTTTTCGTGGATCTGGCCTCCGTTACCCAGGGTCAGGGTGCGGGTGGCGCCAATGGTATTACCGCCTTCCCCCTCGGTTTTGGCCACTGCAGGGTGCCAACTCATGTCGTGAAAATTCTTGACCACTTCCCAAACCGCCTCGGGAGTCGCGGCAATCTGCTGTTTAACGATCATCTTCTGCCGGGTGGGGCCATGGGCCTGCGATACGCCGGCAAACAGCAGCAAGATCGCCGCTAAGTAGATGGTGGTTTTTTTCACGAATACCTCCTCAGTGTGGTCCCATCTTGTCGCTGCTGTGGTCAGGGATGGGACGCCTTATGATTTCTGACTCAGGCATAGACAGCAATATTCGTGCCTTGTTCGCGCTGTAAGCCTGTGCCTGACACGCTGTGCTCCGCGGCTTGACCGATCCTTCCACCCGATACAGTGGAGGCAGGACAAAATCCCTTTTCTGGCGCGGTAAAGTTGGACAAACTTGAGCTATCTTGGTGAGAAAGGGAGCGTCGCGCCCTAGGCCCATTACGAGACACCCGGTCCGACAAAGTGTGTCAGCCCTGACACTCACTGGATGAGGCAGACGGATTCAAAGTCCGACAGGGAGCGGGTGGACGGGCGTTCCCAACTCTGCATCCAATGGTATGGAACTTGCAAAATTGCCTGTTGCCTGATTCCTGAGTATCAGACCCAATTCAAGGAGCTGTCTTGAGCAGATCGTATCGAAAAGCAATAACAAAGCGACGCTATACCTTTTCACTCACGCTCCTGAACCTGCTCTGCGGCTTGCTGTTCCATGGCCTCGCCGGCGCAGCCAATCTCGACATACCCATGGCGCTTTTGGGCTTGGAGACGGAGCGGCACATCCCCCTGTCACTGCTCCAGCCCATCGTCGACGATACCGGACAGGCGGGCGCGGAAACCGGCGTCAACGACAACAACACCACCGGACAATTCACCGGTCAGTCATTCAAGCTCACGACGAAGTCGGTCAAGACGGGGGACTCCCTGAGTCAAGCCTTTGTTCAGCTCCACGACTCGGGTATCCGACTGTTCCTGCTCAATCTGCCGGCTGATCAGCTGACCGAGATCGCCGATCTGCCGCAAGCGAAAGACAGTCTGCTGTTCAATATCGGCGCCCCGGATGACGAGCTGCGAACCCACCAGTGCCGCCCCAATCTGCTGCACACCCTGCCCAGCCGGGCCATGCTGTCTGACGCCCTGGCTCAATATCTGGCTTGGAAACGCTGGAACGAATGGTTTCTCGTCGTTGGACGCCATCCACAGGACAAGGCCTATGCGGAGGCCCTCAAACGCGCCGCCAAACGCTTCGGTCATAAGATTGTCGAAGAGAAGGCCTGGACCTTCGAACCCGGCGCGCGTCGCACCGACTCCGGACATACCAAAGAGCAACAGGCGGTCAACGCCTTCACCCAGGTGGGGGACTACGAGATTCTGGTGGTGGCCGACGAGCAGGATGAATTTGGTGAATTCCTCAGCTACCGCACCTTCCTGCCGAGACCGGTCGGCGGTACCCAGGGCCTTTCGACCGCGGCCTGGAGTGCGGTCCACGAACAGTGGGGCGCCACCCAGTTTCAGCGTCGCTTCAGGGAGCAGCATGGACGCTGGATGACCGACAGGGACTATGCGGCCTGGTTGGCCGTACGCACCATCGGTGAGTCAGCCACCCGCACCTCGAGCAACCAGGTAGACCGGCTGAAAGCCTACATACTGAGCCCCGATTTCAATCTGGCAGCCTTCAAGGGCAGGCCGGTAACCTATAGGGACTGGAACGGTCAGCTGCGCCAACCGTTGCTGGTGACCTCGCCACGGATAATGATTTCCGTCTCGCCCCAGAAAGGGTTTCTGCACCAGTTCTCCACCCTCGACACCCTGGGCTATGACCGCCCGGAAAGCGCCTGTGTCAATATGAATCCCGGATGAAACGGGATCATTTTCTCAGCACAGACCGTTTCCATTGGTTAATAGATTATGAGGAGTTTCGTCATGCAAGCGCAGTCTTCGTCCTGCCGTTCCCGCAACCGCCTCACGGCAAGTACGCTCTTGTTCGCGATTTCCGCCGCCATCGCGAGCAGCGCGGCGCAGGCCTACACCGTCTACGTGAGCAGTGAGAAGGACAACACCATTACCGTCATCGACGGAGAGAGCCTCAAGGTCCTGCAGACGGTACCCGTGGGAGAGCGGCCCAGGGGTATCGCCCTGAGCAAGGACGGCAAGACACTCTATGTCTGCACCAGTGACGCCGACCACATCGAAGCACTCGACCTGGAGACCCTGAAAGTCACCCATATACTGCCATCCGGTCCCGATCCGGAGCTGCTCATACTCAATCCCGAGGGCGATCATCTCTACGTCGCCAACGAGGACGACAACATGGTGACCGTGGTCGATACCCGGACACGCCAGAAGCTGACCGAGATTCAGGTCGGCGTGGAGCCCGAAGGGATGGGCATCAGTCCCGACGGCAAGTGGCTGGTCAACACCTCGGAAACCACCAACATGGCGCACTTCATCAATCTCGAAACCCTGAAGGTGGAGGACAACGTGCTGGTCGATCAGCGACCCCGCGTGGCCCAGTTCAGCCACGACGGCAAACAGGTGTGGGTCTCGTCCGAGATCGGCGGCACGGTCAGCGTCATCGACACGGCGACGCGCAAGATCATCAAGAAGATCGGCTTCGAGATCCCCGGCATTCACAAGGAGTCGATACAGCCTGTGGGTATCCGCATCAGCGAGGATGGCAAGTTGGCATTCATCGCCCTGGGGCCGGCCGCCAGGGTGGCTGTCGTCGATACCGCGTCGCTTGAAGTCGAAAAGTACCTGTTGGTCGGGCAACGGGTCTGGAACCTTGCTTTTTCGCCCGACGAAAAACGCATGTTCACCACCAACGGCGTGAGCAACGACGTCTCTGTGATCGATGTGGACCGGCTCAAGGTCAAGAAGTCGATACAGGTGGGACGTATGCCCTGGGGGGTCGTGGTCAAGCCATGACCAGCGCCGCCCTCGCACTGCAGGGAGTCAGTTTCTCCTACGGCAAACGACAGGTGCTGGAGGATGTCAGTTTCGTCCTGGAGCCGGGAGAGTTCTGTGTCCTGCTGGGTATCAATGGTGCCGGCAAGACGACCCTCTTTTCCTTGATCACCCGCCTCTTCGTCAGCCGTGGAGGCAGTATCGAGATCTATGGCCACAGCCTGCGCAAGCAGACCCGCAAGGCATTGGCGCAGCTGGGTGTGGTGTTTCAGCAGCCCACGCTGGATCTCGACCTGTCGCTGATTCAGAATCTTCGCTATCACTGCGCGCTGCAGGGGCTGAATCCCGCCGAGATGGCGCCGCAGATGCATGCGGCGTTGGAAACGATCGGCCTGGGCGACCGCATCGGCGACAAGGTGAGAGCATTGAGCGGCGGTCAGCGGCGTCGCGTGGAACTGGTCAGAGCGCTACTGCACCGGCCACGGCTCCTGCTCGCCGACGAACCGACCGTCGGACTCGATATCCACAGTCGGCAAGCCATACTGCAGCAGGTACGCCAACGCTGCCGCGAGGATGGCATCGGGGTGCTCTGGGCCACCCACCTGGTGGACGAAGTGGAAGCGGACGATCGCCTGGTGGTGCTGCACAACGGTAAGGTGCTTGCCCAGGGCAGTGCCCGGGAGGTGATGCAGGCAACCGGCACGGAGAGCGTGCGCGATGCCTTCAACCACCTGACACGGAGCGAGCCGTCATGAATCCGCTGCAGTATCTTCGCTGTCTGCTGGGAATCTCCTCCAGGGAAGGGCTCAGGTTTCTGCATCAACGCGAGCGCTTCTTCGGCGCCCTGGTCCGCCCCCTGGTCTGGCTCTTCATCTTCGCTGCCGGATTCCGCTCGGTTCTGGGTGTCTCCATCATTCCCCCTTACGAAACCTATATTCTCTACGAAGAGTACATCGTGCCGGGGCTGGCGGCGATGATCCTGCTCTTCAGCGGTATGCAAAGCTCCCTGTCGATGGTCTATGACCGGGAGATGGGCAGCATGCGGATGCTGATGGTCAGTCCCTTTCCACGCTGGTACCTGCTGCTCAGCAAGCTGATTGCCGGTGCGCTGGTCTCCATAGCACAGGTCTATCTGTTTCTGGCCATTGCCTGGTTCTGGGATGTGCAACCACCGCCGACGGGGTATCTGCTGGTGTTTCCCGCCCTGTTCCTGTCCGGACTCATGCTTGGCGCACTGGGCTTGCTGCTCTCTTCGGCGATCAAGCAATTGGAGAATTTCGCTGGGGTGATGAACTTTGTCATCTTCCCCATGTTTTTCGCTTCGTCCGCCCTCTACCCCTTATGGCGCATCAAGGATTCCAGCGTATTGCTGTTCGAGATCTGCCGCTTCAACCCCTTTACCCATGCGGTGGAGTTGATCCGGTTTTCGCTCTATGGCGAGTTCAACGGGATCGCCTTTATGGCCGTTACCGGCTCGCTGCTGCTTTTCCTGGGTGGTGCGCTCTATGGGTACGATCCGGCTCGTGGACTGATGACCCGTAAACAGGGTGGAGGTTAATCAAGTGTTATCGAAATTGAAAAAGTCCGGACCTGTACTCTGTCTGCTCTCATGCTGTTGGCTGACGACGACACTGCCGGCCATGGAGGGGCAAAATGCCGACTGGCCCTGCCCGCAGATACTGGTGCCTGAGGTGCAGGCGGCGGTAGTCTGGGCAGGTCCCTCAATTGAAGGAATGGAGACGGCCTGGCAACAGGATGCCGAGATCGAGGCGTTGGTCCGCAAGCTCACCGCACCGGCTTATGACGTGGATGCCGCTGACACGGAGATCGCCGCCTTTGCCAAAAGCCAGAAGCCGGCTGATAAGGATCACAAGCTGACGATGCTGTTTGCCGGCGTGCTGTATTCACTGAATGAAGAGCGGGGGAAACAGCTCGATGGCATCATGCGTTATGCCCGTGGCCAGGCCGCCCGCGCCGATCGATTGAGCGAGGAACTCGACGAGATGGTCAGACTGCAGGACGATCCTTCACCCGAAGCCCAAGAGCGCTTTGCCCTGATGCAAAAGGAGATGGACTTGAAGCAGCGTATCTTCGACGAGCGAGAAATGTTTATTCAACATCTCTGTACCAGGCCGGTGGTGGTCGAGCAGAAGCTGGGTGTGTTGGCACGGACCATCGCGTATTATCTCGACTGAATCGTCGACGGGAAAGCCATGGCAACTCAAGCTTCCGAGCCAAGTGCGCAGAGCGGATGTGGGATGCATTTGCAATGCGGCGACTTGACCCGCAATCAGGGAGTGGCAAATTACGGTGCGGCAAGCCGCACCCTACAGATATTCAGTGCGTAGGGTGCG
>JBNKYJ010000174.1:0-5240 GCA_050300835.1 Sedimenticolaceae bacterium
GATGTGCGCCGCATTCGATCTGTTTCGTGAGGAAGACATGGCTACCTACAGTACCAATGAGTTTAAGGGCGGTCTGAAAATCATGCTGGATGGCGACCCCTGCTCGATTATTGAAAACGAATTCGTCAAGCCTGGCAAAGGTCAGGCCTTCAACCGGGTGAAGATCCGCAACCTGAAGACCGGCCGGGTGCTGGAGAAGACCTTCAAGTCCGGCGATACGGTGGAGGGTGCCGACGTCCACGAAACCGACATGCAGTATCTCTACTCCGACGGCGAGTTCTGGCACTTCATGGACCCCAACAGCTTCGAGCAGGTCAGCGCCGACGAGGCCGCGGTGGGGGAGAGCGTCAAGTGGCTGAAGGAGCAGGACCTCTGCACCGTGACCCTGTGGAACGGCGCCCCCATCATCGTCGAGCCGCCCAAGTTCGTGGTGCTGACCATCACCGACACCGATCCCGGCCTCAAGGGTGACACCTCCGGCAGCGGCGGCAAGCCGGCGACCCTGGAGACCGGCGCCGTGGTGCGCGTGCCCCTGTTCGTGCAGATCGGCGAGGCGATCAAGGTCGATACCCGCTCCGGCGAGTACGTCTCCCGGGCCAAAGAGGAGTAAGCCGCGCCACCATGGGCGAAGCGAGCGACTGGCGGCCCACGGCCGAGCTGGCGATGCTCCGTGCCCGGGCCGACCTGCTGGCGGGGATTCGTGATTTCTTCCGGCAGGCCGGGGTGCTCGAGGTGGAGACCCCGGCCTGCTCCCGTTTCGGGGTCACCGATCCCGCCATCGAGAGCTTCACCACCCGCTATACCGGTCCCGGTGCGGCGACGGGGGCCGATCTCTATCTCCAGACCTCGCCCGAGTTCCCGATGAAGCGGCTGCTGGCCGCCGGCAGCGGGCCCATTTACCAGCTCTGCCGCGTATTCCGCAACGGCGAGCAGGGACGGCGGCACAATCCGGAGTTCACCCTGCTCGAATGGTATCGGCCGGGATTCGATCACCAGCGGCTGATGGAGGAGGTGGCCTCCCTGGTCGCGGCCCTGTCGTCCCAGCCATTGCCGGTGGAGCGGTTGAGCTACGCCGAGGCCTTCCAGTGCCATCTGCGGATCGATCCGCATCGAGCGTCTGTTGAGCGCCTGCGCAATTGCGCCATCGAGAAGGGAATTGCCGGTGCGGAGAGCCTTGTACTGGAGAGCCGAGATGCCTGGTTGGATCTGCTACTGAGCCACCTCATCGAGCCCCACCTGGGCGTCAGGGGTATGACCTTCCTCTACGACTATCCGGCATCCCAGGCGGCGTTGGCCCGGGTGCGCGCCGGGGATCCGCCGCTGGCGGAACGCTTCGAGCTCTACCTCGAGGGGGTGGAGATCGCCAACGGCTTTCACGAGCTGGTCGATGCCGCCGAGCAGCGACGGCGCTTTGTCGACGATAACCGCAGCCGCCAGGCGATGGGATTGCCGGCGGTGCCGCCCGACGAGCACCTGCTGGCCGCCCTCGAGGCGGGCATGCCGCCCTCGGCCGGCGTGGCGCTGGGGGTCGACCGGCTGCTGATGGTGCTCTCCGGCAGCCGCCACATCCGCGAAACCCTCGCCTTCGCTATCGAGCGGGCCTGAACGGCCGGGAAGCGGATTCCTGAACTGGCGGGGAAGCTCCTGCTTGCGGATCGATTTGACAATTTTTCAATCCAGACCGGCTGACTTCGCATTAGAATAATAACAGACCGGCTGTGTAAGCTATTCACGCCAGGGCAGACCAGGCGATAAGACCTGAATACCGTTACTGCCCGCCAAAAGCCGGCGCGGAGGCAATTTTGGGAGTCAGGAGGTTAGGAACCGATCTGCTGCTGGTCGTGCTGTTGGCCGTGCCCACAGCCGAGGCGACCATCGTGACCTTCGATGAGGCGGGCTTCGCGCAACAGGTGGAGGCCAGCCCGGCGCAGAAACTGAACCTCGACTGGCCAGCCATTCACCGCCTCTACGAGCAGCTTGACGAGGACTCCATATGGCATAGCCAGGGGCACATGAATGCGCGGGGACGACAGCTCCTGGCCTGGCTGAAAGCCGCGGGCGAGGAGGGGCTGGTACCCGCCGACTACCATGTCGAGCATCTGCAGCGACTGCAGCATCAGGCCGGAACGCAAGACAGCATGCTGCGTGAGCTGCTGCTCACCGACGCCTACCTGCGCCTTGCCGTCGATCTCAGGCTGGGCAACAGGGACACGCGGGCGCTCGACCCCTTCTGGACGGTGCAAGCCGAACCCTTTGATCCGGTGGTGACCCTGATCGGGGCCTTGGCGCAAGACCGTCTCGCCGACATGCTGGCGCAACTCGGCCCGGCGGGTGCGGAGTACGATCACCTGCGCCAGGCACTGGCACGCTATCGGGCCATTGAACGGGCGGGGGGCTGGCCGAGGCTGGTGTCTGGCGCCAGCCTGCGCCCGGGCCAGCGCGCACCCGAGGTCGAGCGACTGCGCGAACGACTGGCTCTGGAATCAAGCCGGGATTATGAACAGGCGGAGGATGCCGAACTGTTCGATGCTCAACTGGAGACCGAGCTGAAGCGGTTTCAGACGCGGCACGGCCTGGCCGCCGACGGTGTGGTGGGACCGGCGACCCTGGAGGCGTTGAACGTACCGGTGGCCAGGCGTATCGAGCAGCTACGCATCAATCTGGAGCGCTGGCGCTGGCTGCCCCATGAACTGGAGGCGGAGTATCTGCGGGTGAATACGGCGGGCTTCGATATCGAGTACCACTCCCACGGCCGGGTGATCTTTTCCGCCCGCACGGTGAACGGCAGCGAGGAACGGCCGACCCCCTCCATGATCAGCCGTATCACACACCTGGTGGCGAATCCCCAATGGACCGTACCCCGTCGCATCGCCGTCGAGGACATGCTGCCCCGGCAGCAGGCCGATCCCGGCTATCTGACGGGCAAAAGGATCCAGGTCTATCGGCGCAACGGCGCCGGCTGGGAGGCGTTCGATCCCGCCTCCATCGACTGGTCGCCCTATGACCAGGACAATTTTCCCTTCGTACTGCAGCAGGAGGCCGGCGCCGGCAACAGCCTCGGCCGGATCAAGTTCCACATGCCCAACCCGAATGCCATCTTTCTGCACGACACGCCGGCCGTCGGTCTCTTCGGCCGCCGCGAGCGGGCGCTCAGCTCGGGGTGCGTGCGGGTGGAGCGGGCGGACCGTCTGGCCCGGCTGCTGATCGAGCGTGCCGATCCGTGGGAGGCCAGGAAGTTCAACCAGGCCCTGGAGACGGGCGAGACCCTGATCATTCCCCTGCGGCAACCCCTCTCCGTCTATCTGACCTATTTCACCAGCTGGGTCGATGCGGCTGGCGAGGTCCACTTCCGTCCCGATATCTATCAACGTGATGACGAGCTGATGCTCGCCTTCGCTCGCCAGAAGCATCCGATGACGGTCCTGCGACCGGACGAAACGACGCCCGCTTCGCTCTGAAAACCCCCGACATATCAGGAATATCGATCGGAGGAGCCGTGAATCCGGTCACAAGGTTGGCCTGGTGACCCCTCAATTTGTTAACCTGCGCTGGATTTTGCCCCTCTCCTGCCGACAATGACGGCAACAACGGCAGACACGAATGGCAGCAGGTTTCATGCAAGACGATCCGATAATCCGTCCCCAGGGCTCCCTCATCAGCAGAAGGGCATTCATCACCGGTCTCGCTTCGACGGCGGGCCTGCTGGCGGTCTCCCCGGTGCTGGCGGCGGTGGCGCCGTCGTTACAGCGCACCCTGTCCTTTCACCATACCCATACCGGAGAGCGGGCGGAGATCACCTACTGGCGCGACGGCGAGTATCTGGCCGAAAATCTCAAGGCCCTCGATCATCTGCTGCGGGACCACCGCACCGGCGAGCAGGCGCATATTGACCCGGATCTGCTCGATACGCTCTACGCACTGCAGCTCAAGCTCGGTGAGCCGGGGGAAGTCGAGATCATCTCCGCCTACCGCTCCCCGAAGACCAACGAGATGCTGCGCAGCAAAAGCGGTGGCGTGGCCAAACGCAGCCTGCACATGCAGGGCAGGGCGATCGATATTCGCGTCTGCGGCTGCGACCTGAAGCGACTGCGCAAGACCGCACTCTCCCTCAAGGCCGGCGGCGTCGGCTACTATCCCAAATCCAACTTCATTCACGTCGACACCGGGCGTGTGCGCTACTGGTAGCGGACGGTATTTTTCCAGACGGACACCGGATCGAAAGGATTTCGTTGCGGCGAGCCGCATCGTTCAGTATGTAACCTTGTGGTGGTCTCCTCGATTCAATCCCATCTCGGCACCCAAATGAAATCTGCCGCATCGCCATGATGGCTGATGCCGCGGGATGCGAGAGGGGCTCCCGCCATCATCACACCACGCGATCAAGCGCTTTGAGGATCACCGGGTATTCAAAATTATCTGCAATGTGGCTCAGGACTTTCTGCAGTTCGGCGTCATATCCCCCCACCCGTTCTATGGCGCCGGATATAGCCCCCGCTTCAAGGCTTTCCAAGGCATCTCTCAGATCGATCCGCAGCGTTTCGGGCAACACGGCGATCATCTCCGGCGTCAGCTCTTTAGCCGCCTTATCGGCTTCCGGCTTATCTTCGAAGATGTAGCGTAGACCCAACTGCTCGGACAGGCAGCGGTAGATCTCCTCGAACCGGTAAGGCTTGCGCACGATACCGTCCATCCCGGCTTTGAGCATCTCTTCCTGCTCCTCCGCGAAGACCGAGGCGGTTACCGCGATGATCTTGACTTTGTCCCCTCCCGGCAGCTTGCGGATACGGCGCGCGGCTTCATCACCGTCCATTTCAGGCATGCGCCGGTCCATCCAGATCAGGTCGGGTTGCCAGGCCTTGAACTGCTCCACGCAACTCAGCCCGTTCTCCGCCTCCTTCACCTCCAGTCCGATGTCGCTCATCAGCCGCTTCAGCAGAAACCGGCTCTCGGCCTGGTCTTCCACGACCAGGATGCGGTAGCGTGGTTGCCCTGGCGCCAGTCCCACGACCTCTCCATACCGCTTCGATTTCGGCTTGGCAAGGTCGCTCGTTTCAGCGACTTCCACCGGGAGCTCCACTCGAAACAGAGAGCCGGTACCCACTCTGCTGTCCAGGGTGATGACCCCTCCCATCAGTTCGACAAACTGCTTGGTGATGGTCAGCCCCAGTCCGGTCCCCTTCTGCTCCCCGCTGGCGGCCAGCTGCATGAAGGGCTTGAAGAGTCGCTTGCGGTCCTCCTCG
>JBNKYJ010000175.1:0-41427 GCA_050300835.1 Sedimenticolaceae bacterium
CCGAGTCCCTGCAGTTCGAAATGCAGGTGGTGGCCTCGGTGCTGCCCTTCAGGGTCAACGATTACGTCGTCAACCAGCTTATCGACTGGGATCGGGTGCCGGACGATCCGATATTTCAGCTGGTCTTTCCGCAGCGTGGGATGCTCAAAGACGTTCACTACAAGCGTATGGCCATGGCACATCGCTCGGAAATGGACAAGGCCGGACTGCGCTCGCTGGCGGATGAGATCCGCGCCGAACTCAATCCCCATCCGGCGGGCCAGATGGAGCTCAACCTGCCGCTCGACGACCAGGGTGAGGCGATACCCGGCCTGCAGCACAAGTATCGTGAAACCGTGCTCTTCTTTCCCAGTCAGGGCCAGACCTGCCATTCGTACTGCAGTTTCTGCTTTCGCTGGGCTCAATTCATCGGCGACAAGTCGCTGCGGATAGCCACCACCGAGGCCGAGCGCCTTCACAACTATCTGAGAGACCATCGGGAGGTGACCGATCTGCTGGTGACCGGTGGCGATCCGATGGTGATGAAGACGAAGCAGCTCAAGGCCTATCTGGAACCACTGCTGCATCCCGATTTCGGCCATGTCCGCACCATCCGTATCGGGACCAAGGCGTTGACCTTCTGGCCCCAGCGCTTCGTCACCGACGACGATGCGGTGGAGCTTATCGAGCTGCTCCACCACCTGGTGATTGCCGGTAAGCATGTAGCGATCATGGCGCACTACAATCACGCCCGCGAGTTGAGTACGGCGATCGCCCGCGCGGCCATCGGCCGTCTGCGTGCGGCGGGTGCGGAGATCCGCAGCCAGGGCCCGCTGCTGGCGCATATCAACGATGACCCCGCGGCATGGGTCGAGCTGTGGCGCGAACAGGTCAAGCTGGGAATCATCCCCTACTACATGTTTGTGGAGCGGGATACCGGCGCGCGACACCATTTCGAGGTGCCGCTCCACCGGGCCTGGCGAATCTATCGTGATGCCATGCGTCAGGTCTCCGGGCTGGCTCGGACGGCGCGTGGTCCGAGCATGAGCGCGCAACCCGGGAAGGTCGAGATCCAGGGTGTCGCCGAGGTGCGTGGGGAGCGGGTTTTCGTGCTGCGTTTCATTCAGGCGCGCGATCCCGCATGGGTGCAGCGTCCCTTCTTTGCCCGGTTTGATTCATCGGCGACCTGGCTCGATCAGCTGAAGCCCGCGTTCGGTGAGGCGAAGTTCTTTTTCGAGTAGCTCCAGGAGCCGTGCGGCGTCGGTTTTCCAGGTGAGCGATCGGTGTCGCGCACTGACCCGTCTTACAAAAGACAATAGTGATTATTTAAAAAAGCCCCTTGATCTTTGGTCGGTATCCCGGCCTATACTTAATGGCCAACTAAAAATAATTTATGAGGATGGGTGGATTCTGGTCTGTGGGGTAACGACTTCATGGCCACGAAAACTTGGGAGCCTGCAGGCCTCCCGCGACTATTTCCTCCGGCATGATCTTGGCAGAATCGGGCAGCGGTTGTCTCTGTTGACTCGCCTGTGCCCGAATGAATCGATGCGTCCGCCAGCCCTGCCCGTTGCGTGGTCGCGCTGATACGACAATTGACCGCAACAGCCGCCGCAGCTGCGTGAAGGGTAGTCCCCGGCACGAATATTTCGGCGATATGGTTCGCTGGCGGCTGTGTGCGTATCATTCAGGTTAGCCAGTAGCAACTCATGGAGTACACACATGGCAGAGAATCAAAAATATTTCACCCTGACCAATGACGAGACCGGGGTTTCGATCAAGTTACCCGTAAGGGAGTCGGTGCAGGGACCGCCGGCGATCGATGTCTCTTCGCTCTATGCCGAGGCCGGAGTTTTCACCTATGACCCCGGTTTCATGTCAACGGCCAGCTGCCAGAGCAAGATTACTTTCATCCAGGGAGAGGTCGGCATACTGGAATACCGGGGTTACCCCATCGAGCAACTGGCCCTGAGCGGCGACTTCATCGAGACCGCCTACCTGCTGCTCAACAACGAGTTGCCCACCGAGGGTCAGTTGCAGGATTTCCGCAACCTGATCAATCGCCATACCATGCTGAACGAGACTCTGAAGCACTTTTTCGACGGCTTCCATTACGACGCCCATCCGATGGCGATCATGGTCGGTGTGGTCGGCTCCCTGTCAGCCTTCTATCACGACTCACTGGACATCAACGATCCCGAGCAGCGTCAGGTGGCGGCGATCCGGCTGATTGCCAAGATGCCGACCATCGCGGCGGCCAGCTACAAGCACAACATCGGCGAACCGATCATGTATCCGCGCAACGACCTCTCCTATTGCGCCAATCTGCTGCACATGATGTTTGCCACGCCCTGCGAAGAGTACGTGGTCGATCCGATCGCCGAGAAGGCGTTGAACCTGCTCTTTATCCTGCACGCCGATCATGAGCAGAATGCGAGTACCTCCACCGTGCGTCTGGCCGGCAGCTCACTGGCCAATCCCTTCGCCTGTATCGCCGCCGGTATCGCTTCCCTCTGGGGTCCCGCCCACGGTGGCGCCAACGAGGCGGTGCTGGACATGCTCAACGAGATCGGGGATGTCTCGCAGATCGACAAGTACATCGCCAAGGCCAAGGACAAGGACGACCCCTTCCGACTGATGGGTTTCGGTCATCGCGTCTATAAGAAATACGACCCGCGTGCCGGCATTATCCGCGAGGTCTGCCACGAAGTGTTGGCCAAGCTGGCCGATACCAACAATCCGATGTTCGAACTGGCCCAGCGATTGGAGGAGATCGCGCTGAACGATGAGTATTTCATCGAGCGCAAGCTCTACCCCAACGTCGATTTCTACTCCGGCATCATCTATCGTGCCCTGGGTATCCCGAACAACATGTTCACCGTCATGTTCGCCATCGCCAGAACGGTCGGCTGGGTCGCCCACTGGCTCGAGATGATGGACGATCCGCGGCAGAAGATCGGCCGTCCACGTCAGATCTACAAAGGCTATCCGCGGCGCGAATTCGTGCCCATGGACAAGCGCTAGGCCAAGGCCCCCATCTGTTTGAGGGTGGCCCCCCGGATCGGCTGATTGTCGAGCGGGTCGAGCGGCTTTGCATGGGGATTCTCGCTGGAGAGCACCAGCAGCTCGAAGGCGACGCCGTCGGCGGTGAAGTTGAAGCTGGGGACCTCCAGGCGGCGGCCGTTGCTGAAACTGAGCGTGCGCTGGCGCTCCTGCCAGGGGATCTTCAGGTCGCTGAGGGCGAACAGCACATCTTCGGGAGTGTCGGCATACAGATGAAGCTGGACCCGGCTGTTGCTGTCGGCGGTTCCCTGGTAGACCGATCCGACCAGTATCGGATCGAACTGTCGCAGCGCCTGCATCGCCTCCAGCGCACTGCGGCGCAGACGACTCAATGCCTGCTGCTGCTCCTCGCCGCGCGTCAACCACTGCTGCTCCCGCAGCGCCTCCTCCACCTCTTCCCGTGTCGGCATCTGCTGACGGCGTGAGACTCCCAGCTTTGCGGCTGCCTTCTGGCAGGCATGGGCGATATTGTCCGAGCGGTACTCGGTCATGATCCTGGCGGCTTCGTAGGCGATCCTTCGCTGTAGTTCGCGCTTATCGTTTGCCATATCAGGTCAGAATGGGTCCTCGGCCGGAGTGACATTGCCGTCGCCGGAGGACGGCCCCGGTCTTCCGCCGGGTCCGGCTTGCGGCGGTTTGGGGGCGTTCTTCTCTTCGAACACCTCGAAGATGGCATTGCCGCTACCGGCGCCGACCGGTTCCCCGGTGTCGACATCGATACGCATGGTGACCATGCCAGGAGGCATCTCGGGGACCTTCTCCTCGACGCCGTTGAGCGCCACCCGCATGAAGTCGATCCAGGCCGGCAGGGCGGCGCGTCCGCCCACCTCGCCACGGCCGAGTGGTTCCACGTCGTCAAAGCCGAGCCAGGTGGTGGCCACTATGTGGTGGTCGAATCCGTTGAACCAGGCGTCGCGCTGATCGTTGGTGGTGCCGGTCTTGCCCGCAATGTCCTTGCGCCCGAGCGCCCGCGCGGCGCGTGCCGTTCCAAACTGGACCACATCGCGCAGCATGGAGTTCATGAGATAGGAGTTCTGCTCCGAGATGGCCCGTTTGGCGCAGCGCAGTGGCGGTGGCGTCTGTTCAGTGGCGGCCTCGGCGCTGTCACTCGACAGGGCCTCCTCCGTTGCCGGCTCCTCACTGGGTTTGGATGCTGCATCCTGCTGTGCCTGGTACTCGGCCAGCATCACCTCGTCACAGACCTGTACCGGGTTGGCCTGGTAGAGGACTTCACCTTTGTTGTCACGAATCGAGTCGATGATATAGGGGGGTACGTAGTAGCCGCCATTGGCGAATACGACATAACCCGTACCCATCTGGAGTGGCGAGACCGAGCCACTGCCGAGTGCCAGTGAGAGGTCTCTGGGCAGGTCCCGGGTATCGAATCCGAAGCGGCTGGCGTACTGGATGGCGAATCCCACGCCCATTTTGCGCAAGAGCCGGATCGAGACCAGGTTGCGCGAATGGGTCAGGGCGTAGCGCAATCGGGTGGGTCCGAAAAACTTGCCGCTGTAGTTCTCCGGTCGCCAGACGGCTTCGAGCGCGTCGTCTTCGAACACCACCGGCGCGTCGTTGATGATGCTGGCGGGGGTGAATCCGGCCTCCAGGGCGGCGGAGTAGATGAAGCCCTTGAAGCCGGATCCGGGCTGACGCTTGGCCTGGATTACGCGATTGAACTTGCTTTGATAGAAATCGTACCCGCCGACCAGGGATTTAATGGCGCCGTTGTTGGGGGAGATGGCCACCAGCGCTCCCGCAACGTCGGGAATCTGGGCCAGGCGCCAAAAGGGATCCCCCGACTCGGGTCGCTCCAGATAGAGCAGAATCTGGTCGCCGGGGGTGAGGATGTCGGCGGCGGTCTTGGGGGTGTCGCCCTTGCGGTCGTGGTCAATGTAGGGAGCGGCCCACTCGAGGGCGGGCCAGTCCAGCGTGATTCGCTCTCCCGTTTCTGTGATGGCCTCCACACTCTGCTCCTCCACTGCCGTTACCATGGCGCGGCGGAGATCGGCTGCAGAGGGCTGTTGCTCGAGAAAAGCGATCATCTCCGCTTCGCTGGTCTCTGCGTTCAGCTCGAGATGACCGGCTACCCCTCTGTAGCCATGACGTTTGTCGTAAGCCTGGATGGCGCTGCGGAGGGCTTCGTTGGCGGCAGTCTGAAGATGACTCTCGATGGTGGTGGTGACCGAGTAGCCGTCGGTATAGGCGTTTGGCCCATAGCGGTCGACCGCCTCGGCGCGGGCCATCTCGGCCACATAGGGGGCCTCGACCTCGCTCGGAGCGGTATGGAGTTCGGCAGTGATCGGCGCCGCCTTGCCCATGTCGTAGTCGGCGCGGCTGATCTGTTCCAGATCGAACATGCGGCCGAGTACATAGTTGCGGCGGATTAGGGCCCGCTCCGGATCGGTTATCGGATTGTAGCGGGATGGGGCTTTCGGCAGGCCTGCGATCATGGCGATCTCGGGAAGCTCAAGTTTGTCCACCGGTCTGCCGTAATAGACTAAGGCAGCGGCACCCACTCCGTAGGCGCGGTGACCCAGATAGATCTTGTTGAGATAGAGTTCCAGGATCTCCTGCTTCGTCAGCAGGCGTTCTATCTTCAAGGCAAGAAATATCTCGTTGAGCTTGCGGGTGTAGGTTTTCTTGCTGCTGAGGAAGAAGTTTCTCGCCACCTGCATGGTGATGGTGCTTCCGCCCTGTCTTCTCTCTCCAGTGAGAAGCAGCTGTACGGCGGCACGCAGAAGGCCCTGGTAGTCAACGCCGGGGTGTTCGAAGAAACGGTCATCCTCGGCGGCCAGAAAGGCCTGGATCATCTGCTGGGGGATCTCGTCGTACTGGAGCGGTTCACGACGTTTCTCCCCGAACTCGGCGATGAGGAGATTATCGCTGCTGTAGATCCGCAGGGGGACCTGAAGCTGAACATCCTTGAGGGTTTCGATCGAGGGCAGCTTGGGTTCAAGGTATAGGTAGATCCCGTAGAGGCCGCCGGCACCTATGAGTGCCGTGCCAAATAGGAATAAAACGAGGTACTTTAAGAGTCTGTAGAACGACTTCATGCGCTGGTTCACAGAATTCGGTGTGCCGGTGGGACCAGAATGGCCCCAAGTGGAAAAAGTCATAGTCTAGCAAATATGTGGCGCGCTTTTTTAACTTAATTCTTAAAAAACCTCTTCACATAAAAATCATTTGCTGCTATATAGTTACTTACTCTAGTTAAAGAGATTCCTCGTTAAGTTCTGCGGCATAAGGATCGTTTGGGTAAAAACCGCATGTCACTGTTCGGAAGAAAGAACCCGCCTCTGCTTGGTATAGACATCAGTTCCACTACTGTTAAGTTGCTGGAACTGTCGAAAAGTGCCGGGCGCAATGGGGCGATGTATCGGGTGGAGGCTTATGGGGTTGAGCCCCTGCCTGCCAATGCCGTTGTCGAAAAAAATATCGCAGAGGTCGATGCCGTCGGCGAAGCGATCCGGGCGGCGGTCCGGCGTTCCGGCTCACGGGCCAAGCACGCCGCCGTAGCGGTATCCGGGTCTGCGGTGATCACCAAGGTGATCTCGATGCCCGCGGCCCTCTCTGATCAGGAGCTGGAGAGCCAGATTCAGCTGGAGGCCGATCAGTACATCCCCTACCCCCTGGAAGAGGTCAATCTCGACTTCGAGGTGATCGGGCCGTCGGAAAAGAACCCCGATCTGGTGGATGTGCTGCTGGCCGCCTCCCGCAGTGAAAATGTGGATGACCGGGTGGCGGCGCTCGAGTTGGCCGGCTTGACGGCGAGCATCGTCGACGTCGAGGCCTATGCCATGGAGAACGCCTGCACGCAGCTCATGGACCAACTTCCGGAGCATGGCGAAGACCAGACCATTGCGATCGCCGACATCGGCGCCACCACAACCACCCTCAATGTCCTCCACAACAACAAGATCATCTATACCCGCGAGCAGAATTTCGGCGGCCGCCAGCTGACTGAAGAGATTCAGCGGCGCTATGGGCTGTCGCTGGAAGAGGCAGGCATGGCGAAACGCCAGGGCGGACTGCCTGACAACTATGTGCCCGAGGTGCTCGAGCCTTTCAAAGAGGCTATGGCCCAGCAGGTCAGCCGTTCCCTCCAGTTCTTCTTCTCCTCCAGTGCCTACAACAGCGTCGACCACATCATCCTGGCAGGTGGTAGTGCTTCGATTGTGGGTATCGACGACCTTATCGAAGAGAAGCTGGGCACAGCGGCGTCGGTGGCCAATCCCTTTGCAAACATGTCAGTCGCATCCAGGGTCAAGCACCAGGCGCTGAGCGCCGACGCTCCTGCCCTGATGATCGCCTGCGGATTGGCCTTGAGGAGCTTTGACTAATGGCGCGTATCAATCTACTCCCCTGGCGAGAGGCGGCACGGAAAAAACGCCAACAGGAATTCGGCCTGATGGTGCTGGGTGGCGCGCTGCTGACGGGATTGGCGGTGTTGGGTATTCACATGCAGTTTCAGAGCATGATCCAGGCTCAAAACCAGCGCAACGAATACCTCAAAAACGAGATCAAGATCGTAGAGCAGCAGATTCGAGAGATCGAGGAGCTGGACAAGACAAAGCAGAACCTGCTGGCCAGGATGAACGTGATTCAGGAGCTCCAGAGCAGTCGTCCGCAGATCGTCCACCTGTTTGACGAGGTGGTGGGTATTTTGCCAGATGGCGTCTACCTGACCGACTT
Source organism: Sedimenticolaceae bacterium (assembly GCA_050300835.1). Taxonomy (GTDB): domain Bacteria; phylum Pseudomonadota; class Gammaproteobacteria; order Chromatiales; family Chromatiaceae; genus Thiodiazotropha. The sequence goes on from JBNKYJ010000175.1 coordinate 7,735, forward strand.
GACGCAGAATGGAAACAATGTGGCCTTCAAGGGCCAGGCCCAATCGAATGCGCGAGTTTCCGCGATGATGCGGAACATCGCCGATTCAGAGTGGTTGAACAGTCCGAAACTGGACTTCATTGAGAGCAAGGAGAAGACCGGGACAGGCTACAGTCACTTTAGACTCACGGCTAGCCAGATTGTAAAGGCTGGGGAGGGCGAAAAGTGAACTTACAAGATCTGAACGAGCTTGATTTCAGTAACATCGGCGTTTGGCCAACACCCGTCAAGCTGGTACTGGTCCTGATCGTCTGTGTCATTGTGGCCTTCGGCGGGTACCATCTCGATACGAAAAAGCAGTTGAAAAATCTTGAAAATGTCGAAAAGCAGGAAAAGCAGCTGCAACAGGATTTTGAAAAAAAGCAAGCAAAGGCCTCGAATCTGGCCGCCTACCGCAAGCAGCTCGAAGAGATGAAACAGTCCTTCGGCGCCATGCTGCGTCAACTTCCCAACAAGACCGAGGTGGCGGAACTTCTGGTGGATGTATCGCAAACTGGTCTGGCGTCCGGGCTCGAGTTCGAACTCTTCAAGCCGAATGCTGAAGTTCCGCGAGAGTTTTACGCCGAGCTGCCGATACAGATCATTGTGAAGGGCAATTATCATGAATTCGGTAACTTCATAAGCGGTATAGCGTCACTGCCTCGAATCGTCACGATGCACGATATTGCGATAACCGCGGGCAAGTCGAGCGAACAGGAGCTGACGCTCAAGGCGACCGCCAAAACGTACCGATACCTGGATGAAGAGGAAGGTCAATGATGAGCCGGATTTTGAAATCAGGGTCTCCCGGATTCATGGGTCTGGTCGTCATGTTGATCTTGAATGGCTGTGCCAATCCGGACATCGGTGAACTGCGTCAATACGTCGATACCAAAAAGGCAGAGCCGCCCGGCCGTATCGAGCCCCTGCCGGAGATCAAACAGATCACCACGTTTGTGTATGAGGCGGACGCACGACGAGATCCCTTCGTCCCGACAGAGGCGGGCGAGGAAACCGGCGGCGCCATTGCGGATAGCGGGATATCTCCTGATTTCAATCGCAGGAAAGAAGAGCTGGAAAGCTACGCTCTCGATTCAATTCGAATGGTGGGGACACTTGAGCAGCTAGGTGTTACCTGGGGGTTGGTCAAGACCAAGGAAGGTACGATCCATAGAGTCAAGCCAGGTAACTACATGGGCCAGAATCATGGCCGCATCATTCAAATCAGCGAAGACAAGATTGAATTGAGTGAAATAGTCCAGGATGGAACGGAAGGTTATATCGAACGTCAGGCATCATTGGCTTTGACGGAATAGCAAGGGGAATTCGAGATGAGAGGTTTGCCAATGGCACTCAAATACTTTTTGAATGAATCGAAAGATGAGCGCGGCACGATGACACAAAAGGCGCTTGGCATCTTGGTTCTCCTGGCATTGGTGAGTTGTCCGTTCAACGCCTTTGCAGAGAACGCCCTGAAGTCGATCGACTTTTCGGCCCTTCCTGGGGATCGGGTACAGCTTACTTTGAGCATGAGCGGGGATGTCGACCAGCCTACAGGTTTCGTTACCGAGAATCCGGCACGTATCTCCTTGGATTTCCCCGGTGTCAAAAGCGAGCTCGGGTACAAAACAAAACTGATCGGTGTAGGCCCGGTGCATAGCGTCACGGCGCTTGAGGCGGGATCACGTACACGTCTGGTCATCAATCTGACCAAGAGTGTGCCCTATACCTCGACTGTCAATGGCAGTCAGGTATTGGTGTCACTTGATGTCAGTGATCAGCCCAAAGTCTCATCTGAGGTCAAACAGAGTTCAGCGCCGAAACCGGCGCAAATGGGCGCTGCGCCGGCAGCGGCATCGACCGTGTCCACGGATATCCGGGACATCGATTTCCGCAGAGGAGAAGGTGGCGAGGGACGGGTTCTCGTGACCCTGGGTGATACTACGCTTCCGGTCGATGTCCGCGAGGAGGCCGGGAGGATAGTGGTTGAATTCTTTGAGGCATCAATCTCCCCCGGTCTGTTGCAGTCGTTGGATGTTTTGGATTTTGCTACACCGATCAGCAAGGTAGAGACGAGGGCGAGAGGGGAAAACGTCATCATCGATATCTATCCCACAGGCGAATATGACTATCTGGCATACCAGGCGAACGAGACATTCGCAGTGGAGGTCAGGTCTCTCACCAAAGAGGAAAAGGAAGCGCTCCAGAAAGAGAGAATGATATACACGGGTGACAGACTGTCTCTCAACTTCCAGGATATCGAGGTGCGCGCGGTCCTTCAGCTGTTGGCTGATTTCACGGAATTGAACCTCGTGACCAGCGATACCGTGGATGGAAGAATCACCCTGAGGCTGAAGAATGTGCCCTGGGATCAGGCGCTCGACATCATTCTCAAATCAAAAGGCTTGTCGAAGCGTCAGGTCGACAATGTCATCATGGTTGCCCCTACTGAAGAGATCGCGGCCCGTGAGCAACTGGAGCTGGAATCGCAGCAGAAGATCGAGGAGCTCGCGCCTCTGCGTTCAGATTTTATCCAGGTGAACTATGCCAAGGCGGAGGATTTGGCCGTCCTGCTGAAGTCTGAAGAAAATCGACTGTTGTCAGAGCGCGGCAACGTGACGGTCGATACTCGGACGAATACCCTGCTGGTTCAGGATACGAGAGCGAAGCTGCAGGACATCCGTCGCTTGCTGCAAAAGCTGGATGTGCCAGTACGTCAAGTGCTTATAGAGTCACGCATCGTCGTCGCCAATAATGATTTCGCCAAGGATCTTGGCGTGCGGGTCGGCGCAAGCTTCGGTAATGATTTCAACAGCGGTAACAATGGCTACATCGTGGCCGGTTCCGAGCCGGGACACTTGACAAACACCTTTGGACTGTTCGGTCAACCAGGTATTGAGAATCCTGCTGATTCCGATAGTGAAGCGCTGATGGTGAATCTGCCCGTGACAGCCCCGTCGGGAGGTGTCAACTTCCTGGTCGGAAAACTGGGCTCCTATCTGCTTCAGCTGGAACTGACCGCGATGCAGACGGAAGGCCGGGGTGAGGTCATATCAAGCCCCCGTGTGATTACTTCGGATCAGACCAAGGCCAGCATCAAGCAGGGCGTCGAGATTCCCTACCAGGAAGCGAGTTCGAGCGGTGCCACGACAGTGAGTTTCAAGGAAGCCGTTCTGAAACTCGATGTCACACCCCAGATTACGCCGGACGATCGGGTAAGGATGGATCTGGTGGTCAACAAAGACAGCCCCGATTTCTCGAGATCCGTGCTCGGTGTGCCCCCTCTCGATACGCGCAAGATCGAGACCACCGTTCTGGTGGACAATGGCGAGACCGTCGTGCTAGGCGGCGTGTTCGAGCGCACGAAGACCAACGATGTGGAAAAGATCCCGTTTTTTGGAGATATCCCGTTCGCCGGAGTCTTGTTCCGAAGGAACGAGGTGCGTGACCAGAACAGCGAGCTGCTGATCTTTGTCACACCGAAAATCCTGAAGGAGACGCTGCGCGTCAGATAACCGAATCCAATGGGTTGAAAAAGGCGTGCCTCGCAGCACGCCTTTTTTTTGCCACTATGAAAAGCCTGTTACTATTTGTGCAATTGGCTTATGTTTTCTAATCGCCAGCATTATCGTTCGTGAAACGAGTCACATACATCTTTTGGCAACAGCATGTCCATAAACAACCTTTTCCTGGTAGGCCCGATGGGGGCAGGCAAGACGACAGTCGGGAGGCAGTTGTCTGAAATGCTCAGGATGGAGTTTGTTGACTCCGACCATGAGATCCAGCACCGGACGGGCGTGGATATCCCGACCATTTTCGAGTTTGAGGGTGAAGAGGGTTTTAGAAATCGTGAACAGGCCGTAATCGATGAGTTGACGGCAAAGGAGGGTATAATCCTGGCTACGGGCGGGGGTGCGATCCTGCGGGAGGTGAATCGTTTACATCTCTCCTCGCGCGGTTTCGTGGTATATCTTCAGTGTACGCCTGAACAACAATTCGAGCGCACGCATCGCGACAAAAACCGACCTCTGCTGCAGACAGAGAATCCGCTTGAGAAGCTCCAGTCGCTGATGCGGGTCCGGGATCCACTCTACCGCCAGACCGCTGACCTGGTCATCAGCACGGAAGGGAGGAATACACAGTCTGTCGTTCGTGAAATAATCAAACGCCTGGAGTCTTCGGAGTAGATCAGGCATCACGGGGTCATTTTGAGCAAGTGTAACTACACATTGACGGTGGATCTGGGAGATAGAAGCTACCCGATCTACATCGGTGAGCATCTGCATGCGGATGCGAGTTTTTATGCCAAACATGTACCTGGCAGACAGGTCATGGTGGTGACCAATGAAACCATCGCTCCACTCTATCTGGAGTCAACACGCTCGGCCCTGACCGGCTTCGATGTGTCTCATGTCATCCTGCCCGATGGAGAGGAGTACAAGACGCTCGAAGTGTTGAATCAAATTTACACCGCGCTGCTCGAGAGGCGATTCACGCGCAAATGCACTCTGGTCGCGCTGGGCGGAGGTGTGATCGGTGATATGGCGGGATTTGCCGCTGCGACCTACCAGCGTGGGGTGGATTTTATTCAGGTGCCGACAACCCTGCTGTCCCAGGTCGACTCTTCCGTGGGCGGAAAGACCGGGGTCAATCACCCGCTGGGTAAGAACATGATCGGCGCGTTTCATCAGCCGCTTGCTGTTCTGGCGGATACGGCTACGCTGAATACGCTGGATGATCGCCAGTTTGCCTCGGGTTTGGCCGAAATCATCAAATACGGACTGATCGCAGAACGTGATTTCTTCGACTGGCTCGAGAGGGAGATGGACGGGCTGGTTGCGCGCGACTCAGCACTGTTGGCCACTGCGATCGAGCGCTCCTGTCGGTGCAAGGCGGCAGTGGTGGCCGCCGATGAGAGAGAGGCGGGTCAGCGTGCTCTGCTCAACCTTGGGCATACCTTCGGGCATGCCATTGAGACGGGCATGGGCTATGGCAACTGGTTGCATGGTGAGGCGGTAGCCACAGGTATGTGCATGGCAGCGGATCTGTCCTGTCGTCTGGGCTGGATTGGGTCGGAGGAGTTGGTTCGGGCCTGTCAGTTGATCGAACGGGCAGGGTTGCCGACGCTGCCCCCCGACTCGCTGGGGGTGGAACAGTTTCTTTCATTGATGGCAATAGACAAGAAGGTATTGGATGGGAAACTGAGGTTGGTGTTGCTCAATGGGATTGGTTCCGCCTGTGTCACGGATGAATTCAACCTGGCGAAACTGCATGAAACACTCGAGAATTATGGTCGATGACACTTTGATATCGGGATATCCGCTTGGCTGAGAACGAAGAAATTTTCTCGACGCCGGAATCGGAAGCGCGGCTGGATCTGATCAGGCATCTGATAGAGAACAGTGAACTGGTGCCACTGGTTCGTGGCATGTCCGGTATTGGCAAAAGCCTGTTGGCTTCACGCCTGCAGGCTGGGGCGCCGGATAACTGGGCGGTTTGCCACTTCTCGGCGGATTCCATGATGCAACCCGAACGGCTCCTGGCTCATATAGCCCGCTGCAACGGCCTGCCCGACGCCAAGGAGGACAACATTCGCCGTCTGGTCGACCGCTTCGAGACAATGAGGAAGCGTGGGTCGGTTCCTGTGTTGTTGATCGACGATGCCCAGGAGCTGCCGCCTACCAGCCTGATCACCCTGCTGCGTCTCTACGAGCGGCAGGTGGATGGGGCTCCTCTCGTAAGCCTGGTGCTGTTTGCCAACGAGCAGATCGACATGCTGCTCTCCACGCCCCAGCTGCAGGTGATGTCACCCCAATCGATTCAGGTGATTGACCTCCCGCCGCTGACGCGTGAGGAGGCCGACACCTATATGCGATTCCTGCTGAACGTCGAAGGGCTCGACCCGCAACTGGCATTGGATGCAAGCCGTTTGGATCGGCTCTATCGGGACACCAAAGGGGCGCCCGGTCCGCTTGCCAGCGCTATCCTTGAAGCCGTGGGAGAGGCGGATGGTACCCTCGAGCCGATCACCGGTAGAATCCGCAAGTCATGGCTTTGGGGTGCCGTGCCCTTGGGGGCGGTGGTGCTTCTGTTGCTCCTGTTTCAGGGGCCGATCAACCGGTTGTTCTCTCCCGAGGTTCAAGAGCCCAGTCAGCGGCAAGTGGAGGCCGAGAAGAGTCCGCCTGCAGTCAGCATGCAGCCGCAGAAAGCGGAACCCAAACTTGCTGCTGTCGGTGAAGCTGAGGGGACTACAGCGCGCATATCGCCGGTACCCGAGTCGGGCATTGAGCCGAAGACACCGCTCAAAGAGCCGGCTGCCGAGACGAAACGTCCGCTGGCTGATGAGGCGGCTTCCAAACCGAAAAGTCCAGTTGCAGGGGCGGTGACACTCGAGCCTGTCAGGCGACAGACCGCGCCGGACCTGGCTGTGAAAGAGACGTCAGCGGAGACCGTACCCCCTCAAATGCCCTCAGACGACAGCGCTTCGGCAGCGGATGAAAGCCCGAAGAGTACCGCTGGTGAAACCGGTGTTATGCCGGCGGCTGACTCGGAGGAGAAGATCCCCGAAGCTGAGAAGGTTCAGCCGGCCACGCAGACCGCTGAGGCTGCGCCCGCCAAGGAGGTGACCGCGCCGGTAGCACGGGCATCATCGACACTGGTGAAGTCAACGGAGTGGCTCAGGGAGCAGGCGTCAGGCAGCTACACTATCCAGCTGCTGGCTGTTGAAAATGTCGAGTCATTACAAGAAGTTATAGAAAAGTACGAGTTGCAGGATCAGGTATTTTCTGTGCGTACGATACGCAAGGGGCGTACTTGGTATCCCTTGCTTTGGGGCAAGTACCCGAATCGCGCTGCGGCCTTGAAAGCGGTCAAAGGCTTGGCGGCCGAGCTGCGGGACGGGGGCGCCTGGGCGCGCCCGTTGAGTTCACTGCAGCCATAAATCGCAATTTGAGAAGGGGCTTGACGGGTTGCCACCGGCACAGTTCATGGGGTAGTTTCGGTTTGGGTGTTGTCGAATCATTAGGGAAAGTCTTCGATATGCTGGTCTGAGAGCGATTTCTCACGTATCCTACGATGTTCTGCGTCTCGTAAAGATGTATGCGGGCGGCTGCGAATCGCCGCCGATAACTCCTTCTTCAGCAATTGCTTGAGACCTCCGTCGCGGCCACGGCCGTGAAGGTACGGGCAAAATGAGGTTTGCGTAATGAACCAGGGTGCTTTACCGCCTAAACAGGGACTTTACGATCCCGCCAATGAACACGATGCCTGCGGCGTAGGTTTTGTCGCCAACATAAAGGGTGTCAAGAGCCACGAGATCATCCAGCAAGGTTTGGGCATTCTCGAGCGATTGACCCATCGTGGCGCAGTGGGGGCCGACCCCAAAGCGGGTGATGGCGCGGGTATCCTGTTGCAGATCCCGGATGCCTTCTTTCGTGCGGTTACCGAGTTCGAGCTGCCGGCAGAGGGTGAGTACGCCATTGGCATGCTGTTCCTGCCGCGCAACGAGGCCAGCCGCAATGTCTGCGAGGAGACCATCGAGCAGCTGGTGACGGCCGAGGGACAGACGGTACTCGGCTGGCGCGACGTCCCGGTAAATAATGACGATCTGGGTTACAGCGTCAAACCGACGGAACCGGTGGTACGTCAGATCTTTGTCGGACGTGGTGATAACTGCGCCGATCAGGACGTCTTCGAGCGCAAACTGTTCGTTATTCGCAAGCAGATCGAGAATCGGGTTCGGCAGGCCGAACTGGAAGGTGGCAGCGCCTTCTACTTCACTTCGCTGTCCTCCCGCACCCTGGTCTATAAAGGCATGCTGCTGGCCAATCAGGTGGGCGACTATTTTCTCGACCTCAACGATGAGCGCATGGTCACGGCCCTGGCGCTGGTGCATCAACGCTTCTCCACCAACACCTTTCCGACCTGGGATCTGGCCCATCCGTTCCGCATGATCGCGCACAACGGCGAGATCAACACCCTGCGCGGCAACGTCAACTGGATGCGGGCGCGCAAGAACTCCATGGCTTCCGATATCCTGGGTGAGGATCTGGACAAGATCTGGCCGCTGATCCCCGAGGGCCAGTCGGACTCCGCCTGTTTCGACAACGCCCTGGAGCTGCTGGTGTGCGGCGGTTACTCCCTGGCCCATGCCATGATGATGCTGATCCCCGAGGCCTGGGGCGGCAACAAGCTGATGGACAAGGAGCGGCGGGCCTTCTACGAATACCATGCCGCGCTGATGGAGCCCTGGGACGGCCCCGCCGCAGTGGCCTTCACCGACGGCCGCCAGATCGGCGCCACCCTGGACCGCAACGGCCTGCGGCCGGCCCGTTACCTGATCACCGAGGACGACCTGGTGGTGATGGGCTCGGAGATGGGTGTGCTCGACATCCCCGAGGAGAAGATCGTCAAGAAGTGGCGTCTGCAGCCCGGCAAGATGTTCCTCATCGATATGGAACAGGGACGCATCATCGACGACGCCGAGATCAAATCCCAACTGGCTACCGCCAAGCCCTACCAGGACTGGCTCGACCAGACCCAGATCCACCTCGACGAACTGCCCTCCGACGTGGCCCCCATGGCCCCCGATGAGGATGACCTGCTCGACGCCCAGCAGGCCTTCGGCTACAGCCAGGAGGACATCAAGTTCCTGCTCACCCCCATGGTCCTCACCGGCCAGGAGGGGACCGGCTCCATGGGCGCCGACAATCCGCCCTCGGTGCTCTCCCTGCGGGCCAAGCACCTGTCGACCTATTTCAAGCAGAATTTCGCCCAGGTGACCAACCCGCCGATCGACCCGATCCGCGAGGAGCTGGTGATGTCATTGGTGAGCCTGATCGGTCCGCGGCCCAATCTGCTCAACCTCGAGGATGCCGGCGCGCACATGCGCCTGGAAGTCAGCCAGCCTGTGCTGACCAACGAGGATCTGGAGCGCATCCGCCATATCGAGGACAACACCGGTGGTGCCTTCCGCACTAAGACCCTCGACATCACCTATCCGGCAGCCGAGGGTGCGGCCGGCATGAAGCCGGCACTGGAAGCGCTCTGTGAGCTGGCCGAGCAGAAGGTGCGTGAAGGCTATAACATTCTGATCCTCTCCGACCGGAGGGTGGATGCGGACAACGTCGCCATCCCCGCGCTGCTGGCCACCTCAGCCGTGCACCACCACCTGATCCGCATGGGGCTGCGCACCGAATCTGGCCTGGTGCTGGAGACCGGCGCCGCCCTCGAGGTGCACCACTTCGCCACCCTGGCCGGTTACGGCGCAGAAGCGGTCAATCCCTATCTCGCCTTCGACACCATCCAGAGCGAACTGCCGAAGCTGCCTGAGCAGCTGGCTTTTACCGAGGCACAGAAACGCTACATCAAGGCCATCGGTAAGGGGCTGAAAAAGGTGATGTCGAAGATGGGCATCTCCACCTATCAGTCCTACTGCGGCGCGCAGATTTTCGACGCCGTGGGCCTCTCCAGCGGGCTGGTCGACGCCTATTTCACCGGCACCACCACCACCATCGAGGGCGCAGGTCTCAACGAGATCGCCGCCGAGGCGGTGAAGTGGCATGACAAGGCCTATGGCGATCAGCTGATCTACAAGCGCCACCTCGACGTGGGCGGCGACTACGCCTATCGCCTGCGTGGCGAGGACCACAACTGGACGCCGCAGACCATCGCCAAGCTGCAGCACTCGGTGCGCAGCAATGACTGGAAGACCTACCAGGAATTCGCGCATTCGATCAACGAGCAGAACGAGATCCTGCTGACCCTGCGCGGCCTGTTCGAGTTCAAGTTCGCCGACAATCCGATCCCCCTGGACGAGGTGGAGCCGGCGAGCGAGATCGTCAAGCGTTTCGCCACCGGTGCCATGTCCTTCGGTTCCATTTCCTACGAGGCCCACTCCACCCTGGCCAAGGCGATGAACACCATCGGCGGCAAGTCCAACACCGGTGAGGGCGGCGAGGAGCCGGAGCGCTTCAACCCGCTGCCCGACGGCTCGCGCAATCCGGAGCGCTCGGCCATCAAGCAAGTGGCATCCGGCCGCTTCGGCGTCACCACCGAGTACCTGGTCAACGCCGACGACATCCAGATCAAGATGGCCCAGGGCGCCAAGCCCGGCGAGGGCGGCCAGCTGCCCGGCCACAAGGTCAACCAGCAGATCGCGCGGGTGCGGCACTCCACGCCCGGTGTGGGCCTGATATCGCCGCCGCCGCACCACGACATCTACTCTATCGAGGACCTGGCGCAGCTCATCCACGATCTGAAAAACGCCAATCCGAACGCGCGCATCTCGGTGAAGCTGGTCTCCGAGGTGGGTGTGGGCACGGTGGCCGCGGGCGTCTCCAAGGCGCATGCCGACCACGTCACCATCGCCGGCTACGACGGTGGTACCGGCGCCAGCCCGCTGACCTCGATCAAGCACGCCGGCTCCCCCTGGGAGATCGGCCTCGCCGAGACCCATCAGACCCTGGTGCTGAATCAGCTGCGCGGACGTATCGCGGTACAGGCCGACGGCGGCATGCGTACCGGCCGTGATGTGGTCATCGCTGGCCTGCTCGGCGCCGATGAGATCGGTTTCGCCACCGCGCCGCTGATTGCCGAGGGCTGTCTGATGATGCGCAAATGTCATCTCAATACCTGCCCGGTGGGTATCGCGACCCAGGATCCGGAGCTGCGCAAACGCTTCACCGGCAAGCCGGAGCATGTCATCAACTACTTCTTCTTCGTCGCCGAAGAGGCGCGCCAGCTGATGGCCAGACTGGGCTTCCGCAGCTTCAACGAGATGATCGGCCAGAGCGACCGCCTCGACATGCGCAAGGCGATCAACCACTGGAAGGCGAAGGGGCTCGACTACAGCCGCCTGCTGCGCAAGCCCGAGGCGGGCGAGGGCGTCGCCATCCACAACTGCGAGACCCAGGACCACGGCCTCGACAAGGCCCTGGACAAGAGGCTGATCGAGCTCGCCAAGCCGGCCCTGGAGAAGGGCGAGCCGGTGAAGATCGAGATCGGTATCCATAACTACAACCGCACCTTCGGTACCATGCTTTCCGGCCGCCTGGCCGAGAAGTACGGCTATGCCGGACTGCCCGACGACACCGTCTACATCAAGGTCAAGGGCACCGCCGGCCAGTCCTTCGGCGCCTGGGTCACCAAGGGTGTCTCCCTGGAGTTGGCCGGTGAGGGCAACGACTATGTCGGCAAGGGCCTCTCCGGCGGCCGCCTGGTGATCTACCCGCCGGCGGAGTCGAAGATCGGCAAGGCCGAAGAGAACATCATCGTCGGCAACACCGTGCTCTATGGCGCCATCAGCGGTGAGTGCTTCTTCCGTGGCGTGGCCGGCGAGCGCTTCGGCGTGCGCAACTCGGGTGCCACGGCAGTGGTCGAGGGCGTGGGCGACCACGGCTGTGAATACATGACCGGCGGTATCGTCGTCTGTCTCGGCCCGACCGGGCGCAACTTTGCCGCCGGCATGTCGGGCGGTATCGCCTACGTGCTGGACGAGCAGGGCGATTTCTCAGATCGCTGCAACCTGGCTCAGGTGGAGCTGGAGCCGATCGAGGACGAGGACATCGCACTGGAGGAGCTGGATCATCAGGGCGGCGATCTGGAGAGTCACGGCAGGGTCGACCTCAGCCACGACATGACCCGCTTCGATGCCTTGCGCCTGAAGCAGCTGGTAGAGAGGCACCTGCACTACACCAACTCGGAGGTGGCCAAGCGCATTCTCGACAACTGGAGCAGCATGCTGCCCAAGTTCGTGAAGGTCATGCCGGTCGAGTACCGCCGCGCGCTGAAAGAGATGCAGGCCCAGCAGATGGTCGCTGAGGTCGAGAGCAAGGGGAGTCACTGATCATGGGTAAGCCAACGGGATTCAAAGAGATCGCACGCCAGGACCGGACATACGCTCCGGTCGCCGATCGCCTCACCCACTACCAGGAGTTCGTGATTCCGATGACCGACGAGGCGGTGAGCCAGCAGGGTGCCCGCTGTATGGACTGCGGTATCCCCTTCTGCCACCAGGGCTGTCCGGTGAACAACATCATTCCTGACTGGAACGACCTGGTCTACAAGACCGATTGGCGGGCCGCCATCGAGGTGCTCCATAGCACCAACAACTTCCCCGAGTTCACCGGCCGGATCTGCCCCGCCCCCTGCGAGGCGGCCTGCACCCTGAACCTGGAAGACGAGCCGGTCACCATCAAGACCATCGAGTACAGCATCATCGAAAAGGCCTGGCAGGAGGGCTGGGTGAAGCCCCAGATCGCCGAGCACAAGAGCGGCAAGCGGGTCGCGGTGGTCGGCTCCGGTCCCGCCGGCATGGCGGCCGCTCAGCAGCTGGCGCGCGCCGGCCATGGCGTGGTGTTGTATGAGAAGCAAAACCGGATTGGTGGCCTGCTGCGCTACGGTATCCCCGATTTCAAGCTCGACAAGAAGGTCATCGACCGCCGCATGGCGCAGATGCGCACCGAGGGTGTCGAGTTCAAGACCAACATCCATATCGGCGTCGATATTCAGGTCAAACAGCTGCTCGACGAGTTCGACGCCGTGGTGCTCGCGGGGGGCGCCGAAAAACCACGCGATCTGCCGATTCCGGGTCGCGAACTCAATGGCGTTCACTTCGCCATGGATTTCCTGCGTTCCAACAGCCACCGGGTGCAGGGTGACAAGGTGGAGAGCTTCATCTCCGCCGAGGGCAAGCGCGTGGTGGTGATCGGCGGTGGTGACACCGGCTCCGACTGTATCGGCACCTCCAACCGCCATGGCGCCGCGTCGGTGACCCAGCTCGAGATCCTGCCCCGGCCGCCGGAGAAAGAGAACAAGGGCACCACCTGGCCCAACTGGCCCAACCGTATGCGTACCTCCAGTTCCCAGGAAGAGGGCTGTGAGCGCATGTGGCAGGTCGCCACCAAGGCCTTCGTCGATGACGGCAACGGCAATCTGGCCGGCGTGACGTGCATCAAGGTGGAGTGGAACAAGGACGAGCAGGGCGGCTGGCAGATGTCTGAAGTCGCCGGCTCCGAGTTCGAGCTGAAGGCGGAACTGGTGACGCTGGCGATGGGCTTTGTCCATCCCGTGCACGAGGGCATGATCGAGGAGCTGGGAGTCGAACTCGACGGTCGCGGGAATGTGAAGGCGGCAACCGAAGGCACCCATGCCTACAAGACCTCCATCGATGGTGTCTTCAGCGCCGGTGATATGCGTCGCGGCCAATCACTGGTGGTCTGGGCCATCCGCGAGGGTCGTCAGTGCGCTCGCGCCGTCGACGAATACCTGATGGGAAGTAGCGACCTGCCCATCTGGTAGTGGGCCGGCTGAGGCATACCGACTCTACCCCACCACCATCAGGCGTACTGCCGGTATTGCTACCGGCGGTACGCATACTCTGCTATCGGCCGGATTGCCGGCCATCCCGCGCTCCGCTTTCGGGCTCTCCCGCGTGACGTCAAGAACTCGTTGCCGTGGCCGATAACCTTACTTAGCACGGGGTTTCGGGCGCCACTCACGGGTATGCGTTGCCTGATTCCAGGGAAATACCGGGAGGATTCCGGGCTTTCCCGGCACGCGGAGCGAAAATGCAGGATCCCGTAATCGTTATGTGCCTTTGACAACCTGACAATGGCGGCTATGTGCAGCGCTTCAGCTGATCGCCGTATCCGCCCGGGATTCAACAGACAATGGAACACTCGAAGGAACTGAGTTGATGTCTCTTCTCCGTATTGGGATTCTGGCGCTGTTAATCACACTTCCTTTGTTTCTGTGGGCATCTCCAGACGATACCAAGAGACCGATCCGGTTTGCACCTGTACCCATGGAGGGAAAAAAAATCCTCCATGAGCAGTTTTTTGGCTTGCTGGGCTATCTCCAAGAGGCGGTCGGTCGTCCTGTCGAGCTGATCCATTTCGAAGACTACAGTGACCTTTTGCAGGCCTTTCGGAACGACCAGATCGAGCTTGCCTACCTCGGGCCCCTGCCCTATGCATTGCTGGCCAAATCCGATCACGATGTTGAGCCGTTGGCCTGTTTCAGAGAAGCCGATGGCGTGAGCAGCTACACCTGCTCTCTGGTTGCAATGGGTGGGCGCCAGCTCGATCTGGCGTATGCGCAGGGGCTGCATATCGGCCTGACCCAGCCCTTCTCGACCTGTGGCTACCTTGCCGTCTCGCAAATGCTCGCAGCTTCCGGGAGGCGTCTCGATGACCCGGGAATTCGCTTCAGTTATGCCGGTAGTCACACCGAGGCTGCCTTGGGCGTGGTACGGGGAGAGTATGATCTCGCAGGTATCAAGACGACGATCGCGGAGAGATACCGGCACCTCGACCTGAGGATTCTGACCGTCAGTCCGCCATTCCCCGGCTTTGGGGTGTATGCCAATCGTCGCCAACTGTCGGCGGACGAAATCGAACGCTTGCGTCAGGCGCTATTGAGACTCGAGCCGGTGACGAGTGAAGCCGACCGGGAACAGAGGAAGGGTTGGGGTAACAGCCTCCGAAATGGTGCCGAGGCGCCATCCAACTGTGATTATCAGGGCGTATTTGACGCGGTGGAGAGTTTGCCGCTGCTTTTGGAGGCTGCGCCGTGAGAGGCATGCGCTTTTCGCTGGTTGTTTCGGGGCTGGTGATTCTGCTGGCCCTGCTGCTGTTGGCGAACTATGGGCGCGAAGTGCAGACGCGACAGTACTTCATAGAGAGTTCTCAGGAGGCGGCGATCACCAGTCGGTTGAGCAGCTATCAACGCATGCTGGAGGTGCTCTACGACAACCTTTTCAACCGCGCGGAAGTGACCGCGGCGCTGGCGCAGGCCCGGCAGGCGGACGCACAGGAACAGGCCCGCTTGCGTGGTCGGCTGTACCGGGAGTTTTATCCTACTTTCACACAGTTGCAGAGCAACGATTTTCGCGAGTTGCAGTTTGTCCTGGCCGATGGCCGCTCATTTCTGCGCTTTAACCGCCCCGATCTCTACGCTGACCCCATCAGCCTTCAGAGACCGCTGCTGAACAGGGTGCTGCAGGGCGAGGTACACAATGGTGTGCTCGAGAACGGTCGTGTCTACCCGGGATTTCGCTTTGCCTTCCCCCTGCGTCAACAGGGCGAGGTGGTGGGGGCGGTGGATTTCTGTCTCTCCTTCAAAGCGATCAAGCAGGCCCTGAAGACTGTCGAAGGCCATGCCGGGAGCGACATTCAGTTTCTGGTGCGCAAGGACCTGTATGAGGCGGTGAGTCATCCGAGTTCGCAAGCCCTCTTTCGCGAGTCAGCGATCAGCCCCGATTTCATCGTCGAGCAGGAGGAGGCGGATCGCGGCGGGAGACCTGACCATGTGGCCTGGTTGTACGAACTGTTGCGGGAGGATACACAGATACCCCAGGTGCTGAGTGAGGGCAGGCGGTTGAACCGGGTCTTCTGCCGTGGCCTGGGCGACTGTTACGCAAGCATACTGCGTCCCGTCCAGGACAGTCTGGATCGGACTTCCGCCTATATCCTCTCCTTGATTCCGATGCCCGATGTCGAGTATCTACGACGCTCCCACTTGAGCGCCTTTGTCGTGGGTACGCTGCTGATCCTGTTGGCGGCGGTGGCCGTGCGTCGCTGGCTCGATTCTAACCGGCGACTGCGGACCATCAGCGATCATATGGCGGAAGGCATGTACGTCATGGACGAGGTGGGGAAGATCATCTACGTCAATCCGATGGCCTGCGAGATCCTTCGCTATGACGAGGAGGAGCTGATCGGTGCCGAAGCGCATGCCCTGTTCCATACCCATTCGGAAAGGCAGCCACCGCTCTCCCAGTTCTGTCCGATCCGGCTGCGGTCCCTGTCCGGCGAGACCTATCGCAGTACCGATGAGCATTTTCGCCGCAGCGACGGAGTGACCATCCGGGTCAGCGTGGTCAGCTCCCCTTTCTGGTTGGACGATACCCTGACCGGTTCAGTGGTGTTGTTTCGCGATATCACCGCCGAGTACGAGGACAAGGCACGCCTGCAGCGCAGCGACGTGGCCTTCAGCAGTCTGGCCGAAGCTGTCATGGTGACCGGTCCGGACGGTGAAATTCAGGCGGTGAACCGGGCGTTCACTCAGATCACGGGCTACAGCGAGACGGAAGTCATCGGGCAGACACCCCGACTGCTCAAGTCGGGGCGTCACGATCAAGCCTTCTATGAGCAATTGTGGCAAAGCATCAGCCGGGATGGCGGTTGGGAGGGTGAGGTCTGGAACCGCCGTAAAAGCGGGGAGGTCTACCCCGAGCATCTGCGTATCGCCGCCGTCAGTCGGCCCGACGGCGTGATTACCGGCTATGTGGCCACCTTTAGCGATATCACCGAGAAGTTGCGACAGGAACAGGTGCTGCGCAAGCTGGCCTACCATGATCCACTGACCGGGCTGCACAACAGGGCGGCGTTTCTCGAGATGTTCGATCACGCGCTGGGTCATGCGGAGCGCTGCAGGCGACGCCTGGCGCTGCTCTACCTGGACCTCGATCGCTTCAAGAAGATCAACGATACGCTGGGCCATGTGATCGGCGACAGAGTGCTGGAAACGAGTGCCAGGCGCTTGCGGGATGCGGTGCGCAGCGATGACGAGGTGGCGCGGCTCGGCGGCGATGAGTTTATCATCATGCTGGAGGATTTCGTTCATGAGGACAGCCCTGCTCGGGTGGCACGCAAGGTCATCAGCCTGTTGAGTCAACCGGTCGTGATCGAGCACCATACCCTGCATGTGACGACCAGCATCGGCATCGCGATCTATCCGGATGACGGCTCTGATGTGACTCAACTGTTGAAGAACGCGGATTCCGCGATGTACATGGCGAAGCGGGAGGGGCGTAACGGTTTTCAGTACTTTACCCCGGCCATGGCCAAACGGGAGGAGGACCGGTTCAGCCTTGAGATCGACCTGCATAACGCATTGCTCGATGAGGAATTCCTGCTCCACTATCAGCCGAAAGTCGATCTGCGCACGGGACGGTTGACCGGCCTGGAAGCCCTGCTGCGATGGCAGCATCCGCAACGCGGGCTACTCTACCCATCGGAGTTCCTTGCCGTTGCTCACGAAGGCGGCGTCATGCGTGACATTACGCATTGGGTGATTACCGAATCCTGCCGCCAGCTGCAGGAATGGCTGGATGCCGGCTTGGAGCCGGGTCGCATCGCCATCAACATCGATTCCCATACCTTCAACAGCGAGGATGCCTACGACCAGATCGGCCGCACCGTCGAGGTCAGCGGTATTTCGCCCCACCGGGTCGAGCTGGAGATTCCGGAGAGCGGTTTACTCGAGAAGAGTTTCGACGATGAATTCTGGAAACTGCTGGTGGACATGGGTTTCGAGCTCTCGATCGACGACTTCGGTATCGGCGAGTCGTCCCTGCTACGGCTCAAGCATCTCCCGGTCACTACGCTCAAGATCGACAAATCCTTCATCCGCGACATTGAGAGCGACGAGGGTGACCGGGCGATCATCCGTACCGTGGTGGCCATGGGGCAGAGCCTTGGCGTGCGCGTGCTCGCAGAGGGGGTGGAGCAGGCCAGCCAGCTTGCCTTTCTCTGTCAGATCGGTTGTGACGAGGCCCAGGGACATCTGTTTTCGACACCCAGGCCCGCGGAGCAGATTGCGCCCCTGTTGAGGGAGCATGCTTTTAGAAAAATTCTGGACTGCGGTCGCTCCTGAACCTGACAAGGGCCTGTCGGATGAGGCTTAACTGGTCCTAGATCAATGAGTCGGAATGGCTTTTCGACTATCATCCAGACAATAACCTGTAGATCCCGCCACAGTCAGGGGATGGAGCGAGCATGAATGATAAATTGATGGTATTGCCAAGCGAGAAGTTCGAGCGTATCCGGCTGGTGAAGATTCCCTATGACCTGGATAAGAACGAAGCCTACCGTTTTGCTACCGGTATCATCGCGCAGGCCGAAGAGTGCACCGAGAACTGCCGTTGGGAGGATATCGCCGAGGCCTTGGAGGCAAGGGGATTCGAGCCGGTCGACGTGATTATCGGACCGGCGCTCGACTGAGCCGTCACCGCCTGCCTATTTGAAGTCCTCGAATTCGTCCAGGTCCATCTGCAGCAGAATCGCCTTGCGCAGCAGTTTCTGCTCGTTGCGTACCGTCTGGCGCAGGTCGTCGAGTTCCTTCTCCAGCTCCTGAATGCGGTAGATCAACTCGTCCGCATGCGGCACGGGGGATGTGGCCGGTCGTGCAGCGGTGGCCTGGTTGCCGCCCTTGCCCGAGGGTCTCAGTGGTGAGACGGAAGCCCTCGGCGGTTCGAGGGACTCCTGGCCCTGAGTGTCCGCTTCCCCGGGAGGCGGATCGAAGCTGACCTCCTGCTCCAGTTCCTGCATCACCGAGAGGACGGCGTCTTTTTCCAGATGGTGCAGCTCCTCGAGGCAGCCGTACAGCATCAGGCGGTCGCACATGGCGTTGATACGTCGCGGCACACCACCGGTGAATTCAAAAATCATGCGGAAGACACCCTCGTCGAAGGTGGGGTCGTCCTTCCAACCGACCAGCTGCAGCCGATGCAGGATGTACTTCTCCGTCTCGTCGGGACTCAACGGCTCCAGGTGATAGGAGGCGATGATGCGTTGGCGCACCTGTTCCATCCCGGGGCTCTGCAGGGTGCGTTTGAACTCCTCCTGGCCGAGCAGGAAGGTCTGCACCAGTGCCCGGTTGTCGACCTGAAAGTTGGAGAGCATGCGCAGCTCCTCGACTGAGCGGGCGGGCAGGTTCTGCGCTTCGTCGACCACCAGCAGCATCTGTTTGCCTTCGGCGTGTCGCGCCCGCGCGATGGCTTCCAGGTTGTGCAACAGGGTGGCCTTGTTCTGACCTTCGTGGGCCAGGCCAAAGGAGGCGCAGACCATGCGCAGCATATCGTCCGGATCGACCTGGGTGGTGACCAGCTGGGCGGCCATCACGTTCATACCGTCGAGTTCGTCGAAGAGATTGCGGACCAGGGTGGTCTTGCCGGTACCGATGCCGCCGGTGATGACGATGAAGCCCTCGCCCTGCTCGAGACCATAGCGCAGATAGGCCATGGCCCGGTTGTGCCCCTTGCTGTTGAAGAAGAACTTGTGGTCGGGGGTCAGCTGAAACGGCTTTCCGCTGAGCTTGTAGAAGTCATCGTACATGGTGATCTGCCTTCGCGTGCTTGCGCAATCTCAGATTTTACGTCGGCTGAGACGATAACCGCCGCAGTTGCGGCGGTGCTCGATGGAGGCGTCCTGCGGTCTCCCTGCGCCTTTCCAATACTCTCTATTATGCATCTTATCGACGGTACTGCCTACCTTGGGGGCGGTATGTCGGAATTTGCTTCGGAAGGCGCAAATCCACCAACCGCTGCAGGGTGAAACAGTGGTTGACCCGCTTCGAGGGAGTCAACTATCTTCCACATCACAAACGACCCTGAACGATAACGATAAATGAGGAAACGACATGCTGAAGCCTGGTGACAAGGCCCCGCCGTTCGAGCTGCCTGATGCCGACATGCGCATAGTGAGTTCCGAACGATTGCTCGGCAACAGCAATCTGGTGCTCTATTTCTACCCCAAGGACGACACCACCGGCTGTACCATCGAGGCCGTGGAGCTGTCGGACCTGATGGACGATTTCAGCACACTCGACACCCAGGTCATTGGGATCAGCCGCGACAACTGCGTCAGCCATGCCTCGTTTCGAGACAAGCATGGCCTTACCGTCACACTGTTGGCGGATACGGACGGAGAGGTCTGCTTCGCCTACGACGTTTGGCGTGAGAAAGAGAAGAACGGCGAAAAGCGTATGGGCATACTCCGTTCCACCTTCATCATCGACAAAACGGGCGTCATTCGCCAGGCGATCTATGACGTCAAGCCCAAGGGCCATGCGGCGCAGGTCATCGATCTGGTGCGGGACCTGGCCTGAGGCGCCGATACGGGGGAACCGGCTCGGCGGGATGTATACTAGAGGGGACCTCTGATCAATTCATGAATCGGTGTGTGGCGACTGAAAGGCTCCGGTACTGTGTTGAAAAGCATCGCATAGCGGGCTGCTACCTGTGCTTTTCGCCTGGATCCGAAGTCTTTTCATCTCATCATGCATTCGATCCTGAATCGATCAGAGGCTCCCTGGGGTCAACTGGCCCTGGGCTGAGTTTGCATACCCAGGCCATGAGCAGGTTCCGTGAAGCTCCGTACCCAGATACTCATACTGCTGTTTCTGTTCGGTTTCGCGCCGTTGACCGCCATGGTGGTCAGCAATCTTCCGTTCGTGCTGGAACGGCTCGAGTTTTTCTACCACAAGGCCCACCTGCAGAATCTGCGCGCCGACTTCCGTGATCTGGACGAGCATCTGGCCAGCCGGCATGAGATGCTGCGTCTGCTGGCCAAACTCCCGGAGCCCGGCCTGATTGTCGGCCAGGAGGAGGCTGACGAGGCGACGACCCAGGAGATCGACAAGGCCCGCGCGCGTTACACTGATTGGATCAACCGCATCCTGCGGGACCATCTGGACATTTTCCAGATCCTCTTCCTCGACATGCAGGGCAAGCCCCGCTTCTGGCTCGAACTCAACCCGCGCACCCGACAGTGGGAGCCGACACTGAAGAAACCCGACATGCCCGGCCGGGATTTTTTTCAGAGCGGTCTGCAACAGGAGTTCGGCCGTGTCGCGGTGAGTAAGATCAGCCTCAATCCCGGCGCCGCCCTGACCGATCCCCGCCGTTTCATGACCCTGCGCATGATCAGCCCCATCATCGGGCCGGACCGGGAGGATCGTGTCCGCCCGCTGGGGGCGGTCATGATCAACATCGATGTGGGCGGTATGGCCAGGGCCTATCGCAACACGCTCTGGGTGACCAATGACGGCGCCTACCTGGAAGAGCGGTTGGCCGGGGACGACGAGCCCAGGGCGTTCGAGGATTTCGAGGGGCTCAGCGAGATCTTCAAAGCGGGCAATCTGGCCATGTGGGAGGGCCATGGCCAGCAGGTCATCTGGGTGCCCATGTTCGCCACCGAGGGTTCCGGGCCGCTGTGGGTCGGGCGTCAGGTCGATCCCTCGCCCCTGGATGAGTTTCGCAACGTGCTGATCAGCCGGGTGATGACCATCGTGCTGATTTCACTGCTGATCCTGCTGCTGGTGGCGCGCGTTATCGCGTTGCGGGCGGAGCAGTTCGGCAAGAAGCTGCGTGACGGGGTGGGTAAGGTGCTGCGGGAAAACGCCCCGGTGCGCTTCGAGTGGCGCGGACCGAAGGAGTTCAAGGCCCTGGGTGAGCAGCTGACCGCCCTGGCGGAGACCCATGCCCATCAGGCCGAGGCGGAGCGCCAGCACGCGCGGCAGCTCGAAGAGTCCAACCGCTACAAGTCGGAATTCCTGGCCAACGTCAGCCACGAGCTGCGCACGCCGCTCAACTCCATCCTGCTGCTGTCGAAGCTGCTCAACGAAGGCGGAACCGAGCTGAATCATGAACAGCGGCAACAACTGCAGGTAATCCATGAAGCCGGCCGGGATCTGCGCACCCTGATCGACAACATCCTCGATCTTTCGCGCATCGAGGCCGGCAAGGCCAGCTTCAGTCTGCAGCCGATCGATCCGCAGCAGCTGGCGAACGACCTGGTCGAGCTGGTCAAACCCCAGTTCGATGCCAAGGGTCTGACCCTGGTCGTGGAGGGGGAGGCCAAACCCCTGCCGTCGTTCGTCACCGACCAGGACAAGGTGCGGCAGATCCTGAAAAACTTTCTCGCCAACGCTCTCAAGTTCACCCATCAGGGCGGGGTTACCCTGCACCTGCATCATCGCACCCAGGATCGGCGACATCCGATCTGTTTCAGCGTGCGGGATACCGGTGTCGGTATCCCATCAGACAAACATGAGGTGATCTTCGAGGCCTTCAAGCAGGCCGACGGCTCCACCAGCCGGCGCTATGGCGGTACCGGCCTGGGTCTCAGCATCAGTCGTGAACTGGCCCATCTGCTGGGTGGTGAGATCACGCTGGTCAGCGAGGAGGGGCGGGGGGCCGAATTCACCCTCTGTCTGCCATTGGTCTTCGATCATCAGAGTCTGCCGGAGCAACACCAGGTGGAGCTTGCCCAGATCGAGGAGGAGCCGGCCCTGCTGCGTGAACCCGATAAACCGGCACTGGAGTCGTCGAGCGCCCCTTTCGCCGGCCATCGGGTGCTGCTGGTGGATGACGATCTGCGCAACCTGCTGGCGCTCACCCCCCGGCTCGAGTCCTGGGGACTGCAGGTGGTGGCCGCCGGAGACGGCGAGGAGGCGTTGGAGACGCTGAGCGAGGACCAGGCCTTCTCCCTGGTGTTGATGGACCTGCAGATGCCCGGGCAGGACGGCTATGATACGATCAAAGCGATTCGCAACAGGCTGCGCCTGACTGAGCTGCCGATCATCGCCATGGGTACCGGCGAGGCGAGTGATGAGTATGCACGTTGTCGCTCATCCGGTGCGGATGACTGCCTGGCCGACCGCAACCACGACCAGGCGCTGAGACAGATCATCGAAAAGCACCTCGGCGCGGCATGAGCGCTTGCACCGACGCCATGGCGTCGCTATGAATTTTAGGGCCCCAGAAACAGACGCATGAAACGATACGCCGGCTTCAAACTGCTGATCGTGGATGACCACGAGCACAATCTCTTCACCCTGCGCAGTCTGATCCAGCGCTATATGGATGTGGAGATCTTCGAGGCCACTTCCGGCCAGCAGGCCCTGGATATTGCAGTCAAGGAGCCCGGCATCGACCTCATCATCCTCGATGTGCAGATGCCGGAGATGGACGGTTTTCAAACCGCCTCGATGCTGAAGATCCGCAAGAAGACCCAGGATATCCCGATCATCTTCCTCACCGCCGCCTTCAAGACCGAGGAGTTCCAGCAGAAGGGCTATGAGGTGGGCGGCGCCGATTATCTACTCAAGCCGATCGACGACAACCAGCTGCTGAACAAGATCAGCACCTATTTCCGCCTGATCGAGAAGGAGCGGGAGCTCAACAAGGTGCTGGAGCAGAAAGTGGCCGAGCGCACCGCCGAGCTGGCCGCCGCCAAGCAGCATCTGGAGAACATCATCACCCACATGGGCGAGGCGCTGCTGGTGCTCGATCCGGAAGGGCGCATCGAATCGGCCAATCCGGCGGCCTGCAGCATGCTCGACTACAGCGAGCATGACCTGCTCGAACTGTCGATCGGCGACGTCTTCGAGGAGGAGGAGGAAGAGCAGGCCGGTGCCTTTCTCGGCACCTGGCTCGAAGCGCTGATCCGCACCGGGGCACTGAGCCGTATCGAGGCCCGTTTCATCGCCAAGGACGGACGCCGTGTGCCGATACTTTTCGCCCGCACCGCGGTCAAAGACAAAGACGGAAATATCAGCCATATTATCTGTATCGCCAAGGATATGACGGGCTATATACGCGAGTTGGAGGAGGCGGACGCCCCTTCCGAAGGAGTCACACAATGAGTCAGTCCAACGAGCCGATCAAACCGCCGGAGGAAGACACTTCACTCACGGCCAATGCACTCAAGGCGATGGCGCATCCACTGCGCTGGAAGATCCTGTGTTCCCTTGGCGAAAACGAACTCTCGGTGGGTGAGATCGTTGAGCGAACCGGTACCTCCCAGAGCAATATCTCCCAGCATCTGGAACAGCTGCGCAACAAAAATATCGTGGTTTCGCGCAAGGAGGCCAACCGCATCTACTACCGTATCCGCAATCACCAATTGCTCGATCTGATCGGTATCATGCGCAACGTGCTCTGCCCGGCCAACCTCAACGACCACTATCCTCCCGGCTCCTGACTAGATGGAAGATCGATTCGTCGAACTGGAGACCCGCCTGGCGTTTCAGGAGGACGCCATCCATCACCTCAACCAGACGGTGGCCGATCAGCAGCGTCGGATCGATGACCTGAACAAAACCGTGGAACTGCTCAAGCAGCGCCTGCAGAGCCTCTCCCCCTCGCCATTGGAGAGCGATCAGCCCGAGCCGCCGCCTCCGCACTACTGAGTGTTTATAACGCAAAGGGCGCAATGAAGCGCCAAGCGCGCAAAGGTTTCAGATTGTAGCGGTATGGCCTGGAGGCAGCGTTGTAGCCTGGATGGAGCGAAGCGTAATCCAGGGGGCGAATCTATCGATATCCCGGATTCCACTTCGTTGCATCCGGGCTACTTGCTTTTTTAAATGATTCTTTGCGTTCTTGGCGCTTCATTGCGCCCTTTGCGTTATTAAAAATCAATCACCCTCGTAGAGATCCACTCGCAGTTTGGGCGGCATCTGCAGATGGAAGCCCTGGCCGCGCAGATTCTCCATCACCCGGTTCACATCCTCCCGGGCGAGACTGCGCTCCGGGGTGAGGGACAGCGCCATCACCTTCACCGGCGTGCCGAAGCGGCTGAGCAGCGCCTCCGGTACGGCCGCGAAGTCGTCCTCGTCCCGCAGGTAGAGGTACATCTCATCCTTGCGCGGGCTGCGGTATATCCAGCAGGGCAGAGCCTCGTTCCCGCTCATCCCCTGGGCTGGACCTTGTCGAGTTGCCAGATGTCGCGGTTGTACTCCTCCATGGTGCGATCGGTCGAGAAGCGGCCGCTCTTGGCGCTGTTGATGATGCTCATGCGGATCCAGTGCTGTCGGTCCTGGTAGGCCATGGCGGCCTGCTCCTGGGCGTCGATATAGCTGCGGAAGTCGGCGGCGGTCATCCAGGGGTCGTAGGGGCTGCGGATCGACTCGATGATGGGGTCGAAGATGTTGGGTTCGAACTGGTTGAAGTAGCCGCTCTCCAGCAACTGCATCACATGCTTCAGGGCCTGGTCCTGTTCGATGATGGCATTGGGTG
Organism: Sedimenticolaceae bacterium; assembly: GCA_050300835.1. Taxonomy (GTDB): domain Bacteria; phylum Pseudomonadota; class Gammaproteobacteria; order Chromatiales; family Chromatiaceae; genus Thiodiazotropha. The sequence continues at coordinate 32,555 of JBNKYJ010000175.1, forward strand.
TGTAGCGGCTGCGCTCCTCCTCCACCCCCTCGGTGGTCAGTCCGAAGAGGAAGAAATTGGCTTCGCCCACCTCTTCCAGGATCTCGATGTTGGCGCCGTCGAGGGTGCCGATGGTCACCGCGCCGTTCATCATGAACTTCATGTTGCCTGTACCGGAGGCCTCCTTGCCGGCGGTGGAGATCTGCTCCGAGAGATCGGTGCCGGGGGCGATCACCTCCATGGCCGAGACCCGGTAGTTGGGGATGAAGGCGACCTTTAACAGGTTGCCGACCTGGCGGTCCTTGTTCACCACCTTGGCCACGTTGTTGATCAGCTTGATGATCAGCTTGGCCATCTGATAACCGGGAGCCGCCTTGCCGCCGATGAGCACGCAGCGTTTGGTCCAGTTGGCGGTGTCGCCATGCTTGATCCGGTTGTAGAGATGGATCACGTGCAGGATGTTGAGCAGCTGGCGCTTGTATTCGTGGATCCGTTTCACCTGCACGTCGAACATGGCGTCGGTGTCGAAATCCACGTTGCACTCGCGTTTGATCATGCGCGCCAGTCGTTGCTTGTTCTCCAGCTTGATCAGATCCCAGCGTTTATGGAAGTCGGTGTCGTCGGCCAGCTTTTCCAGTTTTTCGACGGCGGGAAGATCGGAGATCCAGCCATTGCCCACCGTCTCGTCGAGCAGCTTGCGCAGACCGGGGTTACAGGCGGCGAGCCAGCGCCGGGGAGTGACGCCGTTGGTCTTGTTGTTGAAGCGTTCTGGCCAGAGTTGATAGAAGTCGTGAAACAGCCCCTTCTTCAGCAATTCGGTGTGCAGTGCCGCCACGCCGTTGATGGAGAAGCTGCCGACGATGGCCAGGTAGGCCATACGTACCATCGGCTCCCCTCCCTCTTCGATCAGAGACATGCGTCGCAGCCGGTCGGTGTCCCCGGGCCAGCGCAGGGCCACCTCGCTGAGGAAGCGGGCATTGATCTCGTAGATGATCTCCAGCAGCCGGGGCAGCAGACACGCGAACAGTTTCACCGGCCAGCGCTCGAGCGCCTCGGGCAGCAGCGTGTGGTTGGTGTAGGCCATGGTGCGGCTGGTGATCTCCCAGGCCTCCTCCCAGCTCAGATACTGCTCGTCCATCAGCTGGCGCATCAGCTCCGCCACCGAGATGCTGGGGTGGGTGTCGTTGAGCTGGAAGCAGTGCTTGTCGGCGAAGTCGCTGAAGTCATGGTGGCTGTCGGTCCACTCGCGAATCACATCGCGCAGACTGGCGCAGGCGAGAAAATACTGCTGTTTCAGGCGCAGCTCCTTGCCGCTCTCGCTGGCGTCGTTGGGGTAGAGCACCATGGTGATGTGCTCGGCGTCGTTCTTCGCCTCCACCGATTCGGTGTAACTGCCGGCGTTGAACTCGTCGAGATTGAACTCGTCGGTGGCCGCCGCCTTCCACAGCCGCAGGGTGTTCACGGTGTGGTTGCGATAACCGGGTACCGGCAGATCGTAGGGCACCGCCAGCACGTCCTGGGTGTCGACCCAGCGTACCCGGTCGGGGCCGTGTTCGGTATGACCGCCGAACTTGATGCGTTGGGTATATTCGGGCCGTTCCAGCTCCCAGGGATTGCCGTCTCGCAGCCAGTGATCCGGATCCTCCACCTGGTGACCGTTGGTGATGTGCTGACGGAACATCCCGTACTCGTAACGCAGGCCGTAGCCGCGCACCGGAAGATTGAGCGTGGCGCAGCTGTCGAGGAAACAGGCGGCGAGGCGGCCGAGACCGCCATTGCCGAGACCGGCATCGGGTTCGCTCTCACGGATCTCCTCCAGCTCCATGCCCAGGGTCTGGAAGGCCTGGCTGATCGAGTCGTCGAGATCCAGGTTGAGCGCGGCGTTGCTCAGCGCCCGACCCATGAGGAATTCAAGGGAGAGATAGAAGGTGCGTTTGCAGTCGGTCTCTTCGTAGACCGCGCGGGTCTCCTTCCAGCGCTCCACCAATCGGTCGCGGACGGCGAAGGCCAGTGCCTTGTAAGGGTAGTGGCTGGAGGTGCACTTGTTGTCGCGTCCCAGGGTGTGAGCGAAGTAACGACGAAAATCGTGTGACAGCGCCTCCGCATCCATGCCGAGTGGTGGCAGTTCAGTCAGCGCGTTGCAACTGATGGTGGAGGGTGTCGTGACCTGTTTCTTGGGCATGGCGGCAGACCGGTGGTGATAGGATTGAACCTATTATGCCGATGGACCGCCGCCGAATGCCAGATGGAGTTTGCGCCGGAATAACCCAAACAGAGCCGGGTAATTGTCAGCCCGGCTCGCTTTGCGTCCCTGTTCAGAAATCGTTCTCTGCCATGCCCAGGCCGCCGGGGGCTTCCACTCCGCCGGTATCGGCGAGACGGATCTTGAGCGAGAGGTTGTTGCGCGAGTCGGCGTGCGACAGGGCCTCCTCCATGGTGATCTTGCCCTCCTGGTAGAGCGCATAGAGCGACTGGTCGAAGGTCTGCATGCCACGCTCCGTACCCTGCTCCATGACCTCCTTGATGGCATGGATGTCGCCCTTCTGGATCAGCTCCGAGATGTAGGTGGTGAGCAGCATGATCTCGACCGCCGGAATGCGCTGACCGCTCTTTCCCTTGACCAGGCGCTGGGAGATGACCGCCTTCAGGTTCAGCGAGAGATCCATGTAGAGCTGCTGGTGGGCGCTGTCGGGGAAGAAGTTGATGATGCGATCGAGGGCCTGGTTGGCGTTGTTGGCGTGCAGGGTCGAGAGGCAGAGATGACCGGTCTCGGCATAGGCGATGGAGTGCTGCATGGTGTACATCTCACGGATCTCACCGATCTGGATCACGTCAGGTGCCTCGCGCATGGCGTTCTTGAGGGCGTTCTCATAGGAGAGGGTGTCGATGCCCACCTCGCGCTGATCGATCACCGACTTCTTGTGGGTGTAGAGGTACTCGATCGGGTCCTCGATGGTGAGGATATGCCCGGCCTTGTTCTGGTTGCGGTATTCGATCATCGAGGCCAGGGTGGTGGACTTACCGGAGCCTGTCGCGCCGACCACCAGGATCAGGCCGCGGGGCTCCATGATCAGGTCCTTGAGGATCACCGGCAGATTGAGTTTCTCCACCGGCGGGATCACGCCCTTGATGTAGCGGATCACCATCGCCGCGTCGCCGCGCTGCTTGAAGACATTGACACGGAAACGGCCCAGGTTGTTGATGGAGATGGCCAGGTTGCACTCGAAGGTGGCCTCGAATTCCTTGATCTGCTCGTCACTCATGATGCCGTAGGCGAGTTTTCTCACCTGACCCGGTTGCAGTGGCGAGGAGCCGATGGGGCGTGTCTCGCCTTCCGCCTTCAGGTGTGGTGCAGCACCGGTACTGAAAAAGACGTCCGATCCATTCTTTTGAACCATGAGTTTCAGATATGGCACGATATCCATGCAGCTTCCTCCAAACGTGCTTTATTGGCCATTGTATAGCGGGCCACAGTAAAGTGATCTGTTTCAGGCTATCGGCCGATCCCCGGAAGAATGAAGTGAAAAAGATGAAATTAATGCCTTCATTGGCAATCCCGGAGTGGCGGTGAACGATATCCGCCTATCCGGTCTCTATCGCTACCCGGTGAAGTCACTCGCGGGTGAATATCTGGAGCAGTCACGGCTCGATGGCTTCGGCCTGGAGCGGGATCGACGCTGGATGCTGGTGGACCGGGAGGGGCGGTTTCTCAGCCAGCGGGAGCTGCCGCGGATGGCCCTGATCCGCCCCAGCTTGAGTCCCGATGGCCTGGTATTGCGGACACCGCAGCTGCCCGATCTGGCGATAAGCTTGCCCGGGGAGGATGCCGAACGGGTCAAGGTGCGGATCTGGGGCGATGACTGCATGGCGCAACTCGCCGACAACCTGGCACACGCCTGGCTCAGCGATTTTCTCGGGCAGGCCTGTCGGTTGGTCCATATGCCGGAGCAGACGGTGCGGCCGGTCGATCCGGATTATGCCCTGGCTTCCGATCGTACCGCCTTCTCGGACGGATTCCCTTTGCTGCTGATTTCACAGGCCTCCCTGGACGATCTCAATAACCGTCTCCATGAGCCGCTGCCGATGCTCCGTTTCCGCCCCAACCTGGTGGTCGAGGGCTGCGCCGCCTACGCCGAGGACGACTGGCGGCGTATCCGTATCGGCGAACTGACCCTGCGGGTGGTCAAGCCCTGCTCCCGTTGCAAGATCACCACCATTGATCCCTACACCGCCGAGAGCGGCAGTGAGCCCCTGAAGACCCTGTCCGGTTACCGGCGTCGGGGCAACCAGGTCTTCTTCGGTCAGAATCTGCTGCACGACGGCCCGGGTGAACTGCGGCTCGGTATGCCGCTGGAGGTACTCGAGTGAGCGTTTCCGAACAGGCCCTGGAAGAGACCCGCTGCTGGGTTGAGCGGGTGGTGGTGGGACTCAACCTCTGTCCTTTCGCTGCGTCGCCCATGAAGGGAGGACGCATCCGCTATGTCCAGTGTGCCGAGACACAGGCGGAGGGGATCTACCGGGGGCTGCTGATGGAGATGGAGACGCTGATCGGACTGCCCGAAGCGGAGGCTGAGACCTCGCTCTTCGTGGTGCCGTCAGGCCTGCAGGCGTTCGACACCTATCTGGACCTGTTCGAGATCGCCGAGGCGGCGATCCCGCAAGCAGGGCTTGAGGGGATATTGCAGTTGGCCAGTTTCCATCCCGACTATTGCTTCGAGGGGGCGGACGTGGATGACCCCGCCAACTACACCAACCGTTCGCCCCATCCCATGTTTCATCTGATCCGCGAGGCCCCGCTGGCGCGGGCCCTGGAAAACCACCCCAATCCGGAGGCTATTCCGGAGCGCAATATCGCACTGTTACGTGAGATGGGTCTGGCCGCCATACGGGAGCGTCGGGCCGCCTGTATGAAGCCATCCTGAAGGCCGAGCCGGTACCGGCTCAGGCCACCATCTCCACCATATCGAAGTCGGCCTTGCTCACGCCGCACTCCGGGCATTCCCAATCGTCGGGGATATCGTCCCAGCGGGTGCCGGCGACGATACCTTCTTCCGGCAGGCCCTCAGCCTCGTCGTAGATGAAGCCGCATACGATGCACTGGTATTTTTTCATGTCCACTCCCGATCTCTGTCTGCGCTGTGCAGGGGTTTATAGGCCCAATGTAGCGCCGACAAGGTACGGGCTCCACCCCGGAAAATTTGGGGAAAGCCCTATCTAACACATTGAAAATTTATGGTTTATATAGGGAGTTCGAGGTTTTGGACTGCTGCTGTCGGCTTCAGTCGTACTCCGAGGCGCGGCGGGCGTCGCCGTAGACCCTGTCGACGGGATAACGGGCTTCGTTGATGGCGATCTTACGCTCGGCGGCGGCGATGAGGTCGATATCCGTGCGTTCCGCGGTGCGTATCAGGTAGATCAGGATATCGGCCATTTCCAGTGCCACCGCCTCCCGCTTCTCCGGGGGCAGATTCATGCTCTGCTCCTGCGTCAGCCACTGGAAGTGCTCCACCAGTTCGGCGCACTCGGCAATCATCGCCATGGCCAGATTCTTGGGCGAGTGGAACTGCTCCCAGTTGCGGGTCTGGGCGAAGGCCTTGAGGCGGGCGTTGAGGTTGTCGAGGCTGTCCTTGGACATGGGGGTTGCTCCGAAAAAAGCGATCACTGCCATTAGGGTAACGCGAAGGTACTGGATGGGCACAACCCGCAATGGTTGTGGTCTCTGTCCGGCGATCTGATCATGTGGTCTGCACATCAAGGCAAATGGATTCATCTGTGAGAAATCAGCCGGGTGGGGCAGGGTCCTGCCCTATGACTGAACGGCGCTCGTCTCTGAGTGATCGGATGACACGTAGGGTGCGGCTTGCCGCACCATGACACCATGGGAAGCCGGTCAGACAATGATGGCGCGATCGGTGCGGCAAGCCACACCCTACCCTGGATTCACGTTCATTTGCGGTGACCAAGATGATCCGCGCCTGCCGGTTTCAGTACCACATCCCGTTGCGATGCCAGCGCGGCCGGTAGGGCTCCGGCGCGTGAAGATGGCGTAGATCGAAGGGTGCCATCCAGGGCGCGGTTCCGGTTCCGGCCTGCTGCGCTTCGGCGATCTCCACCAGGCGCCGTACCCGCTCCTCGGTCGGGGGGTGGGTGCGCAGCATCGAAGGGTCGGGAATGCGCGGCATCGGATTGAACAGCTGCCCGAACAGGCCCTGGTGGCTGGCCTCCAGTTTGCTCAGTGCGGAAGCCAGTCCCAGCGGATCACCGGTCAGCGTCACCGCACCCAGATCGGCCTCGTACTCCCGGCTGCGTGACAGGGCCAGTTGCACCAGGGTGCTCAGTGTGGGGGCGAAGATCAGCAACAGGATCGGCAGCCAGGGCAGGGTCGTCTCGCCGAGTATCAACAGGGGTAGATTGATGAGCAGCAGCAGCTGACCGGTGAGGGAGAGGAATCCGGTGAGGCGGCTGGTGAGGTCGGCAAAGGCCATCAGACGGGTATCCCGATTGACGATGTGCATCATCTCGTGGGCCAGCACCCCGCTCAGCTCGCGCCAGTCGAGACGCCGGATCAGGCCGTCCGACAGGGCGAGAGCCGCCTCCTTCGGGGTGCCGGCGGTGAAGGCGTTCATCACGTCGGAGGAGAGGTAGTAGAGACGGGGTGGCCGCTGCATGCCGGCGCGACGGGCCAGCCCGGCAACCAGCTGAATCAGCTCCGGCGCCTCCTCGGTCGCCAGGGGGCGGGCGCGGAACAGCCTCATGGCCAGGTCGGGCGAGGCGACCGGGTTGAGGCGGTAGAGGAAGAGAATGATGGCGGCGCTGTAGATCGCCAGCGGCATGCCGCCCAGAAACCAGGCCAGCCAGCCGCAGATTCCGCCCATCACCAGGATCATCAGCAGGGACTGCAGGGTATTGCGGGTCTTGTGTTGCAGAAAAGCGCTCATCTCATTGCTTATGAGTGGGGTCGGCAGGGCATAGTTGCAAGCTTAGTGTCTGGTGACGATAAGTCCGCCAGTGGAAGCGAAAGAACCCAAATGGAAAAATCACTGCGCGATCGTTTGCCTGTAGGGTGCGGCTTGCCGCACCGTAATATCGAATCATGCAGATAATTTTTCCGGCGGGTTTATGGTGCGGCAAGCCGCACCCTACAGGTTATTGGCGTTTTTCGTGTTCATTTGCGACCCGATCAGCTCGATGGCATTACCATCCGGATCGCGGCAGAAGAGGGCCCTGCGGCCGGAGCGGCTGAGGGTATAGGTGACATCGGCCTGATCGAGACGGGCGCGTATGGCGTCGAAGTCATCGACCTGCAGCGCGCAGTGGCGATCGCGGCCGCCGTGGTCGGGGCGTCCCGCGACGGGATCGGGGTTGGGCAGCTCCAGCAGGTGGATCTGGCCGCCGCCGATGTTGAGCCAGGCCCCGGGGAAGCCCAGGTCGGGGCGCGCGGGTTCGAGCTCCAGGCCCAGCACCCCGCAGTAGAAGTCGAGGGCGAGACCGGTGTCGGCCACCAGCAGGCTGACGTGGTGGAAGCGGATCACTCCAGTCCCAATTTCAGCTTGGCCCGCACGATGGCGGCGCGCACCTGCTTCGGCGCGGTGCCGCCGATGTGGTCGCGGGCGGCCACCGAGCCCTCCAGGGTGAGCATCGCGAAGACATCCTCGCCGATGGTGTCGGAAAAGCCCTGCAGCTCCTGCAGGCTCATCTGGGAGAGGTCACGACCCTCGGCCACGCCGAAGGCGACCGCCTTGCCCACCACCTCGTGGGCGTCGCGAAACGGCATGCCCTTGCGCACCAGGTAGTCGGCCAGGTCGGTGGCGGTGGCGAAGCCGCGCATGGCCGCCTCGCGCATGGCCTGCTTGCGGCAGGTGATGGCGGGGATCATGTCGGCGAAGACCTTGAGCGAGCCCTTGAGATTGTCGACGGTGTCGAACAGGGGCTCCTTGTCCTCCTGGTTGTCCTTGTTGTAGGCCAGGGGCTGGCTCTTCATCAGGGTCAGCAGGCCGATCAGGTGGCCGAAGATGCGGCCGCTCTTGCCGCGGATCAGCTCCGGCACGTCCGGGTTCTTCTTCTGCGGCATGATGGAGGAACCGGTGCAGAAGCTGTCGGAGAGCTCGATGAAGCCGAACTGGGCCGAGGACCAGACGATCAGCTCCTCGGAGAAACGGGACAGGTGCATCATCAGGATGCTGGCGGCGGCGCTAAACTCGATGGCGAAGTCGCGGTCGGAGACGGCGTCCAGCGAGTTCTCCGCCGGCCGCGCGAAGCCGAGCAGCTCGGCGGTGTAGGCGCGGTCGATGGGGTAGGTGGTGCCGGCCAGGGCGGCGGCGCCCAGCGGCATCACGTTGACCCGCTTGTTGCAGTCGGCGAGACGCTCGCGATCACGCTCCAGCATCTCGAACCAGGCCATCAGGTGGTGGCCGAAGGTGACCGGCTGGGCGGTCTGCAGATGGGTGAAGCCGGGCAGGATGGTCTCCGCCTCCTGCTCCGCCTTGGCCAGCAGGGCGGTCTGCAGGCGCAGGATGGCGTCGCGCAGGAGCTCGATCTCGTCGCGCAGCCAGAGGCGGATGTCGGTGGCCACCTGGTCGTTGCGCGAACGCCCGGTGTGAAGTTTTTTGCCGGCGTCGCCGATAGCCTCGGTGAGGGCCGACTCGATGTTCATGTGGACATCCTCCAGCGCCACCGACCAGCTGAACTCGCCGGCCTCGATGCGGGCGCGAATCCGCTCCAGACCGGAGACGATGGCGTCCCGCTCCGCTTCGGTGAGGATCCCCTGGCGGGCCAGCATGGTGGCATGGGCGATGGAGCCCCGGATGTCATACTGGTAGAGTCGCTGATCGAACTCCACCGAAGCGGTGAAGGCCTCGACAAAGGCGTCGGTGGGCTCGTTGAAGCGGCCGGAC
>JBNKYJ010000176.1:0-15544 GCA_050300835.1 Sedimenticolaceae bacterium
TCTCCCCTTGCGGGAGAGGGGAAAATAGCTAACCCGCGAGCGAAGCGAACACCCCAATTCACAATTCGAGGGTCCCCCTCAAACTCAGTCTAAACTTCAACCCAACAAGCCTTTCGAAAAAAAACACCTCACCCCATGACTACCAAACCCACCCCCATCGACAAGCTGCGCAACATCGGACTGATCGCCCACATCGACGCCGGCAAGACCACCACCACCGAGCGCTTTCTGTTCTATGCCGGTCGCACCCACCAGCTCGGTTCAGTGGACAGCGGCACCACGGTGACCGACTGGATGGATCAGGAGCGTGAGCGCGGTATCACCATCGTCGATGCGGCGGTGACCGCCTTCTGGAACGAGCACCAGATCAATCTCATCGACACGCCTGGCCATATCGACTTCACCGCCGAGGTGCAGCGTGCACTGCGGGTGCTCGACGGCGCGGTGGTGGTGTTCGACGCCTCCCAGGGAGTGGAGCCCCAGAGCGAGACGGTGTGGCGCCAAGCCGACCGTTACCGGGTGCCCCGGCTCTGCTTCATCAACAAGATGGACCGGCTGGGGGCCGACTTCGCGCAATCGGTGGCCGACATCCGCGAGCGGCTCGGCGCCAATCCGGTGATCCTGCAGCTGCCCATCGGCGCCGAGTCCGGCTTCGAGGGGGTGATCGACCTGATCGGCCTGCAGGCGATCCGCTGGGCCGACGAACTGGGCGCGCACCGGGAGTACGCCCCCATTCCCGACGACCTGCAGACCGAGGCGGAGGCCGCACGCAGCGCCCTCATCGAACAGGTGGCGGAACAGGACGACGATCTGCTGGCACGCTGGCTCGAAGGTACGGAGATCGACAACGACCTGCTCAACCGGGCGATCCGCCGCGCCACCCTGGCCAACCGACTGGTGCCGGTGCTCTGCGGGAGCTCGCTGCGCAACAAGGGGGTACAACCGCTGCTCGACGCGGTGGTCGACTACCTGCCCTCGCCGCTCGACATCGGCGAGGTCAGCGGCCGCCATCCCGACAACGACCAGCCGGTCACCCGCCAGCCCGACGACGCAGCGCCGCTGAGCGCCCTGCTGTTCAAGACGGTGACCGACCCCTACGCCGGCCGTCTGGCCTATGTGCGGGTCTACTCCGGGGTGCTGAAGAAGGGCGACAACGTGCTCAACCCCCGCTTCGGCCGCCCGCAGCGGGTCGGCCGCCTGGAGCGCATGTATGCCGAGCACCGGGAGGACATCGAGGCGATCCACGCCGGTGACATCGCCGCCCTGCTCGGCATGAAGGAGGCGGTCACCGGCGACACCCTGTGCGAACCCCACCACCCGCTGCTGCTGGAGTCGATCAGCTTCCCCGAACCGGTGATCAAGATCACCGTCACCCCGCTGACCGCCCAGGACCACGAACGCATCGCCGAGGCCCTGCAGCACCTGGCCGAGGACGACCCCACCTTCCGCGCCGAAACCGAGGAGGAGACCGGCCAGACCATCATCGCCGGCATGGGCGAGCTGCACCTGGAGGTGCTGGTGGAGCGCCTCAAGCGGGAACAGGGCATCGGCGTGCGCACCGGCACGCCCAAGGTGGCCTACAAGGAGACCATCAGCCAGCCGGTGAGCCGGGCCGAGGGCCGCTTCATCCGCCAGACCGGCGGCAAGGGCCACTACGGCCACGTGGTGATCGACCTGGCCCCCGGCAACACCGGCGAGGGCCTGGTGATCGAGAACCGCATCAGCGGCGGCGCCATTCCCAGCGAATACATCCCCTCGGTGGAGACCGGCATCCGCGAGGCGGCCAACAACGGCATCATCGGCGGCTACCCGGTGACCGACCTGCGCGTGACCCTGGTCGACGGCTCCAGCCACGACACCGACTCCAACCCCCTCGCCTACAAGGTCGCCGCCGGCATGGCCCTGCGCGACGGCCTGGAGAAGGGACGGCCGCTACTGCTCGAACCGGTGGTGCGCGGCGAAGTGCTGACCCCGGAAGAACATCTCGGCGACGTGCTCGGACAGCTCACCGCGCGCCGCGCCGAGATCGAGGGCGTCGGCGACAAGCCGGGGAAGATCAAGGCGATCCGCAACCTGGTGCCACTCGCCGAGATGTTCGGCTACGCCACCGAACTGCGCTCCGCCACCCACGGGCGCGGCTCCTTCACCCTCGAGCTCGACCACTTCGCGCCGGTACCGACGGAGGTGATGCGGCGGTTGGGCTTTAATGCCTGAGCGGGCATACCCAACCAAAGCACACGGCATCCACCACTATGAGGCCGGAGACAACGGACGGGTTCACCCCAAAACAGTCACCCCAACACGGCAGGTGAGCAGCACATGGCGCGAGGGAAACCCTATTTGGCTATATGCCATACCCCCTTGAAGCCATCTCCCGTGGTATCACCTGGCTTCTGGTCTTTGATCCAGTAATAGAGCGGTTTGCCTTTGTAAGCCCATTGCAGGCTGCCGTCATCCCGGGTGATGATGGTGAGATCTCCTATATTTTCGTCAGTCACGCCCGCCATCAATGGCGGCCAGTTCTCAGCGCATTTGCCGTTGCAGGCGCTCATGCCGGCACCGGCCTCATCCTTGTCGAACGTATAGAGCGTCATGCCGTTTCCACCAACCAGCATTCCACCCTCCATCTTGGCCGGCGCCATTCCCGCTACCGCGAAGTTGGTCACCGCAAACAGGATGACGGCAAAAACAAGAGTCAGTCTATTCACTATTCTCTCCTTTCAGTATGAAAAACCCACTTGGATGAACAGCGAAAACGCGACGATATTCCCTACCCAAAAAAAGAGCCTGCCGGGGACCGGCCACTATGGAATGAGTTGTTTATAAATCCTGTTCGGTGACGATATTATTTCCAAACGATTCGCCTACACAGAAACAGGAGCCGGCAACAGATGGAAACAGAGACATGGAATAACGAAGACATCATTCAAAAAACCATAGACAAAGAGCATTTGAGACTTCTCGGCCTGGCACATTACATTTCAGGCGGCTTGGCAATTGCTTTCTCTTCACTTTTCATCATCCAACTCACATTCATGTCTTTTATCTTCTCGAATCCTGAATTTGCGCCTCACGTACACAATGGGGGCGCAGGCCCTGATCCGACTCAATTCATGTGGGGATTCATCGGCATGTTCAGCCTCATCGTCCTTTTCGGGATCTGCTTTGGTATAGCGCAAATTGTCTCCGGAAAGTTTATAAGGCAACGAAAATACAAGCTATTCAGTTTTATCTTCGCTATTCCCAATATCATTTTCATACCCTACGGGACGCTACTGGCTGTGGGCACCATCATGGTCTTGGAGAGGGAAAGCGTGAAAAAGATGTATCAACAATCTGCTGCGAATCCGGAGTTAGACTAAACCCACTCCGATCTCAGATCTTTGAGAGAAGTGAATACGTATGAGTCACCATTCATGAGCTATATTCTTGATCTGATCGTCATCAGAACAATTATCTCGAGACAGGACTCCTGACTATGACACGATTAGGAGTAAGTGCACATGATCCGAAAAATTGCATTTCTGGCTGTTATGGGATTGATGTTTGCAACTAGCAGCGTCTTACCAGATGATTCCACGAAGGAAACCGCGGCCATTCACTCAGCTGAAAAATGGCTTGCAATTGTTGATGATGAAAATTACGCGGAAAGCTGGAGCCAAGCCTCTGAGTTGTTCAAACACGCGGTACAATCCGATCAATGGGTGCAATCGTTACTGGCTGTGAGAAAGCCTCTCGGGAAGCTGATATCGAGAAAACTGAAAACCACAGCCTATAAGACCACTTTACCAGGCGCGCCTGATGGCGAGTATGTCGCTATCCAGTTCGAGAGCTCGTATGAAAACAAAAAATCTGCCATTGAGACTGTCACACCGATGATGGACGAGGATGGTGTCTGGCGCGTTTCTGGATACTATATAAAATAAGCAAACAAAGCATTCGGTCCGGCCAATGGGGTATGAGTACTTCCAATCGAGTTGCCGTAAACACCTCACTCTCCACTTTCTGATTATCGAGTACTTAAAGGCGTCTCAAGACATATTCTCCATACAATCAGAGGCGCAGCATTGATTCGTCATCGGTTTAGGTCGTGTGGCTCAATCGACTACAATACAACGCTGTCGCTCTCGATCAAGGATGGCTGTCATACATGTCACAACGCCCACCACCTCGCTTACATATCATATTCGCGGGAAGAAAACCTCGCGCAGTCATATTTCTCCGCGGTCCGTCGAATTGGTATCACGTAATTTCCTGGGACACGGCGAGGGACACCTTCGAACATGGCGCATGGTTCAAAGGGCGTATCTATGAAGAAAAGTGCGACCTTTCCCCCGATGGTGAGTTGTTGCTCTATTTTGCCCTGAAAGGCAGTACGTGGAACACGAGCTATCGCGGCTCCTGGACCGCACTCAGTCGCCCTCCCTGGTTACATGCGCTTACACTTTGGCCTCACGGCAGTACCTGGGGAGGCGGTGACTGCTTCTTCGACGATAGAATAGTCATTCTGCAAGGGAGTTCCGGAACACACCCGAACCACCCGCTGAATGGCATCGAGGTCCGCAAAGGCCATTGCCGAAAAAGCAGAACTCAGCCTGAGATCGAAGGTGCTCAGTGGGCCGGGTACGATCATTCCGGATACCCCGTCTTCACACGCGAGGGAAGGCTGTTTCGTCAGCTACCCAGGGGCGACAAAGCACTTGCGGACTTCAACGGTCTCATCCCTCAGCCGAGAGAAGCGCCAGTGCGGGCGAAGATCCCGCTTCCCACACGCGCTCTCAACACCATGCCACCCGTTAGAAGAAAAAGGAAAAAACGCCGTTGAGCCTCTTTCAATCCACGCAATCAAGTACAGACCCCTGTAATTTTTGTGGAGACCGTGCCCTGCCGCTCACATACGCCCTGTCCTGCCTACGTTCGAAGCACGCGAACCTCTTTTGAGAATTTTTTCCCATTGATTGTGACCGGGTTCCTAAATGCTCGAGGTGATCCGCCGATAATGGATGTCGTATCGATAACGACTCACTACACGGCTGATTCACAATGAAACGACACCTTCTCCTCTTCGTGACCATAGTTCTCACCTTCCAGGCCAATGCCGACAACTCAACCCTGGATGCGGCCATCGGCGGCGGTATCGGTGGCGCAACGGGCGCTGCCATCGGCAACGAAGTCGGCGGCCGGGATGGCGCGATTCTCGGTGGTGCGCTGGGCGCTGCGGTCGGCGCCGCCATCACGACCGACAAGGGCGGCCACCACGCGCCTCCCCCGCAACCTGAGGTGCGCTACTATGAAACCGGAGCTCCGGCAGGCGGCCATCCGCACGAATACCACTGCCCGCCCGGACAGAGAAAGAAAGGACGCTGCTGAAGCGCCCGGATCGGACACAGTCGGACGCGGAGCAGCGATTGGTTCAGTCACCAAGTCGACGCCTGCCGCGATTGTGCGGCCGCCTGACGTGTCACCTCCGATGACTTTGCCACCCGCAAGTACCACTTGCGGGAGGTCTGAGCAAAAATCCGGGTAGGCAGCCTCAGCCGACAAACACCTGGCGGACAGTCACATCAGTGCTGTGTTCAGGAGAAATCGGTCGGCTTGCCGTCGATACTGCGGGAGTTGCACGTCCGCCAATACTCCTCGATCCCCTTGTCGCCTTTTCGCTCGACCCAGTCGCTGAACATCTCGCGCTGACCGACGCAGTCGAACAGGGGCACCCCGAAACCCCAGGAACTGCCCACCTGCACCACGTCAATCAATCTGATCTGCCGCGCACCCGGCAGTCCGGGGAAACGGCCGATGTGCGCCTCCCAGGCCTCACTGTCTTCGTGTCGACAGCTGACATGACCTTTGAGTCGCAGGATCTGATGGCAATCCGCCAGTTCATCAAGGCCATCCCGAGGCTGTTTAGCAGAGGCCCGGGGGCGTTCCAGTTGTCAGCTGCTTATTCAACTGTCGAGAAAAATTACAAATTACTTGGGAATTATAGGATTATTCACTGCAAGCTACTGAAATTTAACAATAATAAAAACATGGCATTCATATTGCTTAAAATATGTGCGTTTCAAAAAGGTGTTTTTTAGCAGGAATAGTTATGAAAAAGGTATTACTCGGAATAGTTCTCTTTGGCGCTACGTGTTTTGCAAATGCTGGAATCGTAGCGATTTCTGATTTCTCGGGCAGTGAATCTGTAGAGGATTTCTCCAGCCTTGGTAGTGCACCAGGCGCAGGAGCATTCTCTCTTGGAGATCTCACATTCAGTGAGAGTAGTTACGGCACTGGGGGCCCCGGATGGCGTCTGCTTTCTTGTTGCAGCACTCCTATCCCTGACAATGTTCTGACCGATAACGCTGGAATATCGAATATTTTTATTGATTTTTCGACACTGTATACACGTGTTGGACTCGATGTAGGCTTTTTTGGCCAGAGTGCTCAATATGATGTCAGCTTCTATGATTCCTCTATGAGCTTGCTCGGTGTTGTATCAGGGATGACCAATAACAACGCTTTCTTTGCCGGTTGGGAAAGCACCTCGGGAATCGCACGAATCTCTATCGCTGAAACATCAGGCGACAACCACTACGTTGGTGGTATTGATAACATCAGATTTGAAAACGCCACAAGTGTACCCGAGCCCACCTCGATTGCACTGCTGTCACTTGGCTTGGTTGGTTTAGGTTTTTCTCGCAAGAAAGCAAAATCCTAACATTCAGAGTTGTATGAAGAAGCAAAAAGCGGGGCGATAGCCCCGCTTTTTTCGTTTGCCGGATAGGTGCTTCGTTAATTGCATTTTATAGCTATCAAAGTTAATAGAAACTTTTGAAGGGATTACAGCACTGGATTATTCGCAGGGTGGAATTTCACTATAACGTCAGGCACAACTTATATGATTTTCCAAAACGTAGATAGCCTAGACAACATAGCTCATCAGAAAACCATACCGCCTATGAGGTCGCAAGTCCGATTGTGAAATCGGTATATATGGCATTCGTGGGAATGCATAGTTTGACTGTGCAAAGTGTCGATAGTTGAGAGGCGGAGAGAACAGAACGTCCTATGAATTTTTAGAAACTGTGACCAATCATGGTTACCCGCTGTGGCCGACCTTGATGCCCCTTCTGAGCTTCATCGCTCCTTTCAAACAGTCCATTACGACAATCACACCACATCAACTGAAGTCCGTGGGCTTGCCATCGATGCTACGACTGTTCCGTGTTCTCCAGTACTCTTTTAACCCCCTGCCCCCTTTTCTCTCGGCCCAGTCGCCCAACCTGTCGCGTTGACCGACGTACTCGAACAGGGGCACGCCGAAACCGCAGGAACTGCCCACCCGCTCGACCTCCATCAGGATGATCTGCCGTGCTCCCGACAGTCTGGGGAAGCGACCGATGTTCGCCTCCCAAACCTCGCTGTCTTCATGATGACTGCTGGCATGGCCGTAGAGTCGCAGGATCTTGGGCTCGCCCTCGAAGGCGCAGAACATCAGGGTCATGCGCCCGTCCTCCAACAGATGCGCGGCGGTCTCGTTGCCGCTACCGGTGAGATTGAGCCAGACCACCTGGTTGGGGGTGATGATGCGCAGACTGTCGAGCCCCTTGGGCGAGACGTTGATGCGGCTGTCTGTGCCGGTGGTGGCGACGAAGAAGAGTTGTTGCCGGATGATAAAGTCGGCGTGCTTGTCGGTGATGCGGTCGTACGCTTTGCCCATGGCTCCTCCTCGCTTGCGGGCTGAGGCGCCCGTCACTTGTTCATCTTGACCTTGCCGCCGAAGAAGCGGCCGGTAAGGCTGCCCTTGGTTTTCTGCAGCCACTCTTCGTGTTCGCTGAGCAACTCCCTGGCCAGGACCACCAGTGAATGCAGTGTCTTGGTGCGGGTGATGTCCATGCGGACTTCATGCTGCAGGGAGGCGCTGGCCCAGGGTCCGCCGTTGTGTTCGCGAATGAATTTCCGAATCTGCTCATAGAGGACATCGCGCAGCGCAGCGACCAGCTCTTCCTCGGCCTCTTCGGGCTCCTTGCCCAGCAGTCCGAGCTTGAACCGTTTCGCCTCTTCCCGGGTAACGAGCTGCAGCGCGATGCAGTCGTTATCCAGCAGATGCTCCATCGTCGCGCGTTGCTCCTTCAGGCGCTCCGGCATGGTCTTCGCCTCCGGGACATAACCATGACCCTTGTCGTCTCCAACCGTGGCCTGATGCGGCTCTTCGATGCCCCCCTCAGCGCCGGGCGCCGCTCCGCTTGCCGGAGGTGCCGCCGACTGCGCAACCCAGACCTGGTCCAGTTCCCCCTCGAGCCATTTCAACTGCTCTTCGAGGATGCATTGAAAATCATCCGCCGTACTGTCGTCAGACAACAGGGCGTTGACCGCCTGCTCGAGGATATCCACGTAGTATCCGATGATGGTGGGATCGATGACGTTACGAGACTGGCAGAGCACGAACACCCTACCCTGGATATTCACCCTGACCAGCTTTTTGAATTCTGGGTCCATTGGCTGTGGTCGCCCTCTCGATCACGGCTCATTGTGCCTCTATGGCCACATCTTTTCCGGCAACGGTGCCAAGCATGGTTGCCAACCTATCCCGGATCTGAACACCTCGTTGTGGTCATATCAGGCACCGCTCCTCACAACACCTGAAAACGGTTCTATAACTATCGGAAGTTGCGTGATTTACTTTAGATTGCTCCTGGGCGCCGTCAGTTCAACCGCCCGCCGCTGGCTATTCGAGCTCCAACACCGCATCCATCTCCACGGCGGCGTCCTTCGGCAGTGCCGCCACGCCGATTGCCGCGCGCGCGGGATAGGGTTCGGAGAAATAGTCGGCCATGACCTGGTTGACCATGGCGAAGTTGTTCAGGTCGGTGAGAAATACATTGAGTTTGACCACGTCGGCCAGGCTGCCGCCGGCGGCCCGCGCCACGGCCTGCAGGTTGTCGAAGACCCGGCGGATCTGAGCTTCGATATCGCCCTCGATCAGAGTCATGGTCTCCGGCACCAGCGGGATCTGGCCGGAGAGGTAGACGGTCTGCCCCACCTTGACGGCCTGGGAGTAGGTCCCGATCGCCTGGGGCGCCTGGTCGGTGCGGATGATTTCTCGGCTCATAAAATGTAACCTCTTGATTACGTTACAAAGCGGGTAAGGTCTATTCGTTGAGACTTAGACTTCGCGGAACAGGAATGCAAGTTGCGCACCCGGGAAATACTCTTTTACCGGCGCATCCGGTCTTTTCCCTATTTCAGATCCCGGCCAGTGTTGTACAGATCGTTGAGGCCAGCCAAATCAGCGCTCAAGCGGCAAGCAAATGCCGAGGGCAGGGTTCATGGGCGGAGCGGTATCGATTCAATACCAGCCGGAAACCGCGTTTCCTTTTCGATCGACCCACACCCTTTTAACCCCGGCATCGCTCATGAACTTGCTTGCATAGTTTCTCATGTCGGATGACCACCTCTGTTCCACCACACTGACATGACCACCAGGCTTTTCAACCCTGATTGCGGTCTTGGGTGGGGGGGTCTGAGTGTAATTCACCTGCCCCGATTCGTCGTACCACTTGTAGATACTAGCTGCATCCGCCAGTGGTGAGAGTGCAAACAGTGCGAGCATCCATGCGATCAATCTACATTTTGACATACCGACAGAGTCCTTGTTGAGCTGCTCCTTGCTGGCTTTTTCCAGCGTACGGGGAAGGATAAATGCCCTTTTCCTCAAAGTCGAGAGGAATCAAAAAAACCCGAAATTGTGCCCGATGGCGCCATCGAGCACCCTTTCAACCGCCAAGTCTACTGTCTGCAAAGGGAATCGCCGGGCAGAACACGGCGGTCAGAACCATGAATAGACGGGAAACATCCCTCCGACCGCAATGGTTGCCGATTCACGAAACCTGGATGGGGGGTGTGAGAAAGCTATGCAGTTGTGTAGCCGGGATGGAGCGAAGCGTGATCCAGGAAAACAGTCCGATCGCCTGCAGCCGAAAACACAAACCGCGCTCAGTAACGTACCCGCGTGATCCTCATCACCGTGGGCAGTGCACGCACGTGCCGCATGATACGGGCCAGGTGGAGGCGGTTCTTCACCGTGATCACAAAGACCATGGTGGAGGAGAGACCGTCGCGCTCTTCCGAACCCACATGTTCGATATTGGAACCCTGCTGCGAGATCACGGAGGCGACCGAGGCGAGCACACCCCGCTGGTTGTTCGATTCGACCCGCACCTTGGTGGGGAATTCACCCTGCACGTCGGCCTCCCACTCGGCCTCGATCCATTTGTGGCCGTGCTTCTTGTAGTCGCCCAGGTTACGGCACCCCTGCTGGTGGATGACGATCCCCTTACCCGGATTGAAGACGCCGACGATGGCATCGCCCGGAATCGGCCGGCAGCAGTTGGCGAAGTTGACCACCATGCCTTCGGTGCCCTTGATGGCCAGCACTCCCGAGGCCGGCTCCTCATGGCTGTTCGTCTCTGAGGCCGGGGCCAGGTCCTCACCGGCCAGACGCCGCGCCACCAGCAACGGCATATGGTTGCCGAGGGCGATATCGGCCAGCAGCATCTCAACAGAGTCGAGTCGAAACTCCTGTATCACCTGGTCGATCTGCTCCTGGGGGATATCGTCGAGCTTGAGTGAGAGCAGGTTGAGTTCCCGTTCCAGCAAGCGGCGGCCGAGACTGACCGCCTCCTGGGTCTGCAGGTTCTTCAGATAGGAGCGGATATTGGCCCGCGCCTTGCCCGTGACCACGAAGTTGAGCCAGGCGGGACTGGGACCGGCGGTCTCCGAATTGATGATCTCCACCGTCTGGCCGTTGTGCAGCCGGGTGCGCAGGGGCACCAGCCGGCGGTCGACCCGGGCCGCCACGCAGGTGTTGCCCACGTCGGTATGGACGCTGTAGGCGAAGTCGACCACGGTGGCGCCCTTGGGCAGCACCATGATGCGGCCGCGCGGGGTGAAGACATAGACCTCGTCGGGGAAGAGGTCGACCTTGACGTGCTCCAGGAACTCCACCGAATCGCCCACCCCCTGCTGCATCTCCAGCAGGTTCTGCAGCCAGTCGGAGGCACGCGACTTGACCCACTGGCCACTGGCCTCGCCGGTCTTGTACATCCAGTGGGCGGCAATCCCCGATTCGGCCAGCTTGTCCATCTCCTCGGTGCGGATCTGGATCTCGAGGGGGATGCCCTGGGGACCGAACAGCACCGTGTGCAGCGACTGGTAGCCGTTGGCCTTGGGGATGGCGATGTAGTCCTTGAAGCGGCCCGGCATCGGCTTATAGAGGTTGTGCACCACGCCCAGGGTGCGGTAGCAGGTGTCGACCTTGTCGACCACGAGGCGGAAGGCGAAGACGTCGACCACCGCGGAGAAGCTGAGCTTCTTCTCCACCATCTTTTTATAGATGCTGTAGAGGTGTTTCTGGCGACCGAAGACCTCGCCCTGGAAGCCCTCCTGTTCGAGGCGGGCGCGCAAGGCCGTCTCCACGTTCTCGACCAGCTCCCGGTGGTGGCCGCGGGCGTCGGCCACAGCGCTCTTCAGCGCCCGATAGCGCATCGGCCAGTAGGCGGCGAAACCGAGTTCCTCCAGCTCCAGACGGATTTTGTTGATGCCGAGCCGGTTGGCGATGGGGGCGAAGATGTCGAGGGTCTCCTTGGCGATGCGCCGCGCCTTCTCGGGTCGCATCACGCCCAGGGTGCGCATGTTGTGCAGGCGGTCTGAGAGCTTGATCAGGATGACGCGGATATCCTTGGTCATCGCCAGCAGCATCTTGCGCAGGCTGGCGGCCTGGGCCTCGGCCTGGGAGTTGAAGTCGATCTTGGAGAGTTTGCTCACGCCGTCGACCAGTTCGGCGATCTCGCTGTCGAAGGTGTCGGCCAGTTGCTCCTTGGCGGTGGGGGTGTCTTCGATGACATCGTGCAGGATGGCCGCCATCAGGCATTTGTAGTCCATGCGCATCTCGGCCAGGATGCGCGCCACCGCCACCGGGTGGTAGATATAGGGTTCGCCGGTCTTACGGTGCTGCCCCACATGGGCCTCGGCGCCGAAGAGGTAGGCGCGGTAGACCTCGCGGATGTGTTCCGGGGAGAGATAGACCTCCAGATAGGCGCACAGGTCGCTGATCAGGAAACGCGGGGTCTCCTGGTCCTGCTCCAGTACACCCAGGGGGTTGTTCATCTAGGTCTCCATTGTTCCATATATAACAATGGATTCTGAGCCTATTTTGTCCCCACTTGCAAGCCGGATTGGCCGGGGACGGAAGGTGCCGGAAGCCGGAATGGACACCGGCCAAGCGAATGCTTAGGGGTTGCCGTCGTCCATGGGGGTAACATCGAGGTTGAGCAGCGCCTCGTCGACCACCAGATCCTCTTCGGCCGGCTGCTCATCCACGTCACGGTGGGTGATCAGGCCGTCGGCGATCTCACGCAGCGCCATCACGGTGGGCTTGTCGTTCTCCCAGGGCAGCAGCGGCTCGACGCCGTTGACCAGCTGACGCGCCCGCTTGGTGGCCAGCAATACCAGGTCGAAACGGTTGTCCACATAGTCCATGCAATCTTCTACGGTCACGCGCGCCATCGTGTCATCTCCAGGGAATCGGTCGTTTGCTGACGAAAAGGGGTCAAATCATAAACCATGGACGGGGGTTGGGACAAATCAAAGCGTTGGCTGACCTGCCGTGGGGTGCGATTTATCGCACCGTCCATCCAGGCACCGGATGCCGGCCGGTAACGGTGCGGCAAGCCGCACCCTACGCATGAATCCCACCCCCGGTTGTTGCCTAATCACCCACTGGAATTGTGATATTTCACTGATGGTGATTCCGGCATAATCGCTTTCATGACATTCTCCGGAAAAGCATTCTTTCGCCGTCCCGAGATCCTGCTGCTGCTGATGGCGGTGGCGGTGCCCCTGAGCTTTGCCGGCTGGCGCACCCTGATCAACAACTTCGCCATCGAGCGCGCCGCCTTCAGCGGCCAGGAGATGGGCATATTGCAGAGCCTGCGCGAGGTGCCCGGCTTTCTCGCCTTCGGCGTGGTGTTCCTGCTGCTGATCGTGCGTGAGCAGCGCCTCGCCGTCGTCTCCCTGGCACTGCTGGGATTGGGTACGGCGCTGACCGGATTCTTCCCCTCGGTGCTCGGTCTCTACATCACCACGGTGATCATGTCGATCGGCTTCCACTACTACGAGACCCTGCAGACCTCGCTGGCGCTGCAGTGGATCGACAAGTCCCGCTCCGCCGAGACCTTCGGCCGCCTGATTGCGGTCGGCTCCTTCGCCTCCATCGTCACCTTCACCCTGATCTGGCTGGCGGACGACATCCTCGCGCTCGACTACCAATGGATCTACCTGATGATGGGCGGCATGACCATGGCCGTCGCCCTGGTCGCCTGGTTCGGCTTCCCCCTGTTTCCGCAGCAGACCGAACAGCACAAACACATGGTGCTGCGCAGTCGCTACTGGCTCTACTATGCGCTGACCTTTCTTTCCGGCGCCCGACGCCAGATCTTCGTCGTCTTTGCCGGCTTCCTGATGGTGGAGAAGTTCGGCTACAGCGTCTCGCAGATCGCCCTGCTGTTTCTCATCAACGCCGCGCTCAACACCGTTCTGGCCCCGCGCATCGGGCGGCTGATCGGCCGTATCGGCGAGCGGCGCGCCCTGCTGCTGGAGTATGCGGGACTGATCCTGGTCTTCGTCGGCTACGCCCTGGTGGAGAACGCCACCGCGGCGGCGGTTCTCTATATCCTGGACCACCTCTTCTTCGCCATGGCCATCGCCCTCAAGACCTACTTCCAGAAGATCGCCGCTCCGGAGGACATCGCCTCCACCGCCGGCGTCAGCTTCTCCATCAACCATATTGCGGCGGTGGTGATCCCCGCCCTGTTCGGCATCATCTGGCTGAGTTCGCCGGCGGTGGTGTTTTTGCTCGGCGCGGTGATGGCGGGGATCTCGCTCAGCTTCTCCCTGCTGATTCCCGAGCAGCCGGCCCGGGGACGGGAGAGCCGCTTGGTCATGGCGACACCGGCGGGCAAGAGTTTGCCCGAATAATTCCTCCATGACCGCCTCATTCGGATAGCCCGGGCTGCCTCAGATCAGCCAGGAAGGCCTCCATCATCTCGGGCTTCTCGATCGGCAGCGTGTTTCCGGCATGGCTGAGCATGGCGGCCGGATTCATGATATGGATCGGGTCCGTTATCGCTAAAACACCAGATTCATCATCAACATCATCACCACCAGGAACAGCACGGTCATGACACCCCCGGCCTTCATGAAATCGGGCACGCGATAGCCCGCGGGGCCCATGATCAGGGCATTGACCTGGTGGGTCGGGATGAGGAAGGAGTTGGAGGTGGCGATCGCCACGGTGAGGGCGAACACCGCCGGATTGGCACCCGCGCCGATGGCGATATTCACCGCCAGCGGCACCAGCAGCACGGTGGCGCCCACGTTGGACATCACCAGGGTGAAGAAGGTGGCGAGGGCCGCCACCGCGGCCTGTATCACCCACACCGGCATTTCGCCCACCACGGAGAGCACCTGCTCGGCGATCCACTTGGCGGTGCCGGTGGTCTCCACCGCCAGACCCAGCGGGATCAGCGAGGCCAGCAGGAAGACCGTCTTCCAGCTCACCGCCTCGTAGGCCTCTTCGATGTTGAGCACCCCGGAGAGCACCATGCCGATGGCCCCGGTCAGCAACGCCACTGACAGGCGGATGTCGGTGAACAGCACCATCGAGAGCGCGATGGCGAAGAAGATGGCGGCCGGTATCACCTTGTGCGGCCGCAGCTCTTCATGCGGGAATTCGGTGGTGACGACGACGAAGTTGCGGTCCTTCTCGACCCGGGCCAGGGCGTCCCAGGCGGTGTGCACCACCAGGGTGTCGCCGGCCTGGAAGGGAACGTTGCGGATATCCTCGCCCTCGCGCATGGTCTTGCCGCCGCGGTGCAGGCCGATCATGGCCAGGCCGGTGGTCTTGCGCAGCCAGACGTCCCGGGCGCTCTTGCCGATCAGGTTGGAGCCCGGCGGGATCAACACCTCGGCGATACCGGCCTTGGTGGCGGCCAGGGACTCCGAGAAGGTACGCAGTTCGGTGCGCTGCTTCAGTTCGTACTTTTCGCAGAAATGGGTCAGATCCGTCGGGTCGGCCACCATGCCGAGCACCATGCCGGCGCGAAACACGGTATCGCGGGCGATGGTGCCGGGACCCACCCGCGACTCCTCGCCCGGCCGTTTGCTGGCGATCACACGTACCCGGTAGTCGGTCTCCACGTCGTCGAGCTGCTTGCCGATGAGGTCGCTGCCGTCGGGCACCACCACCTCGTGCAAGGCATAGTTGACGCCGTAGACATCGTGGAAATAGCGCATCGGATCGGTGCCGCTGGTGCTGCTCTCGCTCTTCGTCGCCGGCAGCACGAAGCGGCCCGCCAGCACGAAGTAGATGATGCCGGTGGCGACCAGGGCGATGCCCACCGGAGTGACCGAGAACAGCCCCCAGGTCGCCATCTGCTGCTCCGGCGGCAGCGCCTTGTTGGAGGTCAGTATCAGGTCGTTGAGCAGGATCAGCGGGCTG
>JBNKYJ010000177.1:0-4692 GCA_050300835.1 Sedimenticolaceae bacterium
TTTCATCCGCTTGGCTTTTCCTAATACGGCGATTCTCAGGCTTCTTCAAACGCTCCTTCAGCCACCTTCCCGTACTGCTGACAACCTGTCTGCTTCCGGCCTTCTGCTTGAGCTTGTGCGCCAGCGGTATGAGCACCCTGCTCAGGCCTTTGAATTTTGTCAGGTGCCGTACTTTGCTCAGTACCGCGATGGTGGCGCCGGCGCCCAGGGTGAGGGCGGTGAGTACCAGGTCGAAGGCAACTTCGGCGATGAGCCCGCCGCCCGTTTCCGCCCACTCCAGGGGGTGTTGCGCTTCGAGGTACTGTTGCGCGAAGCTTGTCAGGGTCTCCCGTGTGGCCGGGTCGTTCCAGATGAAGTTGAGCAGGGACTGGACCTCGGCCCACTGTTGCCGGCTGAGGCTGCTCGGGTCGAATCCGAGGGCTTCGACGAATTCCCGGAACTCGCGTTCGGCCAGTTGTTCGGTGAACCGTTCGGCGAAGCGGCCCTCATCGCTGTAGCGCCAGGCTTCCCAGGCCGCGCCCAGGGCGTGATTGAAATGTTGGGTGCCCAGGTCGCTCCACTCCTTCAGGCCGCTGAGGATGCCCCAGAGGGCCTAGCGCGCGCCTTTGCTGAAGGCGGCGTTCACCGTCACGGCTTTGCCGAGCAGGCTCTGTTGCTGGAACTCGGTCTCTCTCTCGGCCCGCTCCTGGCGCTCGGCTTGCAGGATGCGTTGGAGTTCATCGGCCAGCGCTTTTCGCTCGGGTGCGAGCGCATCGGCTTGCAGCGGTGTTCCAAAACTGACGTCGACAGCCCCGGCATTCAGGCCGTGGACCTGGGCCTGGCCCTGGGTGTCGAGCTTTCCCGTGTGGATCGCGCCGCTGCTGTCTTTGAGGCGGTAGGGGTAGCCGTGGGCCGGCTCGCCGTCGGCCTCCAGCAGGCTGAGGCCGATCCAGTGGCTGGGCGGTTCGATCGGGGTGGACTCGGCGTAGATACGCTCCCACTCGCGCAGTGAGATGCGCCTTCTTTGGCGCAGTTGGTCAGCCGGCGGCAGACCATAGGTGTCGAGATGCCATTGGAGACTGCGGTGGAAGAAGACGTTGCTGACGGCCTCGTCATAGGCCAGCTGTCGCTCGTGCCGGGTGGCCGGGCTGAGGGGGCGCTTCGGTTTTCTCTGGTCGCGACGGCGAAAGGCGAGTACCCGTTGACCGGGACGCACGCCGTTGAGGGCATTCAGGGGTATCCAGCCTTTGCGGGTCTGGAGAAAGATGCGGAGGCGGTCGCCGGAACGCAGATCGTAGAGCGCTTCCGGGTCGTTGATCGAGGTCCATTCACTGGGGTGGGATCCGCAGCGGCCGAGTGTGGTGCGGATCTCGTGCGGGAGATCATCTCGTCGGCGTTGCGGCCGTGGCGGGTTGGCTTCCTGGATTGCTGCTTTGTAGCTTCGGTGTCCCGGCCGGCGCGGAAATCGCCATGCCCATGAAAACCGAAGCCGAGCCGGTCCTTGAGGTGGTGGTCCATGATACTGCGTCCATGCGTATCTTTAGGGAGTCAGGAGTCTAGAGAATCCCGCTTTGGGCTGTCAACTCGATGCAGGGCCGCTGGTATTCCCGGTGTGATGAACCTCTGAATCCGGAGTTTTCATCGAAGGTGCTTCTTGAGCGTGTTTTGGTGGGGCAGGGCCCCACCCTACGCCTCGAATGAAGTGGCAGGATTGTCGCCAGCCCGCAAAAGGCACACCTACCTAAAACAGATCCACACTCTTATTCGAGCAATAGATCATCCCCACTCATACCCGAAAGCGTCCCACCAAGCTCTGCTGCATTGCCGCGAGCTGACTCAGTTCCTCACTGGCCTTGGCCGTCTGTTCGGCGCCCTCGGCGGTCTGCATGGACACATCGCTGATACTCGACACGCTGCGATTCACCTCCTCGGTAACCGCTCGCTGCTCCTCTGCCGCGTTGGCGATCTGCATGGTGTTTTCACTGATGAGTGATACTTCACGCACGATCGCTTCCAGTACGCCACTGGTCACTTCTGCTTCCTTGACGGTGGCCTGCGCCTCATCGCGCCCCGATTCCACCGAACGTGCCGCCTGCGAAGCTCTCGCTTGAACACGCTCGATCATGTCGCGGATCTCTTGTGTCGACTTCTGCGTTCTGCTTGCCAGTGTTCGGACCTCATCGGCCACCACCGCAAAACCGCGACCGTACTCACCGGCACGTGCCGCTTCGATAGCCGCATTCAGTGCCAGCAGATTAGTCTGCTCAGCGATACCCTGGATGACATCCACGACCTGGCCAATCTCCTGGCTGTTGTCTTCGAGCTGTTTGATCTCAGTCGCGGCTTTTTCGACCTCCCTGGCAAGCTGGGTTATACGCTGGGTGGTCGCTTCCACTTGGTTCCGCCCCTTGCTCACCTGTTCGTCCGATTCATGCGCAGCTGTTGCCGTACGGGTGGCGTTTTGCGCAACCTCGGCCGCCGTGGCGGACATTTCGTTGAGGGCTGTCGCGACCTGTTCGGTATCGTTTCGTTGTGTCTGCACGCTTTGGCTGGTCTGGTGTGTGATGGCAGACAGCTCTTCCGAGGTGGCGGCAAGCCTAGTGGTCACATCGGATACCTGTCTAATGATCTCCTGCAGTTTAACGACAAAGCGGTTGAACAGTTCACTCAACTGGCCGAACTCGTCGTTACCGGTCACATCCAGTCGGCGGGTCAAGTCACCTTCACCTTCGGCGAACTCTCTCAGACTCTCCATGACACGACTCAACGGCCTGCTGACGAGCAGCGGAAACCAAACGGCTATCAAGATACAGAGCGCAACACCAACACCCGCAGACACACCCAGCAACAGTTGCGCATCGTCCGCAAGGGCCTCGGCTTCCGTCACAGCCGCGGCGGATGCCGTCTCGGCAAGTTCGGTCAATTTGTCGATCTCGTCCCTGGCCTTTTGAAAATCGCCATCAAGTGCGGCATACGCCGTGACGGCATGGATACGTGCCTGTTCGCTGTTATCCGTCATGCGGTGGTCGAGTACGGCCTTGCTGGCACTATCCCATGCGGCAATAAGCTTGTTGAATGCGGAGACGTTCTCGGTCATCGCCGGTGTCATTTCCATCTCCATGGAGAATTTTTTCACCCTGCCGAAGGCCTGATCGATATTTTCCTGGCGATCCGCGACCGCTTGACGAAATGTCTCGCTTCCCGGCTCCACGGCCAAGGCCTGCCACTCTGCCGTAACCGCCTGATAGAGGTCCCTGTCGGCCTGCAGTAGATGGTTCATGGCCGGGAGATAGGTATGCCCAAGGATCATGCTCTCCTGACTGAGATGTCGTACACCCATCCAACCGACAGCGGTTACTACAATCAGCAGCAGGGAGATAAGAATGATGACGCCGCGTAGCTTGAGAACAAACGAAATATCGTTGAGTCTTTTCATGGTTCAACTCACACTAGGATAAAACTCGGCCGGCTGAAAAAGCCAAGGACCTGATCGCGTATACTGTGTATCGACACAACATCGATTAAGTTGAGGAGTTTTTAGAGAAAAGGCCAGCGATCACCAGCCGCGCCAGCCCGCCAACGATATTAGCTTTGCACTGGATAAGAATTGATTCTCATTCTGACAAATAAGCAACTCAAGCCAACCTTTTGCCAGGCTCAATCCAGTTGTCTGAGAGTCCTTGTCTGCTCGTTCACCACCGCTGTACGAATATGCATCTTCTCCGCCAACTCGGGATGGGAGTGGCGGATCTGCTCGGCGGCGAAGTCTGAGAGGAAGCGGGATTTGAGTTCGGCGCGGGCCATGTCGACGCCCACGTCCTGGTAGGGGGCGCAGGCGAGCAGAAGGAAACCGTCGTCGGGGATGCGGCCCTGGGCCATGTTGTTCTGGATGATGCCGGCCGCCTTGTGCACGGGCTCGGCCAGGTCGGGGCTGTAGGGGCCAATGATGAGGCCCAGGTTGGGAATGTGCAGGAAGTCGAAGCCGCGGCCCACGCAGATCATCCATTCGCGATGGACGTTGTCGAGTTCGCGCTGCTGGCGCCGGGCCTGCTCGATGTGATTGAGGTTGCCGATCAGCAGCGGCAGCAGGTCGAGGCGCATCTGCACGCTCATGTCGGGGTAGAGGGCCTCCAGGCGCGGCAGCAGGCAGTCGCGTTCGTTCGGACCCACCTCGGCCATGCTGAGCCTGTCGCCGTTGGTGCCGTGGAGGATGAGGGCGTCCTCGTCGGTCTCGAAGCCGCAGACCATGGGATAGATGGTGCTGTGGCCCAGGCCGAAGACCTGCTCCACCTGCTGCTTGATCTCGTAGGTATGGGCCTTGGCCGCCTCGGTGTCGTAGTCGAAGCCGGCACAGCCGCGGGCGGGATCGCCCTTGGAGTAGTGATAGGAGGCGATGAACAGGCTGCGGCGGCCCTCCTGGATCACGGACTGCACATGGTCCGACAGCACCTCGCTCAGGTAGGGCCAGCCCATGTTGAAGATGCCGCCCAGGTTCCGATAGGGCTGGATGATGCCCTGCGGGGTGTTGGTGGCGAAGGAGAAGTTGACCCGCCCGTCCATGCACTTGAGCACCATGATGTCGGTGGGATGCTCCGCCCGGTAACGCTTGCGCGAAATCCAGGTCTCCGGACTGCCATAGCTGGCGGAGTGCTCATTGGCGAGTTCGAACAACCATTCGATGCGCTCTGAGATGGGCTTGCTGATGGGATCCAT
>JBNKYJ010000178.1:0-31941 GCA_050300835.1 Sedimenticolaceae bacterium
GGACGCACCGGAGCGCAAATCGTCAATGGATGCCGCGAGAGTCATGTCGTCACGGAGCTCTATCGCATCGGGCAACCATTTCAGCTCACGCGCGAGATAGAGGGGTTCGTAACCCACCCAGGGATGCACGCCGACGACCAGGGAAGGTTTAGGGGCGCAGGCCGCAAGCCAGATCAACAGAGCGGCGAAGAGACTCAGAATCTGAAAACAGGAGCAGCGGAAGGGGTTCATCGTACTCTCTCGCAGGGTCGCTGGAAACAGTCCTTTCATCCCGCCCGGGTTGTGCCTCAAAAAGCGCTTTCATACCTAAATGTAGCGTACATGAGACCCCGTTACAGGTAGAGACGAGACCATCGAATCGGCTCCCGCTTCACTCCGGGCATCGTTGCGCCGAAACCTTGTTCTATCAGGCATATCGACAGGATCTCCGTGCGGAAAACCGCGCCCTGCCTCTCTTGCGCGTATGCAGGGAGGAGCTTGCCGTACCGCTCAGTGTGTAAAGTTGATGTGGTTTTCTCGACTCAATCCCTATTCGGTACCCAATTGGAGATTTACTGCAGCGCATTAACGGCTTGCATAGGCGACTTCTTTGTACTACATTTCGAAAAATGTCGAACTATAAAATCGAGAGCGATGCGTTGTCCGAGATGTTCAAGGCGCTGGGCAACCCCCATCGCCTGGCCATCTTTCACCGGCTGACCACCTGCTGTTGTCCGGGTACCCGCTGTGACCTGGAGTCGGTACGCTTCACTGTCGGGCAGCTGGGTGAGGGGCTGGAAATCGCGCCTTCAACCCTCTCCCACCACCTCAAGGAGCTGCATCGCGCGGGTCTGATCGAGATGGAGCGACAGGGTAAACAGATCATGTGCTGGATCGAACCGGCGATCCTGGAGCGTCTGGCCGGTTATTTTGCCATTAATGAGACTATCCAAACCTGAGGAGATGACCATGTCCAAGAAAGAGGAGTGCTGCACCCCGTCCTGTTGTGCCCCGGAGGTGACCCTGGTGGACGCCCCGGACGCCCACCGTCAGGGGGTTCGGCAGGCTTATGCCCAGGTGGCCCAGGCCAGCAACGAAAACGGCGCCTGCGGGGTCGGCTCCAGTTGCTGCGGGGTCTCCGACGATGCCGCCATCAACACCCTCATCTCCACCCGTCTCGGCTACAGCGAGGCCGACCTGGCGGCAGTGCCCCTGGGGGCCGACATGGGGCTGGGTTGCGGCAATCCCAAGGCGATCGCCTCCCTGCAGCCCGGCGAGACGGTGGTCGACCTGGGCGCCGGCGGCGGTTTCGACTGCTTTCTGGCCGCCGCCGAAGTGGGCGGGGAGGGCCGTGTCATCGGTGTCGACATGACCCCCGACATGCTGAGCAAGGCGCGGGGCAATGCCATCAAAGGCAAATTCAACAACGTGGAGTTTCGCCTCGGCGAGATCGAACATCTGCCGATCGCCGACGCGACCGCCGACGTCATCATCTCCAACTGCGTGATCAACCTCTCCCCCAATAAACCGCAGGTGTTCCGCGACGCCTTCCGTGTGCTCAAGTCCGGGGGCCGTTTGGCCATCTCCGACGTGGTGGCCACAGTGGAGCTGCCGGAGGAGATGCGCAACGATCCCCAGCTGATCGCCGGCTGCATGGGCAATGCCTCGCTGATCGAGGAGCTGGAGGCGATCATGGCCGATGCGGGCTTTGTCGACATCCGCATCCAGCCCAAGGACGAGTCCCGCGAGTTCATCCGCGACTGGGCGCCCGGGCGCGGGGTGGAGGACTATGTGGTGTCGGCGACGATCGAGGCGATCAAACCGACGGCTTGAGGGTTTTTAGTTTTGAGTGGTGAGTTTTGAGTTGTGGTGTTCGCTGCGCTCACGGTCTTTTTTATCCCCCTCTCCCTGTCCCTCTCCCGCAAGGGGAGAGGGGACGCCTGATTCAAGAAAGAAGCCAGCCGGAAGCGACTACTCGATTATAGGGCTCGAGTATTTCTCGAAACTCTCCGAACATTTCCCCTCTCCCCTTGCGGGAGAGGGACAGGGAGAGGGGGGATAAAGGCCGTGAGCGCAGCGAACTCAAAACCAACTAAAAACTAAAAACTCATAACTCAAAACGCTTCAGCAAGCTTCGCCGATCATCTGCCCCATCTTCACCCCCGTGCCGGCGGTGAGTTCCTCCGTCCACTCCACCGCATCCTTGCCGAACAGCACGATCACCGTGGAGCCCATGTTGAAGCGCCCCATCTCCTCGCCCTTGTCGAGGGTGATGGCCTTGGCGCGGCCGAGCGGCGGATAGTCCCAGCTGCTGATGCGCTGGCGCACGGGGGTGACGGTGCCGGCCCAGACGGTATCGATGCTGGCGACGAAGATGGCCCCCACCAGGATCACCGCCATGGGGCCGTGGTCGGTGTCGAAGAGGCAGATCACCCGTTCGTTGCGGGCGAACAGCCGGGGTACCTTGGCGCAGGTGGTCTCGTTGACGCTGAAGAGCCGGCCCGGCACATGCACCATCTTCTTCAGCTTGCCGCCGTAGGGCATGTGCACCCGGTGGTAGTCCCGTGGTGAAAGATAGACGGTGGCGAAGCTCCCCTCCTCGAACAGCCGGCTCAGGGCCGGGTCGCCGCCGAGCAGCTCCAGCAGGGCGTAGTCGTGGCCCTTGGCCTGGAACAGGTAGCCGTCCTCGATGTCCCCCGCCGCGCTGAGGACGCCGTCCGCCGGGCAGGCGATGGCATTGGATGCCTCGGCCACCGGTCTGGCGTCGGGGCGCAGGGCGCGGGTGAAGAAGTCGTTGAAGCTGCGGTAGGCGCCGGGGTCGCTCTCCAGGGCCTCGCTCATGTCGACCTTGTACCAGTCGATGACGCGGCGGATCAGGGTGTCCTTGAAGCCCTTCATCTCGACCCGGGTGGCGGCGTGCATCAGCCAGGAGAGCAGGTGGTGGGGCAGCAGGTACTGCAGAGCGACGAAGAGGGTTTCGGCGATCTTCTGCGCGGTGCCCTTGGGCAGGGGGTGCTTGTCCTTCATGAAATACTACGGTTCGAGGGTGATCAGGGTGGTCAGGTCCACCGCGATGGTAGCGGTATCCTGATCCGGGGTAAACAAGGCGTGGAGCCGGATTTGCGGGCCGATCAGGTAGAGCGCCGCTGTTTCACTGTCGGCTTCGACACCGAAACGGCGGAATATCTCCGCCACCTGATCCGCATCGCCGGTGAGCACATGGAGATTGTCTCCGAGGCGTTCGATAGCCTCCTGTGTCTCCCCCGGCATGCCAGGGGCGAGGTAGAGGTAGACGAGTTTCCGCTGCAGGTCAGGCTCGGTTGCCAGACGGTTGTGGACCTGCAGCAGTCGCGCCAGCGCCGGAGAACGGGTCTCTCCCGCATGGGGATCGAGCATCAGCAGGCTCCAGTGGCCGCTCAGCGTCTCCGGTTTGAGCCGGGTGTCGGCAGACGCCGGCAGCTCCGGCAGAGGGGTCGGCGGATGGATCGCCACGCCGGAAATGGCGGGTGGGGGCCGGGGTCGGTCCTTGTAGCGGCTGCCGGCGTAGTAGGCGAGGCCGAAGGCGATCACCGCCAGGCTCAGGATGACCAGGCGGCGCTGGCGGCTCGAGGGACGCCTCATGCGGTCTCTTTGGGGGTGTCGTCCCGGTTGCCCCAGTCGGACCAGGAGCCCGGATAGCCGCGCGCCCGGGGATAGCCCAGGTACTTGAGCACGAACCAGGCGAGCGACGAGCGGTGGTGGGTCTGGCAGTAGGCGATCACCTCCTTGTCGGGGGTGATGTCGAGCCCGTTCAGCCGTTCCCGCAGCAGCGGCTCCGGTTTCAGCCGCAGGTTGCTCTGCCGGTCCATCACCTCCAGCCAGTCGAGATTGACCGCGCCCGGGATGTGGCCGGGATATTGGGAGAAGCGGGAGATGCCGCTGTATTCGTTGCTGCTGCGGGCGTCCCACAGGGCCAGGTCGCTGCTGCCCAGGCGCTGCAGGATATGCTCCGCCTCCGCCACCGCCGCGGGAAGGGGTGCGGCTGTGAACACCGCAGGCTGCACGCTGACCGCCTCCCGGTCGCAGGGGTGTCCCTCGTTGGCCCAGGCGTGGAGGCCGCCATTGAGCAGGGCATAGTGGGCATGCCCCATCGCCTCCAGGGTCCAGAGCAGGCGCGAGGCGTTGCCGCCCCCCTCGTCGTCATAGGCCACCACCCGGGTCTGGCTGCCGATGCCGTAGGCGGAGAAGACCTGCTCCAGCTGGTCGGGATCGGGCAGCAGGCCGTGGGTGGGGTGGCTGGAGGCGACGATCCGGCCGTAGGGCAGATGGACGGCGCCGGGGATATGCAGCTGCTGGTAGGTGGTGTCCTTGCACAGGTCCACCACCAGCAGGTCGGCCTCATCGAGCCGGGGGCGCAGTGCCTCCGGCTCGATCAGCAGGGGCAGGTCATCCGCCATCTCAGGCCTGCAGGGCCTGCTGTACGGCGGCCAGGGCGACGCCGGTGTTGATCGGCGCCTTGAGGTCGCTCAGCACCGCCTCCAGGGCGCCCACGCAGAGCAGGATGTTCTCCGCCCGCGCGCTGTGGCCCATCAGGCCGATGCGCCAGACCTTGCCGGCCAAAGCGCCCAGACCGGCGCCCAGCTCCAGGTTGTACTCGTTGAGCAGACGGCCGCGCACGGTGGCGTCGTCGATCCCCTCGGGAATGGAGACGGCATTGAGCTGGGGCAGGCGGTGGGCCTCGTCGACGATGAAAGTCAGTCCCATCGCCTCCAGCCCCGCCTTGAGGGCATTGTGCATGCGGTCATGCCGGGCCCAGGCGTTCTCCAACCCCTCCTCCTGCAGGATCACCAGCGCCTCGTGCAGGCCGTAGAGGGCGTTGACCGGGGCGGTGTGGTGGTAGGCCCGTTTCTGGCCGCTGCCCCAGTAGCCCATCACCAGGTTGAGGTCGAGGAACCAGCTCTGCACCTTGCCCGAACGGTTGCGCACCTTCTCCAGGGCGCGCTCGCCGAAGCTGATGGGCGAGATGCCGGGGGTGCAGGAGAGACACTTCTGGGTGCCGGAGTAGATGGCGTCGATCTCCCATTCGTCCACCTTCACCTCACAGCCGCCCAGCGAGGTGACGGCGTCGACGATGGTCAGGCAGTCATGGCGGTGGGCCAGTTCCACCAGCTCCTTGGCGTCGGAACGGGCGCCGGTAGAGGTCTCGGCGTGGACGAAGGCGAGGATTTTGGCGTCCGGATTGCTCTGCAGGGCCGCTTCCACTTTTGCCAGGTCGACCGCCTTGCCCCACTCGTCCTCCACCATCACCGGTGTTCCGCCGCTGCGCTCCACGTTCTCCTTCATGCGCCCGCCGAAGACGCCGTTCTGGCACACGATCACCTTGTCGCCCGGTTCCACCAGGTTGA
Organism: Sedimenticolaceae bacterium; assembly: GCA_050300835.1. GTDB lineage: Bacteria > Pseudomonadota > Gammaproteobacteria > Chromatiales > Chromatiaceae > Thiodiazotropha. The sequence continues at coordinate 5,364 of JBNKYJ010000178.1, forward strand.
CGAAACAGGTCTCCATGCCGGCGGAGCCGGGCGCCGAGACCGGCATGGTGAGGGCGTTCTCGGTCTGGAAAGCGTACTGCAGCAGTCCCTTGGTCTGCTCCATCATGTCGACGAAGACCGGGTCGAGGTGACCGATGGTCGGTCTCGAGAGGGCCTCGAGAATGCGGGGATGGACGTCGGAGGGGCCGGGGCCCATCAGGGTGCGTACAGGCGGGTTGAAGCTGGGTGTGGTCATGCTGGCTGCCTTTGTTTTCTGTTCAGCGATATGGATTGCCGCTCAACGGCTTGAGTGGGGGCTGAGTATAAGTGGCTTGCGGACGCGGCTTCAAGCCGGCACCCCCCTGCCGGGGGCGGGGTATTCCGGTGCCGTCCGGGGAGGGGGAGACGCCGGCAAGGTGCCTGCGAATCGGTCAGCGTCCTGATTGATGGCTATTCGAAATCTGCTTTGAATGGCGAATTCGAAAGCCTCTGAAAAGGCCTTGAAAGCGCATCATCCGCAGCCGCAATTTGCGCATTCGCACACTCGCTTCGTGACCTGTTTCATGCAATTGAAACATGACCCCCAACAGTGTGAATTCGGTTTGCCCGAAGTGTGACCTGGCGGCTAATGCCTATAGCGCCTGAGCCGTTAGCCTGCGTGACAGTACATCATTTGTGGGGCATTCGACATGAAGTCGTATTTCAATTTTTTACCGTTGTTGGCAATCACACTCATTCTTACTGCATGTGGCGGCACCGATTCGACCACCGGAGAGACGGCAGGCATGCCGTCAGATGGTGTGACGCAGACCGATGTCACTGCAGACAACAGCACTCCTCCATCGGTGGCGGACAGCACCACTCAACAGGTCATCAGCGCTCGCATCACCAGTGGTATGGATGATGTGGAGGAGCAGGCCGACAAATCCATGTATGTGGATAGCACTGATCTTGAGCTGATCAACGACGGCGAGGATCAATTGGTGGGTCTGCGTTTCTCCCTGGCGGTTCCTAAGGACGCCGTCATCACCGAGGCGAATCTGCGTTTTACCACGGACGAGGCGTCCACCAGCGAAACCGACCTGGTGATCTGGGCGCAAGCCAGTGACGATGCGGAACCCTTTACAAGCAGTTCCGGCAATATCTCCAGCCGTACCGCCACGAATGCCAACGTGATCTGGAAACCCCAGGGGTGGTCCAACGTCGGCGAGAGTGGTGTGGCTCAGACGACAAGCGACCTTTCGTCCGTGGTTCAGGAAGTCATACGGCGTTCCGGTTGGCAGAGCGACAATCATCTGGTGCTGGTGGTCTCCGGACAGGGTTCGAGAACTGCGGAGTCCTACGAAGGGAGTTCGAGCAATGCGGCGCTACTGACAGTCACTTACACCATGAGTGGTTCAGCGGGCGGCACCGAGGGTAACCAGACACCGTCCAGCAGTGACGCGACTGACAACGGAGGCAGCACTTCGACTCCGGCCACTGGCGATACGACCGACAACACGTCAGGTGATGTGACGCCGCCGGATACAGGTACCGATTCGACCAGTGGCGATACCACCGATTCGACCAGCGGCGATACCTCCGGTGATACGACGGATACTGTGACGCCGCCGGATCCCATCATTGTCAACAACCCGCCTCAAATCAGCGGAACGCCATCGGCTTCTGTCACTGTCGGTACGGTGTACAGTTTTACACCCAGCGCCGTCGATCCTGATGGTGACAGTTTAAGCTTCACTGTCAGTAACCTGCCCACCTGGGCCAGTTTCGATGACACCACCGGCAGGGTCACCGGTACACCGCAGGATTCGGATGTCGGTAGCTATTCGAACATACAGATCACGGTTTCCGACGGTGCCGAGACTGCAGCCCTGAATCCGTTCTCCATCACGGTGGATGCGGCAACAGTGGTGTTGGGATCCATCAACCTCGACTGGACACCGCCGGCAACGCGTACCGATGCTACGGCTCTGGATATCTCGGAGATCGGTGGTTATGTGGTCTATCTGGGTAGTTCCGTCGACAGTCTGCAGGAAGTGGTGGATATCAGCGACAGTTCCGTCACCACCTATACCATCGATGAGCTGGAACTCGGCACCTACTACGTGGCATTGAAGATCTACGATGTGGATGGCAATTTCAGCGGCCTCTCGAATACCGTTTCCATAGAGGTAACGAACTAAACCGACGACTAAAACCTTCGGCCGCGTGATCAGAGTGATCACGCGGCCGAAGGTTTTTTTATTGGTAAGTTACAGCCGCAGGCCTGGCATGGCCGACCAACGTGGCTTGAGGCGGCGGCATCGGCTTGATTCCGCGAGCGGTTCAGGTACCCCGCCCGGAATCACCGTGGATCGTTCGATTTGCGGAAGATGCCGTGAGGTGTTCGATCTGTCGGCCTCTGTGCGGTAGTTCAGGAGACTTCCACTACCCGTGTGATCAGATTGGTTCGGCGTCTGTCGCCCTTGCGCCGCTCGCTCATGTTCGGTGGGGTGGCCTGATGGCTGCGTCTGTCACGTGAGGTATAGCGACGGTGGTATCGATGGGGGTTCAGGAACAGTCCGTGTATGGTCTTGCCGGCCAGATTCTGGATGATGCTACCGGCAGTTATCGGTGAGTCGACTTGTACGATCGCGTGGTATTCGGTGCTGTTGGCATTCAGATCCTGGATTCGAATGATCTTGCATCGTTTGATGACGTTCTTCTTGAACAGGGATGCCAGGCCCAATTTGGATTTGCATCCCTTCATTGTCACTTTGTTGATCTGCCGTGTTGTAGTGCCATGCGGTAGCTGTCGGTAAAAGATCCACATATCTGTTCTCAAGCTCTCTCGCGAATATCCGTCTGTGTGATCGATCGCGCACAGGATGATTCTGACGCATCAAGTGTGAATATAAGGCCTACCCTGAGCAGGGTTTTTTTGCGGGATTCAGGCCCTGTACAGCCGATGGTCCTTGGCTGAACAGAATACAAGATTATTGGGCATCATCCATGCCGATATCGGTGCCCTCCGATTCTGAATCAAAAAAAATGTGAACTGGTACTTGTTATACGCCGATACAGGGATGGGGTGCAGATCTGGTTACCCTGGATAAAGGGGCTCAGGTCTTCCGCGGACGCCGGCCTTTCTTTTCATCCTTTTTGCGTCCCTGTCGAGTGGTTCTGGTCGCTTCGACCAGCGACAGATTCAGTCGCTGACCTCGCACGAAGACACCGCGCAGATGATGATAGATCGGTTTGGGCATGCCGGCCGGCAGTTCGACGATGCTGTGGTCCGTCTGGATCTCGACCCGCCCGATCAGATGCCCGTCGAGTCCGGCCTCGTTGGCGATGGCGCCGACAATCTCTCTCGGTGTGGCCCCATGATTGGAACCGACTTCCAGTCGGTAACGTTCGAGTGAAAAGTCGGTATCCTGTCGGGGCCGGGATTTGCGCGTGGTGCGTTGCTCTCTCTTGTCGGTTCTGTCGCCGCTGCGCTCGCGCTTGCCGCTATCCGGCGTCGCCAACTCATCGACTTTGAAGGGTCTGGACTTCTGGTCCAGGTAGGTAAGGGCGGCTGCGATCTCGAGCGCGCCGGTCTCGAGCTCTTTCTCTATTCGGCTGACCAGCTGGTAGTAGTAGTCCAGATCCTGACCATCGAGGGTCTCGCGCAGCTTCGCGATGAAGCGATCGATTCGATGTTCGCTCAGATCCTCTGCCCTCGGCAGCTCGATGGCGGGTATCTGCTGACGCGTCGAGCGCTCTATCGCTTTGAGCATCCCCCGCTCCCTGGGCTGCACGAACAGCAGGGCCTTGCCTGCGCGCCCCGCCCGGCCCGTGCGGCCGATGCGATGGACATAGGACTCAGGGTCGTTGGGAATGTCGTAGTTGACCACATGGCTGATGCGCTCCACATCGAGTCCTCGGGCGGCCACGTCTGTGGCGACCAGGATATCGAGTTGGCCCGATTTGAGACGGTTGACGGTTCGCTCGCGCATGGCCTGATTCATGTCGCCATTGAGCGCTTCGGCGGCGAAGCCATGGGCCTCGAGCTTGTCGGCCACCTCCACGGTGGCGGTCTTGGTGCGCACGAAGATGATCATGCCGTCGAAGGATTCGATCTCCAGCAAGCGGGTCAAGGCATCCATCTTGTGGTGACGCGTCACCAGGCAGTGGGACTGCTCGATGGCGGTGACCGTCTCGGTCCTGGCTTTGACCTTGATCTCCACCGGGTCGTGCAACTGCTTGCGGGCGATGCGCTTTATGGTCTCTGGCATGGTGGCCGAGAAGAGCGCCACCTGACGTCGGGGCGGGGCCTGCTCGAAGATCCACTCGATGTCCTCGATGAAACCCATGTTGAGCATCTCGTCCGCCTCGTCGAGCACCAGCGTGTGCAGATGTTCCAGACTCAGCGATTTGCGTCGCAGATGGTCCATCACCCGTCCGGGGGTGCCGACGATGACCTGTGGGTCACGCTGCAGCTGGCGCAGCTGCAGGGTCATGCTCTGACCGCCATAGAGGGGCAGGACATGGAACCTGTCCAGCTGCTTGGCGTAGCTCTTGAACGCTTCCGCGACTTGCAGGGCCAGTTCACGGGTCGGCGTCAACACCAGGACCTGGGGTGGGCGCGTGCGGGTGTCGAGACGGCTGAGCAGGGGCAGGGCGAAGGCCGCTGTCTTGCCGGTGCCGGTCTGGGCCTGACCCAGCAGATCCCGGCCCTCCAGCAGATGGGGAATGGCTTCGGCCTGGATCGGCGTGGGGGTCTCATAGCCCATGGCAGCCACGGCCTGCATGACAGGCGCGGCCAGGCCGAGGCTGGCGAAGGTGATGCTGGGGTCGGAAGCGGTCATCGGTGGATCCGGGTTGGCGAGGAAAGGGCGAACCCGTTTCGTCGTGGGAAAAGGGGCGTGATTATACAGCAACCGGTCGTTTACCACGATGTTTTATCGGCTGGATGTCGTTTTGGGGCTTGACTAAACCGACCGGTCAACTACACTCCTCTCCAATAGCCGAGCAACGGGATCGCCGCCCCAGGGTCTGGACATCGAGGTCAAAACGTTGGGAGTGGCTGCTGCAGGGATGGCCGATGTGACCCTCGCCTGTGAATCTTTTACGATCAAGGAGCGTGCTAGCATGAACCGGGTAACCAGGATTTTGAACACGCAAGGATCTCCCTTGAGGCTCTACCCACCACTCTGGTTTCTGTTGTTTGCGGTCTCCGCGATCGTGCTGGCGAACGTCCTGCCGCTGTCCCTGCCGCTGACGGTAGTGATTCGGCCCTTCGCTTACCTGCTCGCGGCGGGGGGCGGTGTCCTAGCGCTGTGGGCCGCCCTGCTGTTCAGGCGATACCAGACCACCGCCCATCCCTATGCCGAGGCCAGCACCCTGGTCACCCGTGGGCCCTACCGCTTTACCCGCAATCCGATGTATCTGGGCCTGCTGTTGGCCCTGCTCGCCCTCGGTCTGTGGTTACAGAGTCTGAGCGCCCTGATGTTGGCGCCCCTCTTCGTGTTCGTCATCAACCGCTGCAACATCCGGCCTGAAGAGCGTCGCCTGAGGGCAGGCTTCGGTGAGGTCTACGCGGCCTATCAGGCGCAGACCCGACGCTGGATCTGACGCTTTCCCCGTGTCTGTCCGCTGTCCGCCCTGATGCGGACAGGGGTGGCTTTTACCAGAAAACAGGGCCAGTGCCCGAGGAGATGAGCATGTCTTTGATCACCACCACACCACCGCAACAGGCCGAAGGCAAGACAGCGGAGATCTATCGCGACATCGAAAGCCAGTTCGGTTTCATTCCAAATGCCATCCAGCTCGACAGTATCAATCCGAATCACATGGCCCGCCATTGGGAGGGGATTCAGGAGTCGATCGCACATGAGAGCCTGTCATCAAAGCTTTTCACGCTGATCCGGCTGCTGGTTTCGGAGGCCACCCATTGCGACTATTGCATCGGTCTCAACGCCGGCATCCTGATGCAGATGCACGGCATGAGCGCGGAGGATATCGCACGGGTCAAGCAGTCACCGGAACAGGCGCCCCTGGATGCGAAGGAGCGGGCGCTGCTGCAGTTCGTCATGAAAGGGGTCGCTGATTCGAACAGCATCACGGCACAGGATATCGAGGCGCTGAAGCAGTTGGGCTGCAGCGAGCGCGAGGTCTTCGATGCGCTGGCCCACGGCGCCTGGCAGGTCGCCGGTGACATCATGCTCAACGCCTTCAAGGTGGAGCACGATTTTCACTGAACAGCCGGATTGCTGAACTGTCGCGCCCTACGCCTGATCATGGCGTAGGGTGCGGGTAGGCGCTGCGATCATCCATCCATGGGTATGTGTTGTCGTATGTGCGCGACTGTTGATCGAACGTTGTCGTGCAGAACGGCTGTTCAGGATCAACCACGATCATCTCGCCATGGCGGAGTAAAAAACCCGGATCACCGGTGATATGGCCGTAAACCAAGGTTCAAGCGTGCGGGGCAGGTAATCGTCCGCGATGACTGATGTAGGACGTTACTTACTGGCTAGCGTCTTCTGCCGCCACGCCCTTTTTTGGGTCGATCGGGGCCGACGCGGATCATGCTGCCTTTATAATCGCTGTTGTCTAGCGCGGACATGGCAGCGCGGGCTTCATGCCCTTCCATGTCGATGGTCGCGAAACCGCGACAGTCACCGGAAAATATATCGCGCGACATATTGAATGAACGGACAACGCCATATTGGGAGAAGAGTGCTTTTAGGCCCTCTTCCGTGGTCGATTTGGGGAGACCACGAACAGAAAGTGTAATCAATGGAATAAACCTTAGGCTAAGGTGACTTGGATTGATCATGCCTGTCGCTTCGACGGCTAAAAAAATAGCCGCGATGACAGCGGCGACTCCCCGGCTCGGATGTGCCGGGAAGTCTTGAGCCTTACTGGCTTACAATGGAACGACGTTGTCCGCCTGTGGGCCTTTCTGGCCGGCGATCTCGGTGAATTCAACCCGTTGTCCGTCCTCAAGTGAACGGTGGCCAGAACCGGCGATGGAGCGGAAATGGACGAACAGATCCTTGCCGCTTTCGCGCTCGATAAAACCAAAACCTTTTGCACTGTCGAACCATTTGACGGTTCCAGTTTGTCTTTCTGACATCTGTCAATACCTGTGTAAATAGGGAACAAAAGTCCGTTGGCGAACGGACAACCAACGCGAACTAGGAAAACGCTATGAGAGCTTATTCAGGTGTAACGGTGAAGAAACAGTGAAAATAACGCGATATAGAGAGGACTTAGGTCGTGCAGGTCTGCGAACATACACCCATGAGCGGGACTAAGCAAGGAACTTCGTTGTGGAGTAAAACTGCCGTCTCCCCGGTATTGGCATTCATAGAGCAACTTTCTATGCTTCTACCCGTGGAATATCACGACCGGAGGGAGAGTCAGTGACATGTTGAGCCGGTTCCATATTTACCTGATGGCTATTGCATTGGCAGCGCCCGGTGTGCCCCGGGCCGATGCGCCGGAAGGCTACCCCTTTCTGCCCTTCGACGAGGCCATGACCCTGTCCCAGAGCGAACGGAAGCCGATGTTCGTCTATTTCGGACGCTATGGCTGCGGCTACTGCGAAAAGACCAACAGAGAGGCCTTCGTCGATCCCGAGGTCAAGCGGCGCTATACGGAACACTATGTGCTCGCGTACGTGGACGCGGAGAGCGGCAGACGCCTGCGACTGCCCAGCGGCGAGCGCATACCCGAGCGTGAGTTGGGTACCCGCTACGATGCGCTGGTGACGCCTATCTTCACCTTCATGACCAGCGAGGGCGATCCCCTCTATCGCATGGTCGGGGTGCAGCGTATCGAGGACCTGATCGAGGCCGACAACAGGATTCAGGCCTCACTGGCGCAGGCGGGAAATCCATGAGGCGTCTGCTTTATACGCTGTTTATGGCTTGCCAGGTCCTGCCGCCGGCAATGGCCGCGCCCTGGTCCTTCGACCAAGCCCTCGCGGTGACGCCCCCGAGCTCAGGAAAAGTCTTTCATCATCTCGATTCGTCGGGCCGTCGCAACATCGCCACTGACGCCAAGGGCGTGGCGGTGGCGTGGGAGGATGACCGCGACGGGACTCCCCGAATCTATGTTGCCTACAAGGGCTTCGCTGATGATCGATTTGCCGACGCTGTGCCTGTCAGCGGCCCGGGAGAGGCCTATGAACCGAGCCTGATCGCCCTCAGTGAAGGACGTTTTGCCATCGCCTGGGAGGAGGAGGGGGCGGTCTGGTCACGTCTGATCCGCTTCGACGACACGCCCGCACTGGGCCCACTGCGGAAGGTCGGCCAGCGACAGGGCGCGCAGGCCAGCCTGACGGGAGACGGCGAGCGGATGGTCGTTCTCTGGTCGGAAACCGATGAGCGCTATGGACGCATCCGCGCCCAGTACCTCGAAGCCCAGGGCCTGAAGCTGCAGCCAGGGAGTGAATGCCCCGTCGATGCGGCCCCACCGGTCGACGAACAGCTCTATCCCGCCGCCACGCTGGTCGGGGACCGGCTGGTGGTGGCCTGGGAGGACAGGCGGCCGAAGCATACCATCATCATGGCGGCGGTGGAGCTATCGCCCGGCTCCTGCCGTTTCAGCAAGCCCTCCCGTATCAGCGAGAAGCCGGCGGGTAGGAACCTGCCCTACGGTGCGGGACATGGCGTGTCGCGGGTCGCTATCGACCGGGTTGCTGATACTCGAGCCTTCGCCGCCTGGGCGGACAAGCGGGAATTCCGCAACGGTTATGACATCTGGGGTGCCTTCCATCATGCCGGAGAAGCCGTCTTCGGCAGCAACGAACGGGTACAGGACGATTTCGGCGGTCTCTCCAAACAGCGCCATGCCACGGTTGCCGGTCATGCCGACGGCATGCTGGTGGTGGCCTGGGACGACGAGCGCGAAGGCAATGCCGACCTGATGCTGAGTTGGCGCCAGTACGACGGCTGGAGCGACGACTGGCCTGTGCCGGTCGCTTCGGGTCAGGGGCAACAAAGCAATCCCAGCCTGACGATAGACCAGGTAGGAAACCTGCACCTGGTGTGGATAGAGCGGGACGAGATCGGCGGTGCAACCCGGCTGCGATATGGATTCGGAAAAATCGTCGACGAGTAGGCTTGAAGTAGGGACCCGGTGATATACCGATGACGAGAGGGATGAGAACGACGCCTGGTTCAATCCTCTTCACTCTGTGGCTGCTGTTCCAGTCCGGAGTCGTTGTGGGCGCAACCCATGCGATCGAACAGAAGTTTATCGATGCCGGATTGATCGATGTGGCCCGTGTCGATGCATCCATTCGGGTCGATCTCGTCAATTCGGATCCCGCAAAGAATATTTTCAGGCAGAACTTTTACCAGGGATTGAACAGGGCCTACCTGAGGAGGCAGGTGGCTGAGAAACTGGCCAAGGCGCAACGGATTCTGAAGAGCCGATACCCGGACTATTCACTGCAGATCCTCGATGCGGCCAGACCGAGAAGCGTATCGAAGAAGATGTTCGAGCAGATGAAGGGCACCCGCTTCGAAAAATTCGTGGCCAATCCCGCCACCGGGTCCATGCACAACTTTGGTGTCGCCGTGGATATCACGATCGTCGATGGAGACGGTAATGAACTCGATATGGGACCGACGCCGTTTCGCAAGAGCAGCCTGGAAATCTATTGGCGCTACGCATTGATGAAGATGGGTTTCGACCTCAGCGATGTGCAGCGAAACAACAGAAAGCTGCTGTCGGATACGATGCTGAGTGCCGGTTTCCATCCATTGAGCCACGAGTGGTGGCACTTCAATGGCATAGAGAAGGATGCAGCGAGACGACGCTTTCGCATCATCGAGTAACCGCTTCCCCCAACGCCGGTTGCCGGGTGAACAGGTGCCGGCCTGCTATCGGCCTCATTCGGAGTGGGAGGCGGATTTCCCTGGGGCCTCGCGCTGTAGCCTGGTGTATTCCGGGATGTAGCGGGAGACGAGGGAGAACAGTCCCGCAGTCACCAGCATCAGCAGGGTGAAGAACCCGTAATAGTCGGCACCCTGCAAGACATCGCGCCCCTCGATGGTGAAATTGACCAGGCCGGTGAAGAGGTTGCCCAGCGCGATCGACATCATGAAGAAGGCCATGACGAAGGACTTCATGCGGTTTGGCGCCTGGGTGTAGGAGAACTCCAGGCAGGTGATGGAGACCATCACCTCGGCGCTGGTCATCACCAGGTAGGCCAGTAGCTGCCAGAGGATCGAGGGTGTCCGGCCGAGGTCGATCAGGTGTTGGGCCCAGCCGGAGATGCCGAAGGCGAGCGCCGCCAGCAGCATGCCGAAACCGATCTTGCGCAGGGCGGTCAGTCGCCATCGACGCTGCATGGCGGGATAGAGCAGATAGGAGAAGGTCGGCACCAGCAGCATCACCAGGAGCGGATTGGCGGCCTGGATCTGCGCCGGCAGTATCTCCATTCCGAAGAGGGTCCGGTCCATCGACTTTGCCTGTATCACCCAGGCTGAACCCGTCTGGTCGAACAGGGACCAGAAGACACTGACGAAGAGATAGAGCAGCAGCAGCCTTGCCAGGGTCAGCAGGCCGTCGTGGCTGAAGGTCTCATGCACGAAGGCCAGGCCACCCGGCGGAATGTGGACGAAGCGGTGACGTCCGGCCCAGAACAGCAGCGTCGCCACCACCATCAACAGGCCGGGCACGCCGAAGGCCCAGGCGGGACCGGCCTGTTGCAGCAGCCAGGGGGTGGCGAGCGTGGAGGCGAAGGCGCCCAGATTGACGGCGAAGTAGAACCAGCCGAAGGTGCGCGGCAGCAGATGGGCGTTACTGTGGCCGAACTGGTCCCCCACATGAGCGGAGACGCAGGGTTTGATGCCGCCGGAGCCCAGCGCGATTAGACCCAGTCCCAGCAGCAGACCCAGGCGCGTGTGGTCCAGCGCCAGGGCGAAGTGGCCGAGGCAGTAGACCAGGGAGAGCAGGATGATGGTGCGGTACTTGCCGAGCAGGCCATCGGAGATCAGGGCACCGAGCAGCGGCGTGAAATAGACCGCCGAGACGAACAGGTGGAACCAGCCCTTGGCCTCCTCCTCGTTCATCGGATCGGGGATGCCGGCCCCATCGAGCAGGTACTGGGTCATGAAGACCACCAGCACCGCCCGCATGCCGTAGAAGCTGAAGCGTTCGGCCGCCTCGTTGCCGATGATGTAGGGGATGCCTGCCGGCAGGCGTTTCGAAGGCAGCGGGGCGCTCAGGTAGTCGCTCACGAGGTAAGAGGCTCCTTGAAGTGTGGCTAATGCCCGAGTTCGTGCAAGACCCGGAAACGCCAAAACAGTGTGACTTGAAATAGTACTGAGTTGCGGGATTCCTGACCAATCGCCCCTCCTGGGTATGAGAGCAGGACGCCATGGATTTTTACTGGGATGCCTTGGTGGGGCAGGGCCCCACCCTACACCTCGATACGATCGGTAGGGTGGGGCCTTGCCCCACCGAATACGGTCCACGTGGGAACGGCTCTCTTAGCGGCTGTTGCCTTCGGTTTGAAAGGCTTGAGCGATGCGAGAAAAGACCGCATCGAGGTCCGCCTGCAGGGCGAGCCTTTCACCCGAGAGCGGATGGGGCAGAGCGAGATGGGTGGCGTGCAGCAGCAGGCGATGACACCCGAAGCGCTCCGCGAACAGCCGGTTGTGTTTCGACTTGCCGTAGCTGGTATCACCGATGACGGGGTGGGAGAGGTGCTTGAGATGGCGGCGTATCTGGTGTTTGCGTCCGGTCAGCGGCCTGGCCTCGATCAGGGAGTATCGCGAAGTGGGATAGCGGTCGACACATACCGGCAACTCCAGGGTGGCGAGACGCCGGTATTCGGTTATGGCGGGCTGGGACGGCTTGTCCTTCCGCGCCAGCCGGTCGGTCATCTTGTCCGGCCGCTCCTGCAACGCATGGTCGATGACATCGGCCTCGTTCGTATAGCCCCGCACCACCGCCAGGTAACGCTTCTCGACCCGCTTATGGGTGAAGGTGTCGGTAAGGATTCGCGCGATCTCCGGGCTGAGTGCGAACAGCAGCACCCCGGAGGTGGGTTTGTCGAGACGGTGGACCGGGTAGACATACTGTCCGATCTGATCCCTCAGCAGCATCATGGCGTTGCGGCTTTCGTGGCGGTCGATCCAGGAGGGGTGGACCAGCAGGCCGGCGGGTTTGTCGATGGCGATCAGGTAGTCGTCCCGATAGAGCACGCGCAGCGGGCTCGGCCGGGACGGCTGTTCATCCCCGCCGGCGAAGGCCATCAGAGCTCCCGCAGGCCTTCCGAGGGTTCGATGCGCGCGGCCCGGTAGCCGGCCATGGAGGCGGCCAGGATGGCGGCGCTCAGGGTCAGCCCCAGGGCGATCAGGAAATGGGAGGGCAGCAGACGGCACAGCGTCTCGCCGGTCTGCAGCTGAGCCGCGAACATGGTGTTGATGGTGTAGCTGACGATGAGGAAGATCAGCGAGGCCACCAGCCAGCCGAACAGCGCGGTGAAGGCCGACTGGATGACCGGGAACCAGACGATATCCGCGGTACGCAGGCCGACCAGCCGCAGTACGCTCAACTCCTTGCGCTTGCGATCCACATTGGCCCACAGGCTGGCGCTCAGCGAGAGCGAGAAGCCGGCCAGCCCGATCACGGCGATGAGCCAGAAGACCGCGCTCAGGTTGCGGTCCATGCTGCGCACGATGTCGATGTCGGCGGCCCGGGTGCTCGATTCGATGCCGAGTTTGGCCAGTGCTTCGCTGACCGACGAGACGTCGTAGATCGAGCGGGTATAGAGCCGGAAGCTGGGGTAGGTGCGATCGTCCGGGGCCGGTGTGCCGCTCCAACCCAGGGCGGGTACCGCATGGCCGTCACGAAAATCCTCGGCCGCCTCCAGCAGGTAGAGCGGTACGAAGGCGCCGTCGCGGGAGAAGCTTGCCACGGGCGCCACCCCGGTCACTTCGAGCGCTACGTGGACCCGCTCACTGCGGCCCTTGAAACGACGGGAAATGCTGCCGTCGATGGTATCGCCGGCGCTGACATTGAGCTTGCGCGCGGCGGCCTCGGAGAGGATCAGCTGCTGCATGCCTTGCGGCATCTGTTGCTGCTTGAGCAGCGGGTCGTCGCGGTCGGTGGGGATCATCTCCACCGGCACGATATCCTTGCCGGTCTCGCTCTTGAGTTCGATGGTGGCGGCGATGGCGCGGGTGCGCGGCACGATGAAGGCGACCTCCGGCCGGCTGCGCATCTGCTCGATCCAGACCCGGTCGTAGCGGCCGCTGCCGACGGGACGGATCTCCCGGTTGCGGGGGTCCTCGATCAGGTTGCCGAGCATACTGCCGATGATGCCGAACTTGAGCCCGAAGAGGATCAGCATCGGCCCCAGCACGGCGGCCAGGGCGAGGATGAAGAAGCCCGACATCTGCCACTCGTTGCGGTAGTCGCGGCCGGCCAGCCAGAAGGTGTCCTTCAAGCGGTGCTTCATCAGCCGGTGACCACGGTCTCGGTCATCGAGCCGTCCTCCTCGCGTCGGGTGTGGTGTTCCAGATGGCGCAGACCGAGCCGGTTGATGTGGCGCCAGGCATGGCTGGCCAGGATCACCGTGATGTGCAGCTCGTCCACCAGCTCGATGAACAGCGACATGATGCGCTCCGCCGCGATCGGATCGAGCGACGCGGTCGGCTCGTCGGCGATGACGATGGAGGGGCGGTGGGCCAGGGCGCGGCCGATGGCGACCCGCTGGCGCTCGCCCACCGACAGCAGGTGGGGCAGCTTGTCCAGGTGGCGGCGGATGCCGAGGTCGCCGGCCAGTTCGTCGACCAGGCCGTCGTCGGGCATGTCGAGCAGGCGGCGCGAGAGATTGATGTTCTCGCGCACGCTGAGGTAGGGCAGCAGGCCACCGGTCTGCATCACGTAGCCGATACGCAGGCGGCGCAGGTCGCCCAGGGCGTTGAGCTGCTTCTTGCGCCAGAGCTGGGCGATGTCGACCGGCTCGGCGCCCTTTTCGGGACGGAAACGGAACGAGCCGATCTCGCTCGGTTTCAGCGTCATGGAGAGCATGTCGAGCAGGGTGCTCTTGCCGCAGCCGCTCTCGCCGATCAGCGCGATCTTCTCGCCCAGGGCGATCTGCAGGCTGGGTACGCGCAGGCGAAAGGCGGTGCCCTCCGCCTCGCGGGTCTTCACCACGTCGCGCAGGTGATAGATCAGGACCTTGTCGCCGGTCAGCCCCGCGCCGGCACTGGTTTCAGGGAGGGTCACGGTCAGGGCAGCATTTCCAGGGCGATGGGGAAGACCGAGTCACCGTTGATGGGGCCGCCGTCGAGGGAGACCCAGAGGTCGGTGTGATCGTGCAGCACCTGGTAGTAGTTGATCTTCTCTTCCAGGCGATTGATGAATGCGATCTGATCCTTGGCCGGCCAATCCTGCCAATTGTCCAGGGCCAGGTTCATCACCTCGCCGCGGTAGGGCAGGTCTTCGATGTATTCGCGCATGAAGCCCATATCGGCCAGGTTGCCGGCGCGGGCGCCGGTGGCCCGGGTGGTGGTACCGAGCTGCTCCGGATCGCGGGCGATGGTGGCGGCGAGACTCTTGAGGTCGTTGAGGAAGGTGCGCGGGGAGAGCAGTCCCTCCTCGGCGGTCACCAGCACCTGGCGCAGGATGCTGTGCAGGTCGCTGAGCTGGTCGCGGGTCAGCAGTACGCGCACGTCGAGGGTCTGGCGTTGGGGATCGCTGAGGTCGTGGTCGATCAGCCAGGCATTGAAGACACTGGGTACCTGCTGATTGTCACCCTGTTGCAGGTAGCGCATACGCAGGGCGTAACCCAGCTTGGCCACCTTGGCCTGAAACTGGGCCAGTTCGTCGGCTTCGGCGTCCGCCTGCGGTGGCTGTGCCTCCTCCTGGGCCTGGCGGTTTTCGGCCAGGGTTTTGCCGGCGGCGGCCATGGCGGCCAGTTTCACCTGGTCGGTGATCTGGTGCGCCAGGGCGTCGAGCACACGGCCGAAACGCTCCACGTTGCCGGTCTCGACCCCGAAGTAGAAGCTGCCGATGCCGGGATAGTAGGAGAGATCGCGGTAGGTCGTCTCCGCCTTCGGGTGGTCGGCCATCACGGCGGGGGTCAGCAGGTGGAGCACCGACAGCGCGATGCCCTTGTTCTGGGCCAGCCGGCGCAGGGCGGCGCTCGACATGCCGGTGCCGGAGAGGGGGTCACCCGCTTCGCGGGGCCCGGCGTCGGTGATCAGCACCACGTAGCGGGCGTCCTGCCCCTCCCAGTTGATCCCGGCGATGGCTTCGTTGACGCCGGCGAAACTGTCCTCGATGAAGTCGCGGCTGGAGGCGGTGGCGGCCTTCAGTTCGGACACATGCCGGAAGAAGCTGTCGGCGTCCTGGCCCTGCTCCAGGGGAACATAGGTGCGGGTCAGGTAGTCGAGCCCCGGCGCCGCCTGGGGATTGTCGCGGAAGGCGATGAGGCCGAAGCTGACGTCGCCGGTCAGCTGCTCCTTGGTGATGGTGTCGTAGATCTTGCGCACCGCTTCGCGGGTGCGGTCGATGTAGGGGTCCATGGAGAGGGTGGAGTCGATGACGAAGACCACCGCCGAGCGGAAGGGTTTGGCGGGTTTGACCGCCTCAGCCGGCTTTGGTGTCTTCTTTGGTGCCGTCCTGGGCGGCAGCAGGGGCACGCTGGAGACCTGCAGCATGCGCGCCTGTTCGTTGCCCAGGTAGACGTCCTCGTGGTCGCGGATAGGTACCAGGTAGAAGTCCTTGAGGATGTCGATATGGGTACGGGGCTGGATCGCGATGACCGGCGAGTCGGTGCTGAGCTTGCCTGACTCGGCGGCTTGGTAGAGGGAGCGATAGGCGGCCTGATCCGGATCGTCGACGAGATGCTTCAGACTCGATTTGTCACGGAACAGCAGCACCCGGTCGGCGCCCAGCGGGTCGCGGAAGGCGACCGTGAGTCCCTGGTTCCAGGGGATGGTGTCCTGTTCCGGCATCCAGCCGGCGATCTCGCCGTAGCGGTTGAGACCGAGCTGTACCCAGTCGCTGCCGTCCCGCTTTTGACGATCGTAGACATAGTAGGCGCTGAACGGGGTGGTGGCACTGCCCTGACCCTCCTGGACGGCGTCGAAGATGCGTGCCCCGGGCTTGCTCAGCACCCGCTGATAGAGGGCTTGCTTGCCTTCCATCAGCAGGGGTTGGGCCTGTGCCAGGGCCTGTGCGCAGAAGCTGAGCATCATCAACGCGAAGAGAGCCGATTTGAGAGATGCCATCGCTCGGATCCTCGAAAAGGGTTATTGCCAGTTGAGCAGCAGACGGCGTGCCGACATGTCGCCCGACTCGGCCTGGGACTCGAGCCTGGCGCGCAGCGCCTGCAGACGTTCGGCGGCCTCGGGGATGGATTGTCGGGCGGCGGTACTGTACCACTTGTAGGCCTGGGTGGCGTCGGCGGCGGTGACCAGCGTGCTGCCGGATTGGAAGTGGTTGGGGTCGTAGAGACTGGCCAGGGCGAAGGCGGCCTCGCCGTCGCCCTGACGGGCGGCATAGAACCAGAGCAGATAGGCATCGGTGGTATGCCCCTGTTGCTGATACTCCTGGGCCAGTTGATCGATCTCCGACAGTTTTCGCTGGTCGCTGCCGTCGCGCTGGGCGGCGATGAGCTGCCTCGCGGCCTCGCCGTCGGTCAGCGTCTCGGGGGCGGCAGGCTCGGTCTGAGTCGCTATGGCGGTGGCCGGCTGCACTGTTTGCGTGGCGGGTTGTTCGGGCGCCGCGGATGCTTCCGTCGGCGGGGGCTGCTGTGCCGCATCGATCTGCTGCCGGATGATCGGATCGATCTCCGACTGCGGCAGGGGCGGCAGTTCCACCTCCTCTTCCGGGGCGAACAGCACGTAGATGCCGACCAGGATGAGGAGGGCGACCGTGATCTCCAGGGTCACCCGGAGCCGGCCGGAGCCTCTGCTGATCTCCTCCACGTCGGAGAAGTCATCGGGTAGATTGGGTTCCGAAGCGGTCATGCTGCCTTTTCTTGCGAAGGGTATCAGATCCGCCATCATTGGCAGTTCGACTCGACTGCCCGACAGCGGCCTCACATTTCACCAGATGCGGGGGGTAAAATCCACTTGATGGGAGAGAATTGAGTCGTGGATGGTACCGGGGGCGGGACTCGAACCCGCAAGGTATTGCTACCGGTGGATTTTGAATCCACTGCGTCTACCAATTCCGCCACCCCGGCGTGGAAGGGGGGGAGAATATACTCTATTTTCCCACTTTGGAAGGGGTTCGATCGCCCTGTGTCCGGCAGTATCCACCCGGCACACACTCCCCGGTATCGGGAGAGCCTCACCGCCGCTAGGCGGAGTAGTTGATCTGCTGGCTTTCAGCAGGGCCCATGTCGATGGTGCTGTTCGGTTTGCCGAAATAGAAGCCCTGTCCGTAGCGAAAGCCGAGACTGGCCAGCTGCTTGGCCGAGGCGGCGTTTTCGATGCCTTCCGCCACCAGCAGATGGCCGCAATCGAGAATCATCTGGGCCAGATGGGTCAATATCGGATTGCTTTGAGTGTCGACGAGTCGGGTCAGGTTGATGTCGAATTTGACCACGTCCACCGGCATGGTGCCCAGGTAGCGCAGCGAGGAGTAGCCGCTGCCGAAGTCGTCCAGGGCGATGCGGAAGCCCATCGATTGCAGGCGGCTCAGGTGGCTGCGGGCCGTCTGCATCTGGGTGATGAGAGCGGTTTCGGTGATCTCCAGCAGGATCTTGTAGTCATGCATGAAGGCGCACATCTCCTCGAGCCAATCGAAGAGATCGCTTTCGACCAGGGTTGGCGCCGAGATATTGATGGAGATACCGCTGCCGCTGGGGATCATCCCCTTGCGCAGGTCGTGCAGAATGCGCCGGAACACCGCCCGGTCGAGGTCGACCTCCAAGCCTCTGGCCTCGATCAGCGGAAAGATATGCGACGGCATGATCAGCTGTCCCTCGTGAACGATACGGGCCAGGGCCTCGAAATATTGGGGCTGGCCGGTGCGCAGGTCGACGATGGGTTGGTAGTGCATCATCAACCCGGTGCCTTGGGAGACGGCGGCGAAGACCGCGCTGTTGGTGCGGTTGGAGAAGAGGCCCTGGGTCGTTTCCGCCATCTGTTCCGAGAAGAGGGCGATATTTGATTGCCCGGGGCGTTTGGCGTGGTAGATGGCCGTATTGGCCTGCCACTGCAGCGAGGCCAGGCTGGAGACATCGCTGGGACGCGTGTGCGCAATGCCCATACTGATGCGCACCGGCTCCCGTATGCCGAGTTTGCCGAAGGGGTAGCGGCTGACCGACATGTGTACCTGCTTGGCGATCTGCATCGCCTTGCGGGGATGGCAACCGATGAGGACGGCGGTGAACTCGTCCCCGCCGAGGCGGAACAGTTGGTCGCGACTCGGAAGATTGCTTTTGATCAGCTGGGAGACGGTGATGAGCAGTTCATCGCCCACCTCATGGCCATAGGTGTCGTTGATGGCGCGAAAGTGATCGACATCGAACAGGATCAGGCTGACGCGCCCGCGTCCGCTCTGAAAAACGTCGTTGATCTCATGCCAGAATTCATCGAAAGCACTGCGGCTTCTGGCGCCGGTCAGTGGATCGTGGTGGGTCAGGTTCTGCAGTTGCCGGTTCTTTTCCGTCAGCGTGGTACTGACGTCGCTCAACTGGTTGTGATAGTCGTTGAGCGACTGACGGATCTTGTCCAGCTCCCTGATCAGCAGTGGCTGCTGGAACTCCTCATTAACCGGTTCCCTCGGTTTGTTTTTCAGCGAATCGATCTGCTGTGCGATGCGCAGGATCGGCCGGCTCATGATGCGGGCGGACAGTGGGAAGATGATCAGGCTCAGAATGGCCGCCAGACTGGCCAGTGTGGTCACGGTTTTGGTCATCACCTGGCGCAGTTTGTCGGCATACTCATCGCTGTTGAGCTGGTAGTGGATCAGGGGCTTGAGCTCCTGATCGCTGATTCTGTCATTGAGTTTGTTGTCGACACTCAGGGTCTCCGCATTGACCAGGTTGAACTGTCCGCTGGCGAGAAAGAGGGGAAAGACGCGACTGAGCGTGGCCACGTAACCGAAGGTCCGGTTCCGTTCCATGTCATTCACCGGTTCGATCATCACCAGCAAGGGTTCGAACTGGTCCATCAGGATATATTCCCGGTCCTTTTCGATATCGATCTCCTGCGGTAGCAGGGCGGTGTCGACCAGATTCAGCATCCGGCCTTTTGCATCGTAGAGAGCGACGTCGATGACATGGGACGAGATCAGATCGTTGGTCTTTGCCCGATGGCGATACCAATAGCTGTAAAAGGTCGGATTATGCAGCTGTTGACGCACCTCCTCCCATTCGGCCAGGAGCCGGGTCTGGTTCCGAATTTTCTCGATACTCAGGCTGAGGCCCCGTTCGATCTCCGCTTCGGCCCGGGCCCGGCTGGTCTGTTGGAAGGTGCTATCGAGCTGGTCGATCTGCTGGAAGGTGATGCGGCCAAAGACGAACAGGAGAATCAGAAACAGGACGACGAAGAACGCGGTAAAGAGGGTGATGGATATCGGCCTGAAAAGGGTTTTCATTTTGTTCGTTCTTCAATGAACTAACGTTCTAATAGTTTTTGAATGCTGTCCACGAGGTCGAATTCGTACTCGTGGTCGAAAAAATGATTGGCACCGGGTATCTCTATCACCTCCACACCCACCTGCCTCAATGCAGGCAGCCAATCATCCCCCAAACGGCGATCTTCACCGCCTAAGACAATTGTCGGCTCGACAGCCAGATTATTTAGTACTTCAAGCGTTTTATTACCATCCCAAGTGACATAGGAGAGGTAGTTTTCCGGAGTGGTGGTGTAGCTGTCGCAATAGGCCAGACGATAGTGTGTGAGTGAATTGTCGCCATGGGCCAGTTGCTGCTGCGCACGCTGGCGTTCCGCTACGTTCTCCTTGGCGATAGGGCCCTGGACGAAGGCGATCAGGCTGATGAGGATCGCCTGCTCGACGGGCGGGTCGGGCTCCTCGGCCAGGTAGGCCAGCAGTTCAAGACTGCCTACACTGTGCCCGATGAGGGTGGGTCTCTTGCCGGTCCGATGTTGCAACCAGTTGATCCAGAAGCCGATCTCTTCTGTGTCCTTAGTCATTGAGTGGGAATGGATCGCCTCGCAGGCGAGGCTCTGTCGGCGGTTGTCGATACCCAGTGTCAGGGAGGGCAGGAGCACGGTGTATCCCATATCGTGGAGGGACTCACCCAGGCGGCGAACAGTGAAGAAATCCCGGGTCTGCAGAAAGCCGTGCAAGATGAGAATCGCTTTTTTCTGAGCTTCTCCAGGAAACAGTTGGGCGCTGGCAATGAATCCGGAGGGTTGCTGTTCGGCAATGAGTTCGCTCAGGACTGGAGTTGTCGTCAGCAGCATACAGCAGGTCAGGAGTATCCCGAGCAATGAACGCGTAGGGATGAAAATGCTCATGGATCCTCCTTGGAACTGCATAGGGACCTGTCTGTGACTCCTCTCGGGTTCGTCAAAATTCTGGGAGTAGCTCCTTTCCCTAGCAAATCCTTTTCCTATTAATAGTTGTAATATTCCAACTCCCGTTCTACAAGTATGTTCCGTTACTTCATGGTTGATTTGAACCATGAGTCACACTCTTCTCCCACTCGGATTGAGAAATTCACCCTCGTCTCTATCGCGTGTTACCATCCGCGCCCTATGCATCTGTCTGATTTTGATTATGAACTGCCGGAATCGCTCATTGCTCAATACCCCGAGTCCGAGCGGAGCCATAGCCGTTTGCTGGCACTGCTCGATGGTGAACTGGAGGCGAGGGATCTAGGGTTCGGTGAACTGCCTTCACTGCTGCGGGCCGGTGACCTGCTGGTGTTCAACAACACCCGGGTGATGCCCGCCCGGCTGTTCGGTCGCAAACAGACAGGGGGCCGGATCGAGTTGTTGATCGAGAAGGTGATTTCCGATCGGCAGGCGCTGGCCCATTTGCGCGCCAGTAAAAGTCCCAAGCCCGGCGCTCTGTTGCTGGTCGGTGATTCCGCACGCAAGGTGGTGGTGGAGGGACGCCGGGGTGCCTTGTTCGAACTCCGCCTCGAGCAGGGTGATTTTCATCAATTGATGGCCGAGGAGGGGCATATGCCCCTGCCGCCCTATATCCAACGCGACGACAGCGCCTTCGATCAGGAGCGCTATCAGACGGTCTATGCCGTGCGTCCGGGTGCGGTGGCGGCACCGACGGCGGGGCTCCATTTCGATCAAGGCATGCTCGAGCGGCTGTCGGCTAAAGGCGTCGGGCAGGTGCACCTGACCCTGCATGTGGGAGCCGGAACCTTTCAACCGGTGAGATGCGAAAATCTCGACGATCATGTCATGCACAGCGAGTGGGTGGAGGTCGATGAGGAGGTGTGCAACAAGGTACGGGAGACCCGGGCGACGGGGGGGCGCGTCATCGCGGTCGGCACCACCAGCGTCAGGAGTCTCGAGGCGGCCTCCGCCAGCGGTGAATTGAGGCCCTACCGGGGTGAGACCCGGCTCTTCATCCGGCCCGGATACCGTTTCCGCAGCGTGGACGCGTTGATCACCAATTTCCATCTGCCCAAATCCACGCTCCTGATGTTGGTGGCGGCATTTGCCGGACACGAACGGGTGATGCGGGCATACCGCCATGCCGTGGAGCAACGTTACCGTTTCTTCAGCTATGGTGATGCGATGTTTCTGACCCCGAGTCCGCAGGGTTAAAGAGGGCAAAAAAAAAGCGCGGCTGGGTGCCGCGCTGAAGAATTCCACCAAAGGAGGATGGAGGAGTGTGCGCTGACTCGGCTGGCGAATCAGCACATAAACAGCTTCTAATATATAAAGCCGCCTGTCAAGTTTTTTTAAGGGAAAACCCTTATAACTCGATCACATTTCTACGTGTAACAACGTACAGCGGAGGGCGGAAGCGGGTGTCATGGTGATGATGTCGAGATAAACGAATGAAATTTGAAGTTTTTCAAACTGATGGCGACGCAAGGCGTGGCCGCTTGAGCTTTCCGCGGGGGTTGGTGGAGACTCCCGCCTTCATGCCGGTCGGTACCTACGGCACCGTCAAGGCCATGACACCGGAGGAGCTGGTCGACCTGGGGGCCGAGATCATTCTCGGCAACACCTTCCATCTGATGCTGCGCCCCGGTACCCGGGTGATCCGGCGTCATGGGGATCTGCATGGATTCACCCATTGGGAAAGGCCGATTCTGACCGACTCCGGTGGTTTTCAGGTCTTCAGCCTGGGCGAGATGCGCAAGATCAGCGAGGCCGGGGTCACCTTTCGTTCCCCCATCGACGGCAGCCGGGTCTTCATGGGGCCCGAGGAGTCGATGCAGGTGCAGCGGGAGCTGGGTTCCGACATCGTCATGATCTTCGATGAGTGCACCCCCTATCCGGCGACGGAACGCGAAGCCCGTGACTCCATGGAACTTTCCCTGCGCTGGGCGGCCCGCAGCAAGCAGGCTCACGGTGACAACCCCTCGGCCCTGTTCGGTATCGTGCAGGGGGGGATGTTCGAAAGCCTTCGCGGCGCCTCGCTGGACGGGCTCAAGGCCATCGGTTTCGATGGTTACGCTGTGGGCGGTCTCTCAGTGGGTGAACCGCCGCAGGATCGCTGGCGGGTACTCGACTATCTCAGTCATGAGCTGCCCCCCGACAAACCCCACTATCTGATGGGTGTGGGTACGCCCGAGGATATCGTCGAGTCGGTACAGCGGGGGATCGACATGTTCGACTGCGTGATGCCGACCCGCAACGCCCGTAACGGCCATCTCTTCACCCACCACGGAGTGGTGAAGATCCGACACGCCGCTCATCAGTACGATGAGAGTCCCCTCGATCCCCTGTGCGACTGCTACACCTGCCGCAACTACAGCCGCGCCTATCTGCGTCATCTGGACAAGTGCAACGAGATCCTCGGCGCGCGGCTCAATACCATTCACAACCTTTATTATTATCAGAAGCTGATGAGGGATATCAGGGAAGCCATAGTTGGCAAGAGACTTCAGGCCTTTATCAAAGATTTTTATGATTTGAGACGATGAAAAAGATCTGCGCTTACCGTTTGTAGAACGGGTTGAGTGATTTTACAGCTGCAGGTGTTGTTTGTTAGGCTTCTCCTGCGTTAGGAAATCGGCAACTGATACGTTTGTTTATAAAAAAAGGAATTTAAATGAATAAAGATACTCCCCCTGCCACTTAAGTTCTGCTAACTCTAGGCCGCCTGTGCCAGATTTACAGAAACTGCGAGCGATTCAATCCCGGATTTCGTTAACTTCGGCTCATCTGAGGTCATGGGTTTGTCGTATCCCGTTTCCAGATATTAGTCATACTTTGTACGTTTGCGAGGTAGATATGGAAGTTCGTCGTATATTTATTTTCCTGTTGCTCCTTATAACCGGTTCTGCGGTATCGTCAAATGATGAGTTAATTGATCTGTCAAAACTGAGCTGTGATACGCCTGCATGTGACATGGTTGCAAAGATGGGTGACTACATAGCACACAAGCTGAATCATTCAATAACACTAAACACTGATGAGTTTTCGCTGAAAGCTCCGGATGAGCCACTCAGCAAGATAATCTCTTCGGAGGGCGAAATTATTCTCTATTACAAAGATGGACAACGACTTCTTATTGCCGAGGATTCAGGTCCCGAGGTTGGAGATTTAAAAGATGTAAGCGTTAACCAGTTCCCGCAAATTGTTTTTACGAAAACGACTAAAGACAAAGAGCCTGAGTCACATTCCGATCGATTTTTTTGGAAAGTTGCACTGTATCAGAAACCCGCATTTTTCAATCAGGCAAGTGAAGTTAACTATGCAGAAAGAGATGGAGTGAGCTACTTCTTGTCGGATAGTAATGAATTGGGGTTTTCGGGTAGTGCCATGGTGAGCGCTAATAACGTGAAGGATAAGTTTTTGCGTATTAGAGCGATGAACATGCAGTATGCCAAGTTCCAAAAAATTGTTGCAAGTGTCATTGTGAAATAGTAGGAGAAAAAACTATGGAACTCACGGAACGAGATATTGAAGATGCGCAACAAATTTTGGTCTTTTTTTGGGGAAGAAGTGCAGGTAACTGGAGTGTGAACAAAGAGGTTTTAGATGTAATAGGCGATATGTTGGCCAAAGAGAGTAACTGTTCCAAAGCCATGGATTTAGTACCAAGGCCTGGTTTTAGAATAGATGCCAGTTATATAAAGCGACAACTCAGAGAAATAGCCAGAAGAGTTGCATCAGGTGATCACTCATATTATGCCTGTCAGGTAGCAGTTGCCTACAAGTGTAAGGATAGAGTGAAACTGGCCAGTGAAGGATTGTAGCTCACTGGTAAAGTGGAGTTCTTCAAGGAGTCTGGGTATTGGACCTGTTACTATGGGTTCTCTGCTATCTCATCAGTGTCTTGTTTTGGCTCTGGTTACTCCGATGGGGTGGTGCGGAATGGCTCGAGGGTTGGAAGGCGTGGGCCGCGATCGGCTGGTTTGCCGGACACTGGAAGGCAGAGCAGATCAGACTCTACGCTTGGCTGTTGCTGATTCTCGAAACCGTGGGTTTCGTCGTCGGTCTATTCGTGCCTGATCTGCGTTTCACGACAATGGTGTGATAGTGGAATAACACTTACGTAAAGCCATAAACACTGTCATTTCGACGCAGGCCGGGATTGGCCACGTAGTCCGGATGCAACGAAGTGAAATCCGGCGGGATCGAAGCGTCTGCTGCCCTGGATTACGCTATGCTTCATCCAGGCTACACAACTGATTCAGGTGGGGGTTACTCGGGAGGAGATGGCGATGCTTGGTTCGCCATGCCTTTGGATATGTGCATCTCGCCCTGGTTGTCGATGATCACCGCTTCCACATCCTCCAGCCGGTCGATCAGGGCCAGGCCCTGCTTCAGGCCCAGCACGAAAACACTGGTCGAGAGGGCATCGGTGCGGGTGGCGTTGGGGCCGAGAATGGTGACGCTTCGCAGCTCACCGGCCGAACGGCCGGTCTTGGGGCTGATGATGTGGTGGTAGCGTACGCCGTCCCTTTCGAAATAGCGTTCGTAGTCACCCGAGGTGGAGATGGCCGTCTCCGACAGGGGCAGCACGGCGGCCATGCCTTGCTTGTCCCGCGGCGCCTGGATACCGATGTGCCAGGGACGGCCGCGATGGTCTCCCAGCAGGCGACTGTCGCCGCCGGCGCTGACCAGGGCGTTTTCGATACCCCGCGAACTCAGGATGGCAATGCCCCGGTCGACCGCGTATCCCTTGGCGATACCGCCCAGATCGACACGCATGCCGGGTCGTTCGAAGGCAACGGTGGAGTCCTGCGCATCGAGGTTGATCAAGCGATAGTTGATGAGCGGCAGGGCTTCGGCGATTGCCTCCTTGTCAGGTGCGATTCCCTTGCGGTAGTCGTACTGGTAGCCGACGGAGGCGAAGGTGATGTCGAAGGCCCCGCCGGTCAGCTCGGAATACTCCAGCGAGGTCTGCAGCAGATGGAGGAACTCCTGCGAGATCACCACCGGGTGCTGCGCGGCGTCCCGGTTCACGGAATAGAGTTCACTGGTCTCGATATAGGGGCTCAGGGCCTGGTCGAGACGCCGAAACTCGGCCAGCACCTCGTCGATTGCCTGTTCCGCCTCGGCCTGGTCCTCATGCCAGACTTCCACCCCGATGCGGGTGCCCATGATGGCCGCCTGTCGGCTGACCCAGGCGGCCGATGACGGCGTTGACAGCAACGCCGTCATCAACAGCCATGCCAGGGCGATGGATCTTGACCCCATGGACTTTACGAAACCCTACCCTAGGAGGGCAGGAAGTCGATGGGATAAGAGACAACGGCGGTGTCCACATCCTTGGATGCGAACTTGAACAGCTTGATGCGTGAGACCAGCTTGCGCTCCAACGATTTGTCGTTCAGTTCCGAGGAGACGATACGGCACTTGGTGACGCGGCCATCGGGTGAGATGGTCAGTTCCAGCACCACCTTGCCGCGCAGGGTCGGGTCCTTGCGCAGGGCCCGGTTGTAGAGGGCGTAGACCGCACCCTTGTTCTGATCGAACACGGTTTGGATCTCTTCCCGCGTACGGTTGCCCTTATGGTTCTTGCCTTTGCCCTTGCTGCTGGCGGCGGTCTGGGCCCGCTTGGCCTCGGCCGCCCGGCTTGAGACCTGGGTCGTGGTACGACCGCCCAGGCCCTGGCCGCCAGTATCCCTACTCAGCGCTGCGGTATTGATGCCGCCGCTGCCCCGGGTCGCGCCCGAGGTGATGATGGAGCGCTGGGCGGTGGTCGTCTGTTGACCCGTCACGGCCCGTTTCTGAATGCCCGCGGTCGAGGGCACGGCGGGCTCTTCACGCAGATCGGCCAGTTGATCGGCGAACGCCAGCAGGCCGGAGTTGGCGGCCTTCTTGCGTGCCTGTTCCGTGGAGGAGGGCGGCGGTTTTTTCGCCACCTGGGGTTCAGGCTTCTTCTCCGGTTCGGGCTTTTTCGCCTCCTTCGGCTTCTCTTTCTTGGGCTCCGGCTTCTTCTCCTCGACGACCTTCGGCTTCGGTTTGGGCTTTGGAGGTGGCACCTTTTTCTGTTCCAGGATCAGTCGCGCCAGACGGGGTGG
>JBNKYJ010000179.1:0-24255 GCA_050300835.1 Sedimenticolaceae bacterium
ACCCTACGCTTCCTACCCCTGTAGGGTGCGGCTTGCCGCACCGTCACAATCTCAACCGTTTTCTGGGGTGACTGCTGATTACCTCATGTTATCAATATGTTGCCATGTCTATCTGGACATGGGGTATAAACTCAAGAGGCAATAATCATGACAAGAATCGCAATCGTTGGCGCAGGTGGACGCATGGGTCGTTCCCTGGTGCAGGCGGTCACCGAGGCCGAAGGGCTGACCCTGGGTGCCGTCACTGAGCGGGCCGGCAGCCCACTGCTCGGCCGCGACGCCGGAGAGTTGGCCGGCACGGAACCGTTGGGTGTTTCGGTGGTGGATGATCTGGCATCGGTCAGCGGCGATTTCGACGTGTTGATCGATTTCACCGCCCCGGCTGCCACCCTGAGCCATTTGCAGATCTGCCGCCAGGCGGGCAAGCGGATGGTCATCGGCACCACCGGCTTCAGCGAGGCGGAGAAGCAGCAGCTGGCGCAGGCGGCGGAGGAGATCGCCATCGTCCTTGCGCCCAACATGAGTGTTGGCGTCAATCTCTGCTTCAAGCTGCTGGAACTGGCGGCGCGGGTGCTCGGTGATGCGGCCGATGTGGAGATCATCGAGGCGCACCATCGCCACAAGGTCGATGCCCCCTCGGGCACCGCGCTACGCATGGGCGAGGTGGTGGCCGAGGCGCTGGGCCGGGATCTTGGCGATTGCGCCGTCTATGGCCGGGAAGGGCAGACCGGGCCACGCGAACGTCGGACCATCGGTTTCGAGACCATTCGCGCCGGCGACGTGGTGGGCGAGCACAGTGTCTGGTTCGCGATGGAGGGGGAGCGTGTCGAGATCGCGCACAAGGCTTCCAGTCGCATGAACTTCGCCCATGGCGCAACGCGGGCCGCAGGCTGGATCGCCGGTCGCGAAAAAGGGTTGTTCGACATGCAGGATGTGCTCGATCTGAGGTAGCACGATGAATTCGTCACCTCGCCGTGCCGGTCGTATGATGCCTGCCATGATTTCAGCGACGCTCCCAGGCAGAGTCGTGAGCTGGCTGTGCCTGGTGACGGTGGCGCTGTGCCTGGGGGCTTGCGACGGCGAGCCGCCTTCAGCCGAGGCGCAGCTGAGAGCCCTGCTGGCGGCGGGGGAGGCCGAGGTGGAAGCCCGCGATCTGTCAGCCGTCATGGAGCGGATCGATCCCGCCTACCGGGATAATCACCAGCGTGACTGGCGTCAGTTGCGTGCGCTGCTGGCCGGCTACTTCTTCCGCCACCCTTCCATCTTTGTCCTTTCGCGGATCGACAGTATAGAGATCGAGCAGCCGGATCGGGCCAGGGTGGTACTCATCGCCGGACTGGCGGGTTCCGCCCAGGAGGCGGCCGGCCCGCTGGAGGGTTGGCGCGGCAATCTGCTGCGGCTCGATCTCGAGTTCAAACAGCATGAAGGGGACTGGCGCTTGATTCAGGCAGACTGGCGTCAGGCGCGGCGCGAGGATTTCACCCCTTAGCCTCGATCCCGATCGAACCTAGCGCAGCCAGTCCGGGATCGTCCCTGCACCCTCTCGAGTGCGATTGGCCCGGATTCTGCTTTTTTTCAGGGCGAGATCACCAATTAAGTGGGTTCAGCCTATGTCTCAATTTGCCACCATGATTCCGCTCCAGAGCGTTGCACCTGACCTCAAGGCACCAAATACAGCTTCTGCCCAGGCCCTGCAATCAAGTCTGACAGGGGAGGGCCAGGGTTTGGA
Source organism: Sedimenticolaceae bacterium (assembly GCA_050300835.1). Taxonomy (GTDB): domain Bacteria; phylum Pseudomonadota; class Gammaproteobacteria; order Chromatiales; family Chromatiaceae; genus Thiodiazotropha. The sequence continues at coordinate 1,730 of JBNKYJ010000179.1, forward strand.
GTCCACTCAGACCCTGCAGGATCTCTCGGCGTCGAATCCCTACGCTGCCGCGCTGCTGATGGCGCTTCAGCAAGCCGGGGTGTTGTCGGGGGATCCGGTTACCCTGCAAACCGGCGGCAGCCCCCTGCCGCCCGTGACCGAAATGGCCGGCAAAGCCTTGCCGCAGGCCCCGATACCGTCGGCTCAGCTCGGCAGTCTGCCGGCGTTGCAGTCCGACGACGCGTTGTCCGCCTTGGAGCCGATTCAGCTTCAGCGGCTGCTGGGACAGGGTCAGCCGACCAATACACAGCAGACGTTCACCCAGCTGGTTCAGTCCGGATTGGCAGGCGAGGGAGTTCAGTGTCTGGAATCCCGGGGACTTGGGGATGTTACCAGTCCGCTGCAGGGGTTGGGTGCTCAACTCCACAGTGCCCACACGGTCACCGGTCAGCGCCCCACGATCATCCTCCCGGTGCAGGTGCCGGTCGGTCAGCCTGGGTGGGATAGCGCCGTGGGCGAGCGCATTCAATGGATGGTGGGACGTCATGTACAGCAGGCCGAGATCAAGTTGTCACCCCCGGATCTGGGTCCCCTGGAGATCAAGATTTCACTCCAAAACGACCAGACGAGTGTCCATTTCATTGCCAGCCACGGCGCCACCCGCGACGCCCTGGAGGCGGCTATTCCGCGATTGAGGGAGCTGTTCGGTGACATCAACCTCAATCTTGCCAATGTGGACGTCAACCAGCGTCAGCCCGGGGATGCGGGCACTCAGCAAGGTTCCGCGGGCTCGGCGGGTGGAACGGGAAATGGTGCGGGGGAGGAAGGATTTTCTCCGCTGCAGGATAACCCGGATGGCGTCGTGCGCCTGCAGAGTCAGGGCTTGCTCGATACCTACGTCTGATAGCGGTCTGCTCGGCATGGGCCAGGCTTGCCGTATTTGCCTGGCTCGCGCAGGCCCCTACATGGGTCCGCCTATTTCAAACTCGTCCTGAGTAGGCGAGAATGGTCAACTGAAGTAGACCAACCACAGGACGACCGATGCGGATCATCAAACTCATTCTGCTCATGCTGATTGTGATGCTGGGCGCGGTGTTTGCCGTGTTGAATGCCGAGCCGGTTCAGTTCAACTACTACTTCGGCAGTCGTGAGCTTCCACTCTCTCTCATCATGACCCTGGCGCTGGGGGCCGGTGCCTTGCTCGGAATCCTCGCCTGTATGGGCCTGATGTTCGGCATGAAGCGGGAAAACATCCAGCTCAGACGCAAGAGCCAGTTGGCCAGTCAGGAGGTGAACAACCTGAGGGCCCTGCCGTTGAAGGATCGCTGAGCATTCCATGGCTTCATCCCCTTATTCACTTGGTTCAGCCTGGACTTCCGGATTACCGTTGATACCCTGCGCCCTGGGAGATGGATAGCCCGATGATGGAGTTTCTGATTCTGCTGCTTCCCGTTGCCGCGGCTTCCGGTTGGTTTGCCGCCCGGCGCAGTCTCGTCGCCAAACAACAGAAGCAGCCGCAGGAGATCTCTCCGGTCTATTTCAAAGGCTTGAACTATCTGCTCAACGAGCAGCCCGACAAGGCCATCGATCTCTTCATCAAGCTGCTCGATGTGGACAGGGATACGGTGGAGACCCATCTGGCCCTTGGCAATCTCTTCCGCCGTCGCGGTGAGGTCGATCGGGCGATTCGTATCCACCAGAATCTGATCGCACGCCCGAGCCTCAGTCGGGAGCAGCGTGCCCAGGCCCTGCTGGAACTGGGGCAGGACTACATGCGGGCCGGCCTCTTCGACCGGGCGGAAAACCTGTTCGTGGAACTGACCGAAATGCGCCTGTTCAACGAACAGGCCTATCTCAATCTGCTGGAGATCTATCAGCAGGAGAAGGATTGGCAACGCAGCCTGGAGGTGGCGGCCAAAATCAACACCCTGCGTGATCCTTCGCTGAACAACGCGGTCGCCCACTTCTACTGCGAGCTGGCCGAGGGTCAGCTGCGACAGCAGAACACGGGCGCGGCCGAGAACTTCCTGAAGCGGGCGCAGCAGGTGGTCCGCAACCATGTCCGTGCCACTATTCTGCAGGGCCAGATCGAGATGGCGCGTGGGGACTGCAAAGGGGTGATCCGGCTGCTCAGGCGGATCGAGGAGCAGGAGCCGGCCTATCTTTCGGAGATTCTGCCGGCCATCGTCAGTTGCTACCGCAAGATGGGCCAGCAGAAAGAGCTGCACGACTATCTCGAGGACCTCTATGCGCGTCACCAATGCACCGAGGCGATGCTCTATCTGACCGACATCCTGGTCGAGAAGGAGGGCGCTGCGGTGGCGGTCGAGCGGGTGCTCGCCCATCTGTCCAGTCACCCCGATCTGAAAGGCCTGGAGCGGCTGGTCAGACTCAATCTGCAACGTAGCGAGGAGAGTCCGCGCGAGACCCTGGAGGTGCTGCTGCAATCGGTCACACAGTTGCTCGATCGTCAGCCCGCCTTCCAGTGCGAACAGTGCGGCTTTACCGCCAAGAAACTGCATTGGCACTGCCCCAGCTGCAAGACCTGGGGCAGCATCAAACCGACACAGGGGCTGGCCAGGGGCAATCAGGCGCTGCTCACCCAGTGAGGCGGCCACGCAACGCAAGATTCGCAGCCGACCCCACGACACTCAAGACACCGCATCAGCGAAAGAGAGGTAATCGAGACTATGGAGCACACTGAGCCAAGGGTGATCGTCGCCCTCGACTTCCCTGAGCAGGCACCGGCGATGCAACTGGTGGAGCGGCTCGATCCCGCCCTCTGTCGCTTGAAGGTGGGTAAGGAGATGTTCACCCGCTTCGGACCGCCCTTGGTCGAAGCGCTCAGAAAGCGGGGGTTCGAGATCTTTCTGGACCTCAAGTTTCACGACATTCCGAACACGGTGGCGGCTGCCTGTGACGCGGCGGCGGACCTGGATGTCTGGATGATGAACCTGCACGCCTCCGGTGGTCGACGCATGATGGAGGCGGCCCGCGAACGACTGGCTCAGCGGCCCAACCCCCCCCTGCTGGTGGCGGTGACCATCCTCACCAGCCTGGCGGCCGAAGACATCGCCGAGGTCGGCTACTCGGGGGAACCGGCCGAGAACGTACTGAGGCTGGCAGAGCTGACCCGTGAGGCCGGACTCGATGGTGTGGTCTGCTCACCCCGGGAGGCGGTGGAGATCAGACGCCGGATCGGTGATGACTTTCTGCTGGTGACACCGGGCGTGCGCCCGAAACAGGCGGCGGCGGATGATCAGCGACGGGTGATGACCCCTGGCGAAGCCATCGCCGCCGGCGCCAGCTATCTGGTGGTGGGGCGGCCGATCACCGGCGCCGAGGATCCGGTCGAGGCCCTCAGTCAGATCAATGCGGAGATTCTTACTACGATCTAAGCTCTTGCGTTGACAGCAGAATTTCACCCCCATACCCTAAAAACAAGATTTCAAGACGGTTCAGGAGACATAATGAGTAAAAAGATCAGAAAGGCGGTCTTTCCCGTGGCCGGATTGGGCACGCGTTTTCTGCCCGCCACCAAGGCCAATCCCAAAGAGATGCTGCCGGTGGTGGACAAGCCCTTGATACAGTACGCGGCCGAAGAGGCTGAAGAGGCGGGGGTCGATGCTCTGGTCTTTGTCACCGGTCGCAACAAGCGCTCGATTCCGGACCATTTCGACAAGGCCTATGAGCTGGAGGCCGAGCTGAAGGAAGCCGGCAAGACAGAACTGCTGCAGAAGGTCCAGAACGTACTACCGGAAGACGTCACCTGCATCTACCTGCGTCAGGCCGAGGCGCTCGGACTCGGGCATGCGGTGCTCTGTGCCGAGCCGGTGGTCGGTGACGAGCCTTTCGCCGTGATCCTAGCCGACGATCTGATCAAGGGCGATGGCGGCGTTGGCGCCATTGCGCAGATGAGCCAGATCTACGAGCGCTATCAGTGCAGCGTGATCCTGGTCGAGGAGGTGCCTCCCGAGGAGACCCAGAAATACGGTATCGTGGAGGTCGAGGATGACGACGGGAAGACGGCGATCATCACCTCCATCGTGGAGAAACCCAAGCCGGAAGATGCACCCTCCAACCTGGGCGTGGTCGGACGCTACATCCTGACCCCGCGCATCTTCGATCTGATCAAGAACACGGGTCGGGGTGCCGGCGGCGAGATTCAGCTCACCGACGCCATCGCCGAGCTGCTCAAGTACGAGAAGGTGCGCGCCTACCGGGTCAAGGGCAAACGCTACGATTGCGGCAGCAAGCTGGGCTATCTGGAGGCCTCGGTGGAGTATGGACTCGCCCATCCGGAACTGGGGGCGGGCTTCAAGGAGTACCTCAAGGGGCTGACGGAGAAACTGTGAACGGTCCGGGCTGACGCAGCGGAAAAAGAAAGGCCGCATGATCTGCGGCCTTTGCTTTTGTGTGATTGGTACTCCCTAGGGGAATCGAACCCCTGTTACCGGCGTGAGAGGCCGGCGTCCTAACCGCTAGACGAAGGGAGCAGTTTCTCGCGAAAGGCGGTATTATACTGACTTGTTCGCCAGGTACAATTATCTGGCCCTTTTTTTTCGTCTCCTTCGTGGTCTGATCTTTGAAACAAGCAGTGAGCCTCTCTCTTCATCAATCGTGTACCATTCAGCAGGGATTGACCGGGCCTGGTCCCGATCTGCTGTGACGGCGCCGAGTGGTACGGAAGCGATGAAAAGATACACCGGTTGGCTGAAAAAGAAGTTGAGCGGCATCGTCGGCTCTGCGGGCGCCGAATCAGCGACCTGGGACGAGGCGCTGCCGGAGCCGGTGAGCGTGCCCCGGGACGAGCACAACATCTCCCGTTCCAATATCAGTCGCAACGCGGTCAAGGTGCTCTATCGCCTCAACAGCGCCGGCTACCAGGCCTATCTGGTCGGCGGAGGGGTGAGGGATCTGCTGCTGGGCCGCGAGCCCAAGGACTTCGACGTGGCCACCGACGCCCGTCCGGAGCAGGTCAAGGCGGTTTTCTCCAACTGTCGATTGATCGGTCGCCGTTTTCGTCTGGCCCATGTCCATTTCGGTCGCGAAATCATTGAGGTGGCGACCTTCCGCAGCAATCGGGAAGCTGGTGACGAGGGCGATCGTCAGCTCGAAAACGGCATGCTGCTCAGCGACAACGTCTACGGCACCCTGGAAGAGGACGCACAGCGCCGGGACTTCACCATCAATGCCCTCTACTACAATGTCGAAGACTTCTCTGTCATCGACTTCGCCGGTGGTCTGACTGATCTTCGCCAGGGGGTGATCCGGCTCCTGGGCAATCCCGAGAGCCGGTTTCGCGAGGATCCGGTGCGTCTGCTGCGGGCGGTGCGCTTTGCCGCCAAACTCGGTTTCGTGGTCGAACCGGAGACCGAACGGCCCATGGCCGAGCTGGCGCCTTTGTTGCGGGATATACCGGCCGCGCGCCTGTTCGAGGAGGTGCTGAAGCTGTTCCTCGCCGGCAGCGCGCTGGAGACCTTCGAGAAGCTGCGCCACTACCAGCTCTTCGGCCAGTTGTTCCCCGCCACCGAGGAGGCGTTGACCCACCAGGATCACGAGTTTCCCATCACCTTCGTCAACCGGGGCCTGCTGAACACCGATCGGCGGATTCAGGAGGACAAGCCGGTCACGCCGGCCTTCCTCTTCGCCGTGCTGCTGTGGGAGCCGGTGCGCCTGCGTGCCGAGGCCCTGCAGAGCAGCGGCATGCATCCCTACGAAGCGCTGCAGACCGCGGCCACCGAAGTGCTCGCAGGACAGACGCGGCATGTCTCGATACCGAAAAGATTCAGCTATCCGATGCGTGAGATCTGGCAGCTGCAACATCGTTTTTTTCAACGCAACGGCAAACGGCCGCAGCGGCTGATTACCCATCCCCGTTTCCGTGCCGCTTACGACTTCTTCGTGCTGCGTGCCGAAGCCGGAGAGGTCGACCAGGCCGACGCCGACTGGTGGATAGGTTTCGTGGAACAACCCGGGGAAGCATCGTCAGGGCAACAGCAGCAAGCCGCGTCAGAGCAACCGACCAAACGCCGTCGTCGGCGTCGCCGCCGCCCGAAGAAGACCACCGGCGACAATGAGTGAATCCTCGCCGGTGCTGGCCTATGTCGCTCTGGGCAGTAATCTGGAACAACCGCGTGTACAGGTCTCCGAAGCCCTCAAGGAGCTGGCGCTGCTGCCCGAAACCCGGGTGACCGCGCGCTCGTCGCTCTATCGTACGCGACCTCTGGGTCCCGCCGGACAACCGGACTACATCAATGCGGTGGCGGCCCTGTCCACCCGGCTTGCAGCGGAATCCCTGCTCGACGCCTTGCAAGGTCTGGAACAACGTCACGGGCGGCTACGCACGGGCGAACGCTGGGGACCGAGAACGCTTGACCTGGATCTGCTGCTCTACGCCGATCGCCGGATCTCCACGGCCCGTCTACAGGTGCCCCATCCGCGGATGGGTGAGCGTGCGTTCGTCCTCGTGCCGCTGGCGGAGATCGCCCCGCAAGACCTGCTGATCCCCGATCAGGGCCTGCTGCGGGACCTGCTTGCTCACGTCTCGGAGGCCGATGTTGAACGGCTGGCCTGAGGCGATCAAACCACCGGGATTTCTGGTCATCGAGGGGCCGATAGGTGTCGGCAAGACCAGTCTGGTGCAACGTCTGGCTCTCCATTTCGGCGGCGAGACCCTGCTCGAAGGGGCGGAGGAGAACCCGTTTCTGCAGCGCTTCTACGACAATCCCCGCGAAGCCGCCTTTCCGGCGCAACTCTACTTCCTTTTTCAACGCAGCCGACAGATGAATGAACTGCAGCAGCAGGACCTGTTTCGCCAACGGCTGATTGCCGACTTCATGCTGGAAAAGGATCGCCTGTTCGCCCGTATCAATCTCGATCATGAGGAGTTGAAACTCTATGAGCAGGTCTACGAGCGGATGACATTGGAGGCGCCGGCACCGGATCTGGTGGTCTATCTACAGGCTCCTGTCGACGTGCTGATGGCCCGCATCCGCAAGCGCGCCCGACCTCAGGAGCGGACCATGGATCGGGCCTATCTGCAGCGTCTGTGCGAGGCCTACACCGAGTTTTTTTACCACTACGACCGCTCACCGCTGTTGATCATCAACGCTGCCGAGATCAATCCGCTGGAGAATGAGGCCGACTTCAAACTGTTGGTCGATCACATCTGCGCCGAGGGGCCGCAACGCCGTTACCTCAACCCCATGCCGTTGCTGCTGTGACCGCAGCCACACGATCAATCGCAAAACCGGCTCGTGCTATGATTGCCCCCATGTCGAATCACCCGCAGAAAGCACCGAGATGAGCGCCGCTTCGATTACCACCCGACACCTGAGGGAGATGAAATCCGAAGGGCGCAAGATCAGCGTGCTGACCAGCTACGACGCCAGCATGACCCGCCTGCTCGAGGAAGCGGGCGTCGAGGTGCTGCTGGTGGGCGACTCGCTGGGTAACGTGATACAGGGTCATGAGAGCACCCTGCCGGTCACCGTCGACGAGATGGTCTACCACACCCGCAACGTGGCCCGGGCCAGGCAGCGGGCGTTGCTGGTCGCCGACATGCCCTTCATGAGTTACCGCACGCCGGAGCTGGCATTGGATTCGGCCGGACGCCTGATGAAGGAGGGGGGTGCCCACATGGTCAAGCTCGAGGGCGGCGCACCCCAACTGGATGTCATCAGACGCATCACCGACCAGGGGATACCGGTATGCGGACATCTGGGGCTGATTCCGCAATCGGTGCACAAGCTGGGCGGCTATCGGGTCCAGGGCAGGGAAGCCGAGCGGGCCGAGGCCATGCTGGAGGATGCACGGGCCCTGCAGCAGGCGGGTATCGATATGCTGGTGCTGGAGTGTGTGCCCTCCCGTCTGGCAGCGGAGATCACACAAGCCCTGGAGGTGCCGGTGATCGGCATCGGAGCGGGCGCGGCCTGCGACGGTCAGGTGCTGGTGGTCTACGACATGCTCGGCATGAATCCGCGGCCCCCCCGATTCGTGAAGGATTTTCTTGCCGAAGGGGGCTCGATCCTGCAGGCCTTCAAGGCGTATGTTGCCGCCGTCCGTGAAGGTCGTTTTCCCACCGAGCAAGAAAGTTTCGAGTGACCTCTGCGATGCTGACACAGACTCAGTTGGATACACTGAGGGCCACCATTGGGCAGTGGCGAAAGGAAGGCGAGCGTATCGCCTTCGTGCCGACCATGGGCAACCTGCATGCCGGTCACCTCGACCTGATGCAGGAGGCCGCCCGGCAGGCTGATCGCGTGGTGGTCAGCATTTTCGTCAATCCGCTGCAGTTCGGTGAAGGGGAGGACTTCGATGCCTATCCCCGCACCCTGGAGGAGGACACGCGCAAATTGATGGAACTGGGGGTCGACCTGCTCTTTGCGCCGACGGTCGACACGCTCTATCCGTCGGGGCAGGAGGTGCAGACCCGGGTCGAGGTGCCCGCGCTCTCTGACATCCTGTGCGGCGCCAGCCGACCGGGTCACTTCGTCGGGGTCGCCACGGTGGTGTGTAAACTCTTCAATATGGTGCAGCCCGACCTGGCTGTGTTCGGGGAGAAGGACTATCAGCAGCTGATGGTGATACGCCGCATGGTGGCCGATCTGGATATGCCCGTACAAATTGTAGGGAGATCGACCGTGCGGGAACCTGACGGCTTGGCCATGAGCTCGCGCAATGGCTATCTCACCGCCGATCAGCGGGGTGCCGCCCCCTTGCTCTATCGAACCCTGCAGTCCACGGCGGAGGCACTGCGGAGAGGGGACAGGGACTACACCGGACTGGAAACGGCAGCCCGCAAAGTTTTGCAGGAAGTGGGGTTTCGTCCCGATTACTACGTCATCCGGCGGGCCGGGGATCTGGCGCCACCCGGGCAATCCGAGGATAATCTGGTGGTGCTTGCGGCGGCCTATTTAGGAACCACGCGACTGATCGACAATCTAATTGTTGCATAGCAGCAATTTTTCTGTTGATACTCACATAAAGATCATCGATAATCTCCCGTTCATTCATCCACAAGGGCGTGTCATCCATGCAGTTGACAGTACTCAAGTGCAAGCTACACCGAGCATGTGTCACTCATTCCGAACTGGATTACGAGGGATCGTGCGCCATCGATGTCGACCTGATGAAGCTCGCAGGTATTCACGAATACGAGCAGATTCAGATCTACAACGTGACCAACGGTGAGCGGTTCACCACCTATGCCATCCAGGCGGAAGCCGGTTCGCGGGTGATTTCGGTGAATGGTGCGGCTGCACACAAGGCGAGTCCTGGCGATCGGGTCATCATTTGCGCCTATGCGGGACTCGATGCGGATGAAATGAAACAGTTCAAGCCGACGCTGGTCTACCTCGACGAGGAGAACAGGGTCATCCGTACGGGGAATACGATTCCGACCCAGGCAGCCTGATACGGCGACGACACGTTCGTGACCTGAGCTGGTTCTTCGCTCACCCCCATCACGTTTTCAAACGGACCTTATGCACCTGACGGCAGGCCTTGCGGCTGTTCGTCCGGCGCTGCGTGGCTGTTACAAGCCCGGTTCTTCCAAGGCGGTGCGATAGACCTCGAGGTAGTGCTGGGCGCTGGCCTCCCAGCTGAAATCCTGCCGCATACCGGTGCTGGCGAGGATCTCCCAATCGGTATCGGAGCGACGATAGAAGTGGATCGCATGTTCCAGGGCCCCCCACAGACTGCCGGCATCGGGCGCATCGAATACGAATCCGGTCGCCGTACCGTTGGTGAGGGTGGTCGGGTTGACGTCGACCACGGTGTCGGCGAGACCACCGGTACGGCGTACGATCGGCACCGTGCCATAGCGCAGGCTGTACATCTGGTTCAATCCGCAGGGTTCGAAACGGGAGGGCATGATGAAGCAGTCGCAGCCTGCTTCGATGCGGTGTGAGAGGCCCTCGTCATAGCCGATCTTCACCCCCACTCGGCTGTGGTAGCGGCTGTTGATGCGCTCCAGCGCATGCTCCAGGTCCTTGTTGCCCGAGCCGAGCATCACCACCTGTACCCCCGAATCCATCAACCCGGGCAGGGTCTGAAGTATGAGATCGACCCCTTTCTGATCGACCAGGCGACCAATGTAGCCGAAGATCTGGATCCTCTCGTCTTCGGGCAGACCGAATTCACGCTGTAGGGCGAGTTTGTTGAGTCGCTTGCCGTGCAAGTCATCGGCGCTGTACGGGTGGGGGATATGGGGGTCGCTCTCCGGATCCCACTGATGATAGTCGATACCGTTCAGGATGCCGCTGAAGTGACTCCCCCGGTACTTGAGCAACCCCTCCAGGCCGTATCCGAATTCCGCGGTCTTGATCTCCTCGGCATAGGTGGGGCTGACCGTGTTGACCCGGTCTGAAAGCGCGATTCCACCCTTGATGAAAGAGAGCTGGTGGTGAAATTCCAACGCCTCGTAGGACCAGAGTTTGGACGGCAGCTTGAGACGCTCGAAGGTGGCGAAGTCGAACAGCCCTTGATAGGCCAGATTGTGGATGGTGAAAAGCGTGGCGGGCCGCTCGGTGGTACCTTGCAGCAAGGGGGCGATCAAGCCACTCTGCCAGTCGTTGGCGTGCACCAGGTCGGGCTGCCAGTCGAGACCGGCCTGGTTCAGTGCCACTGCCGCCACGGCGCGGCAGAAGCAGGCGAAACGTTGCGGGTTGTCCTCCCAGTCATGACCATCAGGGGAGACGTAGGGGTTGCCGGGGCGGTCAAACCACTGAGGCGCGTCAACCACGTAGAGGGGCACCCGGTGAGGAGGACTGGTACCGGCCAGCAGCCGGACCGGTGCCGTTTCCCCGCTGAGTCGGAGTTCCGCCACCGGCGTGAGGTCATCCGCCCGTTGCAATACATCCGGATAACCGGGAAGAATGAGACGACAATCCTGGCCAATGTGGCTCAGTGCCACCGGCAAGCTGCCCGCCACATCGGCCAGTCCCCCGGTCTTGATCAGGGGAGTGGCTTCGCTGGCAGCGAAGAGTATGTTCATCGTTTGTTCAGTCCTGCCATCGAACGGCTTATCGTTTTTCTGGGCGAGGTCGGTAACCTCACTAACCTACGTTGTGCTAGTGTACCTTGTCGTTGCACCGGTGGCACTGGGTTCAACCGGATCTCGATGGGGTAGGATGCTTTTGCATCAACCGCTTATGTCCGGATGATCTCGACTCTAGCTTGAAACGCCCTGATTATCTTCATAGCATTTGCCGCGGGGAAAAAATACCCTTCTAATTGCACTGTCTAGGGCCTGTTAACACCAATAGCAAAGAAACAAAGCATGACTGAAATCAATCAGACCCCGGAGTGGGCGGCTCTGGAAGCGCATTGGCCGGAGATGGATGCCTTGCAGATGCGCGACCTGTTTCGTGAAAACCCGGAGCGCTCCGGGCAGATGTCGATCAGGCAGTGCGGAATCCTGCTCGACTACTCCAAGAATCTCGTGACCCCCAAGACCATGAACCTGCTGCTTGGTCTGGCCAATGCCGCCGATGTGGACGGTTGGCGACGCCGCATGTTTTCCGGCGATCGCATCAATATCACCGAGGACCGGGCCGTGCTGCATGTGGCGCTGCGCAACCGCAGCAACCGCCCCATCTGGTTCGACGGAGAGGATGTGATGCCGAGCGTCAATGCCGTGCTGGAGAAGATGGAAGGCTTCTCCGAGCAGGTCCGTTCGGGGGGCTGGAAGGGCTATACCGGCAAGCGGATCACCGACGTGGTGAATATCGGCATTGGGGGTTCCAACCTCGGCCCGCTGATGGTGTGCGAAGCGTTGAAGCATTATCAGCGGCCCGATCTGCGGCCCCACTTCGTCTCCAATGTGGATGCGACCCATCTGTTGGAGACACTCAAGGGACTCGATCCGGAGACCACTCTCTTCATCGTCGCCTCCAAGACCTTCACCACTCAGGAGACGTTGACCAATGCGCGCACCGCGCGTGCCTGGTTGCTGGGGACGCTGCCTGACGAGGCCGCGGTGGCGAAACACTTTGTCGCCATCTCGACCAATGCGCAGAAGGTGGCCGAGTTCGGCATCGACACCGAGAACATGTTCGAGTTCTGGGATTGGGTAGGCGGGCGCTACTCACTGTGGTCGGCAATCGGCCTGCCGATCGCCATCGCCATCGGCATGCCGGACTTTTACGATCTGCTGCAGGGCGCCCACGAGATGGACGAGCATTTCCTGCACGCGGACCTGTCGGAGAACATGCCGGTGATCATGGCGTTGCTCGGCATCTGGTACGTGGATTTCGCCCGTGCGCGCACCCAGGCCATCCTGCCCTACGATCAGTATCTGCGTTACCTGCCCGACTATCTGCAGCAGGCCGACATGGAGAGCAACGGCAAACGGGTGACCCGTTTCGGTCGTCCGGTGGAGTATCTCACCGGGCCGGTGATCTGGGGTACCGCCGGTACCGACGGTCAGCACGCCTTCTATCAGCTGATACATCAGGGTACGCAGATGATTCCCTGCGATTTTCTGGTGCCGGTCAACAGTCATAACGAGTCGGGGGACCATCACCACAAGCTGTTCGCCAACTGTCTGGCCCAGACCGAGGCGCTGATGAGGGGCAAGACCCGCAAGGAGGCGCGCGAGGAGATGGAGGCGGCGGGCATGGAGCCGGAACGGATCGTCGACCTGCTGCCGCACAGGATCTTCCCCGGCAACCGGCCGACCAACACCCTGATCATCGACCGCATCACACCGAGCCGGCTCGGTTCGCTGATCGCGCTCTATGAGCACAAGATCTTCGTGCAGGGGGTGATCTGGCGCGTCAACTCCTTCGATCAGTGGGGTGTGGAACTGGGTAAACAGCTGGCCGGCGTGATCCTTGAAGAACTGCTCGACGAGGCTTCAAAACACGACCACGACAGCTCTACCCAGGGGCTGATCAGCTATTTTCACCACCATCGGCAGGACTGACCGGCGCTTTAGATCGCTCGATCAATGAGTCTGGCCGGATGCAGTGCTGACTGTGAGTCGGCCACAGGTGGAGCAGGGGCCCACCCCGCGGTTTAATCACGGGTAGGGTGCGGCCTGCCGCACCGAATCATGGGCAAAATAGCGAAAAAACGTCACTTAAGTCGGTTTAAGTCACAACCGTTCCGAACAGACCCTAGACCCTCTCCAGCAGGATCGCGCCCAGTGGAGGCAGCGTCAGGTTGATCGACTGATCACGCCCCATCCAGGCCACCGCCTCCGATGCGATCGGCATGCCATTGCCCAGATTGCTGCCTTCGTAGAATTCGGAATCCGAATTAAAGATCTCCCGATAGTCTCCAGGCAGATTGACGCCGATGCGATAGCCCTCCCGGGGTACCGGCGTGAAATTGAGTACCACCAACACTTCGTGACCGTCCCGATCCTTGCGCAGGTAGCTGAGGATCGACTGGGAGCTGTCGTGACAGTCGATCCACTCGAATCCTCCGAATTCGAAATCGATCTGATGCAGGGGCTTGAGATCCCTATAGAGTCGATTGAGGTCGCTGAGCAGGGAGCAGACGCCTTTGTGGTAAGGCTTGTCCCAGAGATGCCACTCCAGCGCCTCGCCGTCGTTCCACTCCCGTCCCTGGGCGAATTCGTTGCCCATGAACAGCAGCTTCTTGCCGGGATAGGTGAACATGTAGGTGTAGAGCAGGCGCAGGTTGGCGAACTTCTGCCAGCCGTCTCCCGGCATCTTGTCGATCATCGAACCCTTACCGTGCACCACCTCGTCATGGGAGAAGGGCAACACGAAGTTTTCGGTGAAGGCGTAGAGCAGGCCGAAGGTCAGCAGGTCGTGATGGTAGTGGCGGTAGACCGGGTCCTTTGACATATAGGAGAGCGTGTCGTGCATCCAGCCCATGTTCCACTTCATGCTGAAACCGAGACCGCCCAGCCAGGTGGGACGGGATACCTGGGGCCAGGCCGTCGACTCTTCGGCGACCATCAACGTACCGGGATGCAGGTCGTGGCTGACGCTGTTGAGTTCGCGCAGGAAGTCGACGGCCTCCAGGTTTTCCCGGCCGCCGTACTGGTTGGGTATCCAGTCTCCGGGATCGCGGGAGTAGTCGAGATAGAGCATGGAGGCCACCGCGTCCACGCGCAGGCCGTCGATATGGAACTCCTCCAGCCAGTAGATGGCACTGGAGATGAGGAAGTTGCGCACTTCGTTGCGACCGAAGTTGAAGATCAGGGTGCCCCAGTCCCGGTGTTCGCCCTTGCGCGGATCCTCATGTTCATACAGGGCGGTGCCGTCGAACCGTGCCAGCGCGTGGCGATCGCGGGGGAAGTGGGCCGGCACCCAGTCGAGCAGGACGCCGATGTCGTGCTGATGCAGCAGGTCGATGAAATAACGGAAATCATCGGGCGTGCCGAAACGGCTGGTGGGGGCGAAGTAGCCGGTGGTCTGGTAGCCCCAGGAACCGTCCAGTGGATGTTCGGTGACCGGTAACAATTCGATATGGGTGAAGCCGGTATTCTTCACATGGTCGCAGAGTTGCCGCGCCAGCTCCCTGTAATTGAGGAACTGGCCGTTCTCGTCCCGCTGCCAGGAACCGAGGTGTACCTCGTAGACCGACATCGGCTCCTGTTGCCAGTCCGTCCGCTTGCGTTTGCTCAACCAGGGATGGTCGCTCCATTCGAAGCCGCTTTCGGGGACGACGATGCTGGCGTTGTCGGGTCGGGTTTGAAAATGGTTCCCATAGGGGTCGGTGCGCAGCGTGATATCGCCATGGGGCGTACGCAGCTCGAACTTATAGAGAGAGCCGCTGCCGATGTCGGGGATGAAGAGTTCCCACACCCCCGATCCACCCCTGGATTGCATCGGGTGGCAGCGACCGTCCCACTGATTGAAGTCACCCACCACGGAGACTCGCGCGGCATTGGGGGCCCAGACGGCGAACAGCACCCCCTCGACTCCTTCTTCCGTGCTGTGCATGTGCGCGCCGAAGAAGCGATAGGCGTGACGGTGTTTGCCTTCGTTGAACAGATGGATGTCGAAGTCGGGCAGCTGGGGTGGGAAACCATAGGGATCGTGGGTGATATGCGTGGTTCCGAGCTTGTCCGTCCATTCAAGTCGATAGGGTGGGGCAGGACTGTCCTCACTCAATTCGAGCTCGAAAAAATCGGATCCCTCGATACGTGGCATGGGCTTTTGGCTGTCGGCCATAACAACCTTTTCCGCCAGCGGCATGAACACCCGCAACAGGGTCCTGTCCCCCTCGGTATGGCGCCCGAGCACGGAGAACGGATCGTGATGCCTGGCTTCGGCGATCTGCAAAAGCGGGTCTGGCGGTACGGGTTTGGTTGCTTTGTTCATGTTTCGAAACTCTGTTTCTTCGGCTACGACTCGAAGGGTACATGATGTTACCATAGCAGGCACTAAGCCGAACCCAGTTGAGATGCTGATTGGGGGAGTTCCCGGGAGGCTCCCCGAGGTGATACCGAGAAGCCCTCAGCGATACCATCGCCTGCTTGCGGGATGTTGCAGCGACATGACGGCTGCCTGCCGACGGAGCTGCGTCTGTTTGCCGCAACAGACTGGTTCAGCTTCGACTTAGCAATAACATCAGCGGTATTTATGGCCCCGCCCAGGCCATGGAGGTAGCAATGATAAACGACCAGAACCCCCGCTTCGTCAGCCGACTGACCCGCAATACGCTCGCGCTGATATTGGCTGGTGGAAGAGGTTCGCGTCTCAAGCACTTGACCAAGTGGCGCTCCAAGCCCGCAGTACCTTTCGGCGGTAAGTTCAGGATCGTTGACTTCCCCCTCTCCAATTGCATCAACTCGGGTATCCGAAGGGTCGGGGTACTGACCCAGTACAAGGCTCACTCGTTACTCCTCCATATTCAGCGCGGCTGGGGATTCCTGCGTGGCGAGTTTGGCGAGTTCATCGAACTGCTGCCGGCCCAGCAGCGCATCGAAAGCAGCTGGTACGAGGGCACCGCGGACGCGGTCTATCAGAATCTGGACATTCTGCGCAGCCACAATCCCGACTATGTGCTGATTCTGGCCGGTGACCATATCTATAAGATGGACTACGGCACCATGATCGCCGAGCATGTGGAATCGGGCGCCGACATGACGGTCGGCTGTATCACGGTCGATCTGGCGACGGCCAAAGAGTTCGGTGTCATGGGCGTGGATGAGAACAACCGCGTCATCGATTTCCAGGAAAAGCCCGACAATCCCCGACCGATCCCCGGTCGCAGCGATGTTGCCCTGGCCTCCATGGGTATTTACGTCTTCAACCGCAAGTTTCTCTTCGAGCAGTTGATCCGGGACGCCGACACCCCCGACTCCTCCCACGACTTTGGCAAGGACATCATTCCACGGGTCATCAGCAAGTACCGGGTTCAAGCCTACCCCTTTACCGACACCACCAGCGGCAAGCAGGCCTACTGGCGGGACGTGGGTACCATCGACGCCTTCTGGACCGCCAACATCGAGCTGATCGGCGTCACCCCGCCGTTGAACCTGTATGACCGAAGCTGGCCCATCTGGACCTACCAGGAGCAGCTGCCACCAGCCAAATTCGTGTTTGACGACGACGAGCGCCGCGGCATGGCGGTCGACTCCATGGTTTCCGGCGGTTGCGTCATTTCCGGCGCCAAGGTGAAGGACTCCCTGCTCTTCTCCAATGTGCGCGTCAACTCCTACAGCGAGGTCGACCAAACGGTGGTGCTGCCTGACGTCAATATCGGTCGCAACTGCCGTATCACACGCGCCGTCATCGACCGGGGTTGCGACATTCCCGAAGGCACTGTGATCGGTGAGGATCCTGAGGCCGATGCCGAGCGTTTCTATGTCAGCGAGCAGGGGATCGTCCTGGTGACACCGGAAATGTTGGGGCAGGTCATACACCATGTCCGCTAGCCTGCCGCCGCAGCTGCAGGTCGTATTCTGTTGGCATATGCACCAGCCCTACTACAAGGGCGCAGGTAAAAGCGACTATCAACTTCCCTGGGTCTACCTGCACGGGATCAAGGATTATGCCGACATGGCGGCGCATCTGGAGAATAATCCGGATGCCAAGGCCGTGGTCAATTTTGCACCGGTCCTACTGGAACAGCTCGATGACTATGTTCAGCAACTGGAGGCCTGGCTCGACCGCGGCCAGCTGATCCGCGATCCCCTGCTGGCGGCGTTGGCCGGACCCGGATTGCCGGTGGACACGGTTTCGCGACGGGAGATCATTCACGCCTGTCTGCGGGCCAACGAGCATCGGCTGATCCACCGCTTCAGGCACTTCGAAGAGCTGGCGAAAATGGCCAGACACGCATTAGAGCATCCGGTCACGTTGCCCTACCTCAACGACCAGTTCCTGGTCGATCTGCTGGTCTGGTATCACCTCGCCTGGATGGGTGAGTGCACACGCATCAACGATCTGCGCATACGCTCGCTGCAAGCCAAGGGAAACGGCTTCGACAACGACGACCGCCGGCGGCTCATCGACTTGGCCTGGGAGCTGCTCAGCACCCTCACGCCCCGCTATACCGCACTGGCGAAAAGGGGTCAGGTCGAGCTCTCTGTGACGCCCTATGCCCATCCGATCATCCCCTTGATGATCGACATGCAGAGCGCCAAGGAGGCGCTGCCCTCCATCGGAATGCCGGAGCTTGAGAGCTATCCGGGAGGTGAGGCCCGCTCGCGCTGGCATATCCGCAAGGGCATCGAGGTGTTCGAAAAGCACTTCGGCTTTCGGCCCCGCGGCTGCTGGCCTGCGGAGGGTGGCATCAGCGAGCCGACCGTGAAGATGCTGGAGGAGGAGGGCTTCAAGTGGGCAGCCTCCGGTCAACAGGTATTGAGCAACAGCCTGATGGCGTCAAACAAGGAGGGGCATCTGCCCGAGAACTGGGTGCATACGCCCTATCGCTTGCAGGAGGGCAGACTCAATCTCTTTTTTCGTGACGACGGGCTGTCGGATCTGATCGGATTCACTTACGGCGAGTGGCATGCGGACGATGCGGTGGGCGATCTGATCAACCACCTGGTGAATATCGCGGAAGCCTGCAAAGGCAATCCGCAGGCGGTGGTTTCAGTTATCATGGACGGCGAGAACGCTTGGGAATATTACCCGAATAACGGAAGCTATTTCCTGGATGCCATGTATGAAAGAATCGCGGAGCACCCACGGCTGAAACTCACCACTTTTTCCGAAGCCCAGAAGCGATCACGACGCCTCGCGCCCAAGCTGAATCGGCTGGTGGCGGGCAGCTGGGTCTACGGCACCTTTACCACCTGGATCGGTGACAAAGACAAGAATCGCGCCTGGGATCTGCTGGGGCAGGCAAAAAAAGATTATGATCATGCCCTGGCGACACACAACTACAGCGTGGAAAAATTGGAGGCACTCGAACGGCAGTTGGCAATCTGTGAAGGTTCGGACTGGTTCTGGTGGTTTGGCGACTACAATCCCGGAGCCACCGTGAGCGACTTCGAAAAACTCTTCAGGCATCAGCTGTCATACCTCTACGAACTGCTGGAGATCCCCAAACCCGAGTATCTCTCGCATGTATTTGCCGTCGGCAGCGGAGATCCCTCGTTGGGTGGCGTAATGATAAAAAATGATTGAGTAACGACTACCCATGGACTCAGTTTTGCGAGCCCCGCTGTTCCAGCCTACGGTATCTGTCGATGTCTGAATCGACCACAGAACCCACCCATCAACTGCTGACCCGGCGTCGGGCCGGTATTTTGCTGCATATCACCTCGCTCCCGGGGCCGGGGGTCGTCGGCGACCTGGGAAGCCACGCCTACCGGTTTATCGATTTTCTGGCCTCGGCAGGTATGAGTGTCTGGCAGATCCTACCCATTGGCCCGACCATGCATGACAACTCGCCCTACCAGAGCAGTTCGATGTATGCGGGTAACCCCAGGCTGATCAGTCTCGAGCTGCCGCTGGAGAAGGGGTGGCTGGACGCACTTCCAATCACGAAAGAGCCACTCACCGACAAAGCCAAGGCGTCTTGCATCAAATTGGCCTGGGAGGGTTTCAAGGAACGGGCCAGCGATGAGGAACAGGCCGATCTGCAGCGCTTTACGGCGGAGCAGGGATGGTGGCTAGAGGACTATGCCCTGTTCCAGGCGTTGCGAACCGAAGAGAAGCGCTGTTGGTGGGATTGGCACCGGACCCTGCGAGACCGGGAGCCCCAGGCCCTCGCCATGGCACGCGCCAGGCTCCAGTCGCTGATCGAGGAAACCAAGTTCGAGCAGTACCTTTTCTACACCCAGTGGATGCACCTCAAGCACTACGCAAACGAGCGGGGTGTGTTGCTGTTCGGTGACGTCCCGATCTTCGTCGCCCATGACAGCGCCGAGGTCTGGGCTCATCGGGAGTTTTTCGATCTGCTCGAGGACGGCCATCCCCGGGTGGTAGCCGGTGTGCCCCCCGACTACTTTTCCGAGACCGGCCAGCGTTGGGGCAACCCACTCTATCGATGGGATGTCATGGAAGCGGACGGCTTCAGTTTCTGGATCAACCGCCTGAAGGTCCAGTCGATGCTGTTCGATTTCATGCGCATCGACCACTTCCGCGGCTTCGAGGCCTACTGGGAGATCCCGGCGACCGAGGAGACGGCCATCAAGGGGCACTGGGTGAAGGCCCCCGGGGAACGCCTGTTCGGCAAACTCTACAAGGCACTGCCTCATCTGGAGCTGGTGGCCGAGGACCTGGGTATCATCACCCCGGAAGTGGATGCGATGCGCAGGGCGCATGGATTGCCGGGCATGAAGATCCTGCAGTTTGCATTTTCAGGGGGTTCGAGCAATCCCTACCTGCCGTTTCATCATACGCGGGATTCCGTGGTCTATACCGGTACTCACGACAACGACACCACGCTGGGCTGGTACACCAGTCTCGACGACGCCACGAGAGAACATGTCGATGACTATCTCGGGCATTCCCGTGAAGTCATGCCCTGGCCCATGATTCGCTGTGCCCTGGCCTCGCGCGCCAATCTGGCGATCATACCGATGCAGGATGCGCTGGGCCTGGAAGGCACGCACCGAATGAACACGCCCGGCACCAGCCAGGACAATTGGGGGTGGCGCTTTCGCTGGGAGGATATCGAACCGGATACGGCAGAGCGGTTGCTGCACCGGGTCAGTGTATACGGTCGCTGTTAGCAGGCCCTGGGACTTGATATCTCAGGCAAAAAAATACCGCTTCGGAAGTAGGGCCGAAGCGGTTTATACCAAAGGAGGATGGAGGAGATAAGTCAAAGGAAAAACTGCTTCCGTCTGACTTGGTGACTATTCAACCAGCACTTGGCGTTGCCGGCATTGAGAAAAGTCAATCCAAAGCCATTTTTTTGAGTTCAAGAAGTAAATTCATCCTTCTCGTCATCATCATCTTCCATCCTGTCCGCCGAGGCGGAATCCTGGGTCCCGCCGGCGAGAAACAGCGCAGCAACACCCAGTCCCAGCAGCAACAGCAGTGAAAGCACGATCAAGGCACTGTATAACATCCCGTATGCTCACCATGAGGTTGATACTCAGGCCATAGTAACCGATCCCCGGGCAGGGGCCGATTTGATCAACACCGAGTGTTTGGGATCGATCCGCCGCATGCTTTCAGAGTGGACCGAGTTCACGTTTCCGTGCCCATCCCTTGTCAGCTTGAATCAATGAGATTAGAGTGCGCTATGACGCGTTCGCGTCACTTTCGGAAGACAATGCAAAGAGGAACTTTGTTATGTTACTAAAAGGATTTAGTCGATCCCTCTATACCTATTCCCTAATTACCGTTCTCGGGCTCGCTTCAGCGCCGGCCTTCTCGGCATCGGCCTGCAAAGGCCTGGATGAGGCGAGTTGCAAACAGAACGCATCCTGCAGCTGGATATCGAGCTATACCACAAAGAACGGTAATACGATCTCAGCTTACTGCCGGAGTACGGGCAGCAAGCCGAAACAGGGCCTGAATCTGAAGGAGGAGAAAGGCCAGTCACCGAGCGCCGACGCAGGTGCCACCACCACAACGAGAATCTTGGAGGAGAGAAACGGCTGATGCCGTGCTTGGGGCGACCGGTAGGGCTGCTCCCCTCGCCGGTCCCCCCTTTTTCATCCCCTCGTTAGCCCAACTCCGTCTGTCATCACCGATCTTCCTGTTCCAGGCATCAACTCCCTGTCATTTTTCGAGTATCATTGACCTTTTATTCCGCAGGACAAAGGCCGAACGATGCTGATTCTCCGTGGCGCCCCCGCGCTCTCCGATTTCCGTCTGCAGAAACTTACCCATCGCCTGACGCAACAACTGGATGCCAGGGTCGAGATCGCTGCTGAATACGTCCACTTCGCGGATGTGGACCAGGCCCTGGATGCGGGTGAAATGGGCGTGCTCGAGCAACTCCTGCGGTACGGACCGGCGCTGACCACCAGTGAACCCGAGGGCAGCCTGCTACTGGTGGTGCCGAGACCCGGCACCCTCTCACCCTGGTCCAGCAAGGCCACCGATATTGCTCATCACTGCGGCCTCAATCGGGTCTTGCGGCTGGAACGTGGCGTAGCCTACTCAGTGAAGGCGAATGGCGACCTGCTGAATGACGATCAGTTCAATCAGGCCGCAGCGCTGTTGCACGATCGCATGACGCAGGCGGTGTTGGGCGATCTTGAAGATGCCAGTTGCCTGTTCAGTCATGCCGAGCCCAAACCCTATCGCCAGGTCGATGTACTGGGTGGTGGCCGTCCTGCGTTGGCGATGGCCAACACCGAGTTGGGTCTGGCCTTGTCCGAGGATGAGATCGACTACCTGGTGGAGAGTTTCCAGGCCCTGCAGCGAAATCCCACGGATGTGGAGCTGATGATGTTCGCCCAGGCCAACTCAGAACATTGTCGCCATAAGATCTTCAATGCGGACTGGATCATCGACGGCGAGCGCCAGTCACACTCACTGTTCAAGATGATCCGCAACACCACCGAGTGTTCGCCGGACAGCGTGCTTTCCGCCTACAAGGACAATGCGGCGGTGATCAGCGGCCATCGTGCCGAACGTTTCGTGCTCGATCCGCACACACGCAGCTATGGCTTCGGGCGTGAGGACGTGCACATCCTGATGAAGGTGGAGACCCACAACCATCCCACCGCCATCTCCCCCGATCCCGGCGCCGCCACCGGTTCCGGGGGTGAGATTCGGGACGAAGGGGCCACCGGCAAGGGCTCCAAGCCGAAGGCGGGGCTGTGCGGTTTCTCCGTCTCCAACCTGAAGCTGCCGGAGTCTCCCCAGCCCTGGGAGGTAGACTACGGCAAGCCGGATCGCATCGTCACCGCCCTCGACATCATGCTGGAAGGGCCGATCGGCGCCGCCGCCTTCAACAACGAATTCGGCCGCCCCAATCTCTGTGGTTACTTCCGCACCTTCGAGGCGATGGTGCCGGGCGCCGACGGCGAGGAGCTGAGGGGTTACCACAAGCCGATCATGCTGGCCGGCGGCCTCGGCAATATCCGTGAGGAGCATATCGAGAAGGGCGGCTTTCCCAGCGGTTCGCCGCTGGTGGTGCTGGGCGGTCCCGCCATGCTCATCGGTCTCGGCGGCGGCGCCGCCTCGAGCATGGCCAGC
>JBNKYJ010000180.1:0-16384 GCA_050300835.1 Sedimenticolaceae bacterium
GAGAGGGATGGAAGATCTGTATGTTGACCGTTTTGTGATTGCTGAGATTCAGCGCATTGTAACCCTTGCAATAGGGTCCGTCGGCATACTGTCGGCCGAGTTTGAAGCCTGGTATATCCAATGGGCATCTCCTCCATGTACCGTCGCTTGTTTTTTTGTTTTGAATGGCGCGACAGGTTGATGAACACGCGGCTAAGTTATCAAGTAACTTGATAATAGGCAACTTGCCGAAGTGGCGGGGATCATCGGCGTAGGCCGGGAGTGCCGGTCTGCAGGCATGACTGTCCGAAGCGACGATTGCAGTCGGATCTACACGGGCTTGGTGACGCCGTTCTCCAGCACCATCTCATCCAGCAGATCGATGAACTGCTGCTGATAGCGGCGCAGGTACTTGTCCTTGTGATAGGCCACCCAGGTGGTCTCCCAGGGCAGCATATGGCTGAGGTCGCGCATCTCCAGGTCCCGGTCCTGTTCGGGCGAGTAGGCCATGCTGGCGATCAGGCCCACCCCCATGCCTTCCCGCACATAGGTCTTGATGACATCGGTGTCGGCGGCGCTCAGGACCACGTCGGGTTTCAAGCCGGCGCGGGCGAAGGTGGTCTGCATATGGCTGGCGCCGGTGAAGCCGAAGGTGTAGGTGATGAGGGGATAGCTGCAGATGCGCTCCAGTGAGAGCGGTTTCTCCTGCAAAACCGGATGCCCTTTGGGCACGATGAGGCCCCGGTTCCAGCGATAGCAGGGGATGGCGTTGAGTGAGGAGTGCTCGCCCAGCTCCTCGGTGCAGATGGAGAAGTCGACACGGTCGTTGAGCGCCATCTCCACCAGCTCCTGCGGCGTGCCCTGATGGATCTGCAGGCTGACGGCGGGAAAGATCTGGCGAAAGGCGCGGATCACCACGGGCAACACGTAGCGCGCCTGGGTGTGGGTGGTGCCGATACGCAGCACGCCGCTGCTCTCCTCCACGTGGTCGCGGCCCACGGCGAGGATATTCTCGCGGATGGAGAGCGCCTGCCGCGCGTAGTTGAGCACGGCCTCGCCCGCCGCGGTCAGCGCGATCAGCCGCTTGCCTTTGCGCACGAAGAGCTGGGTCCCCAGCTCCTGCTCCAGGCGGGCCAGGTGCTGGGAGACGGCGGATTGCACCAGGTGGAGCTGCTCCGCCGCCAAGGTGACGTTGAAGCCCGACTCGGCGAGGGCTACCAGAGAGTTCAGTTGCCTTAGTTCCATATCTTGTTTGCTGATTGATAATCAAAATATATTACTTCACAAGATATACAACGCCGACCAAGATTGCTACCCAATCGTTCATCGAAATTTGAAATCGGGGTAGTACCGTCATGCAAAACAACGCCAAGAGAGCCGTCGGGTTTCCGCCGCATCCGCTCGATGGGTTGCAGCTCACACGCCTGCAGCAGGCGGTGGAGGGCTTGAACAGTGAACAGCTGGCCTGGGCCAGCGGCTATCTGGCCGGATTGGGCGCGGTGCAGCCGGCGCCGGAGAGGGCGGCCAACGAGGCCCCTGTGCTGACCATCCTCTACGCCACCCAGGGCGGCAATGCCCGCGGGGTGGCGGAGTCGCTGGCGGCAAGCGCCAGCGCACGTGGTCTGGCGCCGCGCCTGGTCTCCGCCGACCAATATCGCCCACGCGACCTGGTCAAGGAGCGGTTGCTGGCGGTGGTGATCAGCACCCAGGGCGAAGGCGAGCCGCCGGAGAGCGCGCATGAGCTGTTCAAGTACCTCAAGGGCAACAAGCCGCCGCGGCTGGACGGTCTTCACTACGCCGTCTTCGGGCTCGGTGATTCGAGCTATGAATTTTTCAACCAGGCGGGCAGGCAGCTGGATGCCTTGCTACAGGGCGCCGGGGCGCACGCCCTGCAGGAACGGGTCGACGCCGATGTGGACTTTCAGTCCCTCACGGCAAGCTGGCAGGAGCAGCTGCTGAAGGCGGTGGAGAAGCGGCAGCCGGCGGACCAGGCCAGGATCATCCCGCTGCAGCGGACACCGTCGGTGGTTCGCCATGATCAAACCCATCCCTATCAGGCCGAGCTGTTGGAACGCCGCCGCATCACCGGCAGCAACGCGGTTTCCGAGGTCTATCATCTTGCCCTGGAGGTCGATGCCGAGGCCATCCGCTACCGGCCCGGCGACGCCCTCGGGCTGTTCTTTCGCAACGACCCGGCGCTGGTCGAGGAGATCCTCGCCCTGAGCGGGCTCCCGGGCGAGGCCGAGGTCTCCCTTGGCGGCGGCTCGCTTACACTCGCCCAGGCGCTGGCAGAGCGTCTGGAACTGACCCAGCTGCACCCCAGGGTGGTCAAGGACTGGGCATCGCTGAGCGGCGATGCCGGGCTGGCGGCGTTGGCCGAAGATGCCGAGGCCCTGCGCCGCTTCGCCCGCGAACGCCAGTTCATCGACCTGCTGCAGGCCCATCCCGCCGAACCGGATGCCCAGCGACTGGTGGAGCTGCTGCATAACCAGCAGCCGCGGCTCTACTCCATCGCCTCCAGCCAGGCGGCCTACGAGGACGAGATCCATCTCACCGTCTCCACCCTGGGCTACCGGGCCCATGGCCGCGATCATCTCGGCGGTGCCTCCGGCTACCTGGGCCGTCGCATCGCCGAGGGCGACCGGCTGGGCGTCTACGTGGCGGAGAATCCGGGCTTCCGTCTGCCGCAGGCGGGCGACACCCCCGTCATCATGGTCGGCGCCGGTACCGGCATCGCCCCCTATCGCGCCTTCCTGCAGGAGCGCCAGGTCCTCGGCAGCAGCGGCCGCAACTGGCTGGTCTTCGGCAACCGCCACTTCCATCGCGACTTCCTCTACCAGACCGAATGGCTCGACTACCGCAAACAGGGGCTGCTGGACCGCATCAGTCTCGCCTTCTCCCGCGATCAGGGTGACCGCTCATACGTGCAGGCGTGCCTGCATAAGGAGGGGGCCGAGTTCTACCGCTGGCTGCAGGAGGGGGCCCATCTCTATGTCTGCGGCGGTATTGCCATGGAGCAGGCGGTACGCCAGTCACTACTGGAAATTGTCTGCGCCCAGGGCGGACTCGACGCGCAGAGCGCCGAAGCCTTCATCGAGTCCCTGCGCGAGCAGGGCCGCTACCAGAGAGACGTTTACTGATGGACAGACCGCTCAATCCCAACGAACTGATCAAGGCCAACAGCCGCTATCTGCGCGGCACCTTGAGAGAGAGCATCGCCGACACGGCGACCGGCGCCCTCTCCCCCGACGATGCGCAGATCAGCAAGTTTCACGGCTTCTATGAACAGGACGACCGCGACTGCAGGCTGGAGCGGCAGGAACAGTTGCTGGAGCCCTACTACAGCTTCATGCTGCGGGCGCGCCTGCCCGGCGGTGTCTGCACTCCCGCGCAGTGGCTGGCGATCGATGCGGTGGGCAGCGAACTGGGCAACGGCACCATTCGTCTCACCACGCGCCAGACCTTCCAGTACCACGGCATCCTGAAGCGCAACCTGAAACCCCTGATCCAGCGCATCAACCAGGCCATGATCGACTCCATCGGCGGCTGCGGCGACGTCAACCGCAACGTGTTGTGCAACCCCAATCCGGAGCGCTCCGCACTGCATGCCGAGGTCCATCAGTGGGCCCGGCGCATCAGCGAGCACCTGCTACCGAAGACCCGCGCCTACCACGAGATCTGGCTCGACGGCGAGCCGGTGGCCGGTGGCGAGTCGGAGCCCCTCTACGGTGAGACCTACCTGCCGCGCAAGTTCAAGACCGCGGTGGCGGTACCGCCCCACAACGACCTGGACGTCTACACCAACGATCTGGGTTTCGTCGCCATCGCCGACGGCGAGCGCTTGCTCGGCTTCAACGTGCTGGCCGGTGGCGGCATGGGCGCCAGCCACGACGATACGACCACCTTTCCCAGGCTGGCCGATGAGCTCGGCTTCATTCCGCCGGAGCGGACCCTGGCGGTGGCCGAGGCGGTGGTCGGCGTGCAGCGGGACCAGGGCGACCGGGTCAGCCGGCGCCACGCCCGCCTCAAGTACACCATCGAGCGCATGGGCCTGGCCGCCTTCAAGGCCGAAGTGGAGCGGCGCGCCGGCGTGCGCTTCGAACCGCACCGACCCGTCCGCTTCACCCGCCAGGGCGACCGTTATGGCTGGGTCGAGGACGGTGAGGGACGCTGGCACCTGACGCTCTACATCGAGAACGGCCGGGTGGCCGATCTTGCCGGCGCCAGTCTGATGAGCGGTCTGCGCGAGATCGCCAAGATTCACCAGGGCGACTTCCGCATCACCCCCAATCAAAACCTGGTCGTGGCCGGTGTGCCGGCCTATCAGAAGGTGAGTATCGACGGGCTTGCCCGTGAACACGGCCTGTTGCCCGCGGAGCGAAGCCCGACCCGCCTGGCCAGTATCGCCTGCGTGGCGCTGCCCACCTGTCCGCAGGCGATGGCAGAGGCCGAGCGCTATTTTCCCGAGCTGCTGGAGAAGATCGAAGTCCTGGCGGCGCGTCATGGCATCGAGCGGCAGGCCATCGTCATGCGCATGACCGGCTGCCCCAACGGCTGTGCCCGCCCTTACGTGGCGGAGGTCGGTCTGATCGGCAAGGGGCCGGGCCGTTACAACCTGCAGCTGGGTGGAGACGGTACCGGCTTGAGGCTGAATCGGCTCTACCGCAAGAACCTGAATGAAAGCGAAGTGCTGGAGACCCTCGACGGACTCTTCGCGCGCTATGCCGCCGAGCGACTGCCCGAAGAGCGGTTCGGTGATTTCAGCGTCCGTTACGGTCTGGTGAAGCCGGTGATCGATCCCGCGGAGGACTACCATGAAGCCGATTGAACAGATCACGCCACCGGCCCTGGTGGCGGCGGAGAACCTCGAGCAGCTGAATCACCGACTGGAGAAGCTGAGCGCCGAGCAGCGCATCGAATGGGCGCTGCACTACCTGCCGGGCAATCACGTGATGACCTCCAGCTTCGGTATCCAGGGCGCCCTGATGCTGCATCTGGTGACCCGGGTCGCCCCCGACATCCCGGTGGTGCTGGTGGATACCGGCCACCTGTTTCCGGAGACCTACGACTTCATCGATCAGCTCACCGACCGGCTGCAGCTCAACCTGCAGATCTATCGCGCCGAGCAGTCGCCCGCCTGGCAGGAACGCCGCTATGGGCGGCTCTGGGAGCAGGGGCTGGCCGGCATCGAACACTACAACCGCATCAACAAAGTGGAGCCGTTGCAGCGCGCCCTGAAGACGCTCGACGTCGGCACCTGGTTCGCCGGGCTGCGCCGACAGCAGTCCCAGAGCAGGGCCAGCCTGCCGGTGGCGCGGATCCAGGACGGACGTTTCAAGATCCATCCGGTGATCGACTGGCATAGCCGGGATGTCCACCGCTACCTGCAACAGCACGGGCTGCCCTATCACCCCCTGTGGGAGCAGGGATATGTCTCTGTCGGCGACGTCCATACCAGCCGTCCGTTGGAGCTGGGCATGAGCGAGGAGCAGACCCGTTTCTTCGGGCTGAAGCGGGAGTGCGGGATTCACGAGTAGTGACGAGATAACGCAAAGCACGCAATGAAGCGCCAGGCATGCAAAGGCCTTTTATCAACGTCAACCGGGTTGCCTTTGCCGGCCTCGCGATTCAAAGCGTGCTTTGCGTTTCACAAAGATTGCAAAGGAGATGGAGTCGAACACTGCGAATTTATACGAGGTTTCGGTGCGGCAATCCGCACCCTACCCGTCATTAAACCGTAGGGTGCGGCTTGCCGCACCGTGATCCATTGAGGGACCCGGCGTCCTTTAGCCTAAGGACTTGTCGATACCGGCCCTGAGAGGACCAGTGATGTCTTTGCGTGCTTTGCCTCTTTCTCCGCGCGCTTTGCGTTATACCGAACGATCCAGAAACGATTTCAGTTTTTCAAATTGGCATAAGGAGCATTTAACATGAGCAGTAACAATATCGTCTGGCATTCACATCCGGTGGACCAGGAAACCCGTGCGGAACAGAAGTTCCAGAAGCCGCTGGTGATCTGGTTTACCGGCCTGAGCGCTTCCGGCAAGTCGACCATCGCCGGCGCCCTGGAGCAGATTCTCACCGTACAGGGTTATCACACCTATCTGCTGGACGGCGACAACGTCCGTCACGGCCTCTGCCGCGATCTGGGCTTCAGTGACGGCGACCGTCAGGAGAACATCCGCCGGGTCGGCGAGGTGGCCAAGCTGATGGCCGACGCCGGCCTGATCACCCTCGCCGCCTTCATCTCCCCCTTCCGGGCGGATCGCCGCATCGTGAGAGAGATATTGCCCGAGGGACGGTTCGTCGAGGTCTTCGTGGATGCCGATCTCTCGGTCTGCCGCGAGCGCGATCCCAAAGGCCTCTACGCCAAGGCGGAGCGGGGAGAGATCAAGCAGTTCACCGGTATCGACAGTCCCTACGAGGTGCCGGAAAAACCGGAGGTCCATATCCCTGCCGGCGAGGTATCGGTGGCGGAGGCGGTCAACCAGCTGCTGGCCTATCTGCACGAGATCGGCAGCCTGCAGGCCGGTTACGAGCCGGTTGCGCTCGAAGCCTGAGCGGGAAACGAAAGATGTTCATCCAATATGCGGACAAACAGGCGGTGAAACAGCCGTCGGCGACGGAGGTGTCGGAGCGACCCCTGCGCAGTCTGGCCAAGGCCGTCTCCTGGCGGCTCACCGGCTCCATCGACACCATGCTGCTCTCCTGGTTCTTCACCGGCGACCTGCGGGTGGCGGCGGCCATCGGCCTGACCGAGGTGGTGACCAAGATGGTGCTCTACTACCTGCACGAGCGGGCCTGGAATCGTATTCCGCTGGGGCGGGCGAAAGGCGCGCTTGATGTGGAAGCGGAGAGGCCGATGGCGCGGAAGCGGGTGAACCTCTTTCGTCCTGCGGCAGAGACTGAGTGACTTCAAAGAGCTGGACTGGTGGGGCAGGGCCCCACCCTACAGTGATTGTCTGACGCTATGCGGTGCGGCAAGCCGCACCCTACGCGCTGGCTAAGGACGTAGGGTGCGGTTTACCGCGCCATGAATCGCTAGCGTAAGGCGTAGTTGATGGGCACGGTGAAGTCCCAGGCGCTGCGCTCCAGCTCCTCGGGGAAAGGGAGCTGGCCATTGATCTTCTCCACCGCGGCTCGGGCGGCCTTGTCGAGCAGACCGCTGCCGGAGCTCGCGATGATCCGCAGGTCTTCGATCGTACCGTTTCTGTGCACGGTGAATCCCACCACCACCTCGCCCTCCTGGCGCAGCCGCACGGCTCGTCTTGGGTAACCCTTGTTGGCTTCGATGGCCTGGCGCAGGGCGGCTTTGTACTCCTCTTCCAAACGACGGATCAGACCGGTGTCGACGGCGGGCGCGTCCGGTTGAGGGGCTATCGCCGCCGGCTCCACGGGCGGCGGTGGCGGTCTCACCGGCTCCACCACCGGCGGCGGCTTGGATTTGGGCTTGGGCTCCGGTTTAGGCTTGGGCTTGGGCTTGGGTTTCGGCGGCGGCTCGACCACGACCGGCTCCGGTTCGGGCTCCGGTTCCACCACGGGTTCCGGTTCGGGCTCGGGAGGAGGTTCCGGCTCCGGTTCGGGCTGCACTTCGGGTTCGGGAGGGGGAGGCGGCTGAAACATCTGCAGGCTCACCGCCAGCCGTGTCTCCTCCACGCTGTCGCTGGGCAGCTGGGCGACTCCGGCCAGCACCAGCGCCAGCAGCCCCAGGTGGACCAGGGCGGAGATCAGCAGAGCCGGGGCGTGGGTTCTCATCGATCGCCGCGCGCAACGATCGACAGCTTCTCCAGTTTGTTGGCCTTGAGCAGGTCGACCACCGTCACGAAACGGTCAAAGCGTACCGATTTGTCCACATAGAGTACCACCGGCGTCTGCCGGGTCAGCGTGCCGAGCTGCTCGGCCAGGGCCTCCGGGTCGACCGCTGCCTGGTTGAAGTAGATCTGCTCCTGGGCGTCGATGGCGATCTCCACCCCCGGCTCGTCGGTGAGCGTCTCGGTGTGTTCGGCCTCGGGCAGATCGAGACTGATCTTGCCCTGGGAGATGAAGGTGGCGGTGGTCAGCACGATCGCCAGCAGCACCAGCATGATGTCGATGAAGGGGATGACGTTGACCGTGTCGATGCGTTTCATTGGGCCTGCTTCCGCTTCCAGCGTTCGGTCAATACATCGACCTTGCGCAACAGGGCGTTGTAGAAGAGGATCGCCGGAATCGCCACCACCAGGCCCATGGCGGTGGCCTTCAGTGCCAGGGCGAGGCCGAGCATGATGGTGGCCGGCTCGATGTCGCCCCCCTGACCCAGATCGTAGAAGGTGATCAGTATCCCCATCACGGTACCGAGCAGCCCGATATAGGGCGCATTGGCGCCGATGGAGGCGATGGTCGTCAGGTGCGAGGTGAGGGCGATGTTGAGGGTGTCGGGGTGGTCGTAATCGTCAAGGCTGACACGGGCGAAAAAGAGATAACGCTCGATCACCAGCCACAGGGTGATGAAGCTCATCAGACCCAACAGGCCGAAGATGACGATATCGAGATACGCTTTGATGAACTCCACACAGCCTCCAACTCAGTAACACGACATATCCCGGGTGCCGTGCTGACAATGCCGACAAAAAACAAGGGCCGGGACCCGCTTCAGGTGATGACTGATTGTAGACGTAGAGGTCCACACACCCAAAACGATCGTCCGGCCCAAACCGAGGATATCAACAATTGGTCAAAATTTGCGGTGTTCAGTGCGAACCGGCCGCTGTAATCAATAAAATTCGTAAGCGATTCCCGCATAGATCGCCCGCGGCGAGCCGGGGGAGAGAAAGCGTGGATTGTCATAAGCCGGACCGAGCACCCCGTCCGCCTCGCCGTAGAGACCGAAGGTCTCGTATTCGGTATCGAACAGGTTGTCGACCTTGGCAAAGAGCCTGAGTTTGTCGGTCGCCTGATACTCGCCGCGCAGATGGACCAGGGTGTAGCCGTCAATCTCCTGGTCGAGGTTGGCCTCGTCGCCACGCATCACGATGCTGGAGCTGTACTGGGCGTCGAGACCGAGGGAGAGCTTCGGAGTCAGGCGGTAGGTCAGGCCCGCCTTCAGCAGATTCTCCGGCAGGCCAGGCAGGCGGTCGCCGGGCTCGACCAGGATCTCGCCAGCCACCGCAAACGGATTGTTGGCACTAGGCAGGTTCAGGTTCTCCTCGAAGGTCGCCTTCAGCCAGGTGTAGCTCAGGGACCAGTCGAGCCGGTCGTCGGCCAGCTTGCCGCTGAGGTTGAGTTCGAGGCCACGGCGCAGGGTCTCGCCCACGTTGTCGAAGTAGCCCTCGTTGGTCAGCGCGCCGGCGCTGATGAAGAGGATGTCGTCCTGGTTGGTGGTCTGGAACAGACCCAGATGCCAGGCCAGCCCGGGAAGTGTACCGCGCAGTCCGGCCTCCCAGGTCTTGGCCACCACCTGCTCCAGCGGCGGGTCGGAGAGGAAGGCGTTGGGCAGGCGGCAGGGGTCGTCCGGGTCGGCGCAGGTCAGCTCCATGGCGGTGGGGGCGCGGTTCGATTCACTGTAGCCGGCGTAGAGGTTGATCCCCGGTGTCAGGTCGTAGGCGAGACCGGCGGCGGGATTGAAGCGGCTGAAGCTGTGATCGCCGTTGAGGGCGGTGCCCAGCTGGTCGCGCAGCTCGATTTCGGTGCGGTTCCAGCGCCCGGACAGCGTCAGCGCCAGCTGCTCGCTGACTGACCAGGTGTCGGTCAGGTAGAAGGAGAGATTGCGCGTCTCGGTCTCCACTGCGGTGTAGCTGTCTTCCACGAAAATGCCGCTGCCGATGGCCTGGCGGCTGTCGTCGAGGCTGCCCAGCTCGGTGCTGGAGGTGAAATCGACCTGGCTGCTGTCCGCCGCCATGCCGGCGATGAGCTGGTTCTCACGCTCGGCCAGCGGCTGCAGAAAGGCCGCCTGCAGGCTGAAGCCGAGGGTGTCCTGGTCGGTGGCGGAGCGGTTGACGGTGGCGCCGTCCACCGCCTCGCCGGCGACCACGGGATTGCCGTTCTGGTCCAGCACGATCTCTTCCGCACCATCCTCCGTCGAACAGACGAAGCCGGCATTGAGGGGATCGGCGCACTCCTCGAAGTCGGAGTCGTCGCCGTTGAGGGCGTCGATCTTGCTGTTGCGGTAGTAGAGCGCTCCCTCCAGGATGACATTCTCACCCAATGCGCGCTGACCGCCCAGGCGCAGCAGTGCCGCCTCCTGATCGGTGATGTCGGGTCGGGTGAAGATGGTTTCACGGCTCTCCTCCAGCAGGTCCACGGGAAGCGGTCCGTTGCCGATCAGATTGCTGTCGCTCAGGCTCAGGGTCAGGTCGAGGGAACCCTCCTCGCCCTGCCAGGCGAGGTTGCCGAAGAGTTGCTTGGACTCCGATGGCGAATGGTCGCGCCAGCCGTCCTCTTCGAAGTAGTTGCCGGTGACGAAGTAGCCCAGGTTCTCCCGGCTGCCGCCGATGCTGGCCGTGGTGGTCCAACGCCCGAAGGAGCCGCCCGAGATCTCGGCCTCGGCGCCGGGATGGGTGAAGCCGTTCTTGGTGCGTACCGAAAGGGCGCCGCCCAGGGTGTTGAGACCGAACAGCGGATTGGAACCCGACATCAGGTTGATGCCCGCGATGGCCGACTCCGGAATCACCGACCAGTTGACCGTATCGCCGAAGGGCTCGTTGATGCGCACCCCGTCCATGTAGACCGACATGCCCTGCGGCAAGCCCATCAACGGCGAAGCGACGAAGCCCCGGTAGTAGAGGTCGGGCTGAAGCGGATTGCTCTGCGCTTGGTTGAGAAAGACGCTGCCGATCTTCTGGTTGAGAAACTCCGAGAGATCGAGGCTTTGCTGCCGCTTCAGGTCGTTATCGGTGGCGATCTCGGTATGCATCGGCAGCCGGTTGCGCTCGATCTCGACGCCATGCAGCGGCGTGGTGCTGATGACGTCGATGGCGTCCAGGCGCTCCTCGGCCAAGGCGGATTGCGTACCCGCCAGAGTGAGGATGGCGGCGTACACCATCGGTTTTCGAAAGGTCGTTTTTGGTACTACTGCAGTCATGGTCGATTCCGGTCTGTTTATTGTTTGTATGGGTGATTTATAGAGGGAGCCCGTCCCGGGAGGAAGAGGATTATTTCATGGATTTTCGGGAATTTTTCCCGTACCAAAGTTGAACATTTTTGAACAGTGTCACTGTTACAGCCTTGAACCATGGAGCGATAGGTTTCGGTGGGGCAGGGCCCCACCCCTACCGTTCAATTCAGGGTGTAGGGTGGGGCCCTGCCCCACCAAAGCACGTTAGGTTTCCGTCAGGACTGACGGCTATTCGCTGATCGGATCGATGACCCCGTGGCGTATCGCCAGGTGCACCAGTTCGGTATTGGTCTTCACGTCGAGCTTGGCTTTGATCTGGGTGGTGTAGTTGGCCACCGTCTTGTAGCTCAATGCCAGCTCGTTGGCCGTTTCGGCCGGGGTCATGCCGTGAGCCAGCAGGGTGAAGATCTGAAATTCCCGGGTGGTCAGGCAGTCGAACAGCTCGCGTCCCCGGCCGGCCCGCCGCAGGGCCATGTTTTTCGCCAGCTCGTGATCGATGAAGGCCTGACCGGCGGCGACCGCGCGGACGGCGTCGATCATGACCTCGGCGGCGCTGTTCTTGGTGATATAGCCGCGTGCGCCGGCCGCCAGGGCCTTCTCCACGAAGGCGGTGTCGTCGTGCATGCTGAAGACCAGGATCGCCGCCTCGCGATCGCGGGCGACGATGCGTCGGATCGCCTCCAGGCCGCCGATACCGGGCAGCGACAGGTCCATCACCACCACGTCCGGTTGCAGTTCGGCGAAGCGCTGGCAGGCCTCCTCGCCCCGTTCCGCCTCGGCCACGACCTCGATCTCGGGCGCGCTGTCGAGCAGGGTGCGATAGCCTGCCCGCACCACGGCGTGATCGTCGACCAACAGTACCCGGATTGCGCTCATGACTCGTCTGTCTCCGAATCGGTCTTGGCGGATGGTGTCGGAGGTAGGGTGATCTCAATCGATACACCCTGGCCCGGCGCGCTGGCAAGGGAGATTTTCCCATTCAACGCCTCGACCCGCTCGCGCATGCCCAGCAGTCCCATGCCCTTATTGATGTTCTTGTCGTCGAAGCCCTGACCGTTATCCACTATGCGCAGCGAGAACTCGCCCTGATCGTCCCGTGTCAGTTGCACCTCGACCTTCTCGGCCGCCGCATGTCTGGCCACATTGGTCAGTGCCTCCTGCACGATGCGATAGAGGGTGATGGCCGTATCCTCGTCGATCGCACTGAAATCGCCCCGCATGGTGAGGGCGCAGAAGCACTCTTCCTGGCGGTCGTT
The DNA here is from genome assembly GCA_050300835.1 of Sedimenticolaceae bacterium. Classification (GTDB taxonomy): domain Bacteria; phylum Pseudomonadota; class Gammaproteobacteria; order Chromatiales; family Chromatiaceae; genus Thiodiazotropha. The sequence goes on from JBNKYJ010000180.1 coordinate 12,328, forward strand.
CCAGCCGTCGACCAGGCGCTCGACTGCCGTCACCAGCCCCAACTCCTCCAGGGCCACAGGGCGCAGGCGGTTCATCATGTCACGCACCACGCCATACATCTGGTTGCAGACGCCGATGATGGCGTTGGCGCTGTCCGGGACACCATCGCGCTGTTGCCTGAGGTTGACCGCCATCGCCTTGATGGCGCTGATCGACTGCCCCAACTCGTCGTGCAGTTCCCGCGACAGGTGGCGTCGCTCGGACTCCTGCACCGAATGCAGTCTGCGGTTGAGCTGGCGGTTCTCCTGTTGCTGGTGTTCCAGTACCTGCGCCATATGGTTGAACTGCTGTGACAGGCGGTTGAGTTCGGGTAGGCGAAATGCGGGCAGCCGTGCGGCATAGTCGCCCGACTGGATGATCCCCAGTCCGGTGCTGATCTGGTTCACCGGCCGCAATGAACGGCGGATGATGATGGTCATGAGTACCAGGCAGAGGAGGGTAAATACGACGATCACTGCGAGGATGGAGCGGACCTCCCGCCACACCTTCAGGATCTCGTCCATGGGGTCGGCCAGGATGACGATCTCGGTGCTGCCGAACTCGGGGCTGGCGATCCGCTTGTGATACTCCGCCGGTGTCGGCTTGACCAGGCTGACGAACCAGGCCGGTACGCTCTTCTGGGGCGATGCGAGCGGTTCGCTGAAGGGATAGATGATGGTGCCGTCACCGCGCACCACCGCAATGTGGAGGTGGCGGATATCGTCCAGCCGCTGCAGGTGGCTGATCAGGATCTGCTGCGCCATCACCTCGCTCTCGGCATGGCCGCTGATGAGCGCCGCGGTCAGCAGCTGCATGGTCAGGCGGGCGCTCGATTCGACCTCTTCCGAGATGTTGTTGCGGGTGACGCCGATGGCGATATAGGCGCCGCAGGCGATCATCGTCATGACGATCGCGATGACCAGTAGCAGCAGTCGGCTTGTCAGGGTCATGAAAGCATGCAGTACGCAGGGGCCGGCACCAGGCTGCCGGCGATGCAAAGGGACTCAACCCGATGACGGGAGCCGCCGCGAGCGGTGCTCGGGAAAAAATCCCATAGCATCAAGGGGCCAACTGGCTTATTCATTGCAATGAGGATGCCATACATTCTTTCGGAGTGAATCACGATGCCCCTGTTCCGTCAAACCCCGATACTGTCGGCAATGGTGCTGGCAGCCGCACCTTTCAGCAACGCCCTGTCCGAGGAGGCGGCCAAGGCGACCGCACTGGAAGACATCTCGGTGACCGCCACCCGGGTCGAGAAGACACTCGATACCGTGCCTGCCGCCGTCGGTGTCGTGCAGCAGGAGGAGATCCAGTTCGCTCAGCCCCAGCTCGGCGTGGACGAATCGCTGACCAAGATCCCCGGTATCTTCATGCAGAACCGCTACAACTTCGCGCAGGATCTGCGCATCTCCATTCGCGGCTTCGGCGCCCGCTCGGCCTTCGGTATCCGCGGTATCAAGGTGATGGTCGACGGGATCCCGGAAACCACGCCGGACGGACAGGCCAATGTGGACAGCATCGACATCGGCTCCATCGGCAACATGCAGGTGATCCGCGGGCCGGTCTCCTCGTTGTATGGCAATGCCTCGGGTGGCGCGCTGCTGATCGAGACCGAGGATGCGCCGGAAATCCCCTTCATCTCGATACGCCCGACCTTCGGCAGCGACGGCTTTCAGAAGCATCAGCTCAAGTTCGGCGGCAAGGCGCAGCGCTTCGACTATCTGGTCAACATCTCCGACCTGAGTTACGACGGCTATCGTGAGCAGAGCGCCACCGAGATGACCACGCTCAACGGCAAGTTCGGTTACGATCTGGATGACGGTGCGCGTTTCAGCACGGTGCTCAACTACACCGATTCACCCCAGGCCGACGATCCCGGCGGCCTGCCGAAAGATCAGGCCGAGCAGGATCCGACCTCGGCCTGGATCCGCAACCTGACCCTCGACTCCGGCGAGGAGCTGGAGCAGACCCGGGTGGGTCTGATCTACGACACCCCGGTGGGCGACAACGGCGAACTGCGGCTGCGCAACTACTACGTCTGGCGTGACCTGGCCAACCGTCTGCCCATCGGCGCCACCGGTGAGGGGGTGGTTCTGGATCGCTTCGTGGTCGGTGGCGGTGCCCAGTACACCCACAAGGCGCCGCTTGGAGGGCATGCCAACCGCTTCATCGTCGGTGTCGATCTGGATCGCCAGGAGGACGACCGCACACGCTACCAACTGGCGGGGGAGAGCCTCGGCACCCAGATTCAGGACCAGGACGAACAGGTCGACAATATCGGTCTCTATGCACAGAACGAATACAGTATCAGCGAGCGCGTGGAACTGACCCTGGGCGGGCGTTACGACCGCCTCGACTTCGACGTGCAGGACAACTTCCTCAGCGACGGGGACGACTCGGGTGAGCGCAGTTTCAGCAAGTTCAGCCCCAGCGTGGGACTGCGCTTTACGCCCAGGCCCGGGCTCAATCTCTACGCCAACGTCTCGCGCTCTTTCGAGTCACCCACCGCGGTCGAACTGCGTGATCCGGACGGTGCCGGCTTCAACGAGAATCTCGATCCGCAGGTCGCCACCAACTATGAGGTCGGCATCAAAGGCGCGCTGGGGCAAAAGGCGCGATATGACGTGGCCCTCTTCACCATGGATGTCAGCGACGAGCTGGTGCCCTTCGAGATCAGTGGCACAACCTACTACGAAAACGCGGGCGAATCGACGCGCAACGGCTTGGAAGCGCAGCTGGTGTTCGAGCCGGTTGAACATTTGATCACCACCCTGGCCTATACCTACTCCGATTTCGAGTTCGATAAGTTCATCGACGACAACGGCAACGACTTCAGCGGCAAGACCATCCCCGGCATTCCCGAAAACCTGCTCAGCGCCGACTTCACCTACACCCATCCCAACGGGATCTACAGTCAGCTGACCGCCCTCTATGTGGACGAGATCTATGTCAACAACGCCAACACGGCGACCAACGACGCCTACACCGTGACCGATCTGCGACTGGGCTACAGCAAATTCTTCGGCGCCTGGGAGCTCTCGCCCTTCATCGGAGTGAACAACCTGTTCGACGAACGCTACAACGGCAACGTGCGTATCAACGCCTTCGGCGGGCGCTATTATGAACCGGCGCCGGACAGGAACGTCTATGCGGGATTGACGCTGCGTTACGATTTCGGTGGCTGAGTCATTGGCAGGCTGCGGCCCCGCTACGATGTTGCCTGCGCAGTAGCCTGGATGGAGCGAAGCGCAATCCAGGGAGGGCAAGACGCAGGCGGCCCCGGATTACGCTTTGCTCCATCCGGGCTACGGGTTTGTCTCATCGAGCATATTGGGATTCCCTGCGCTCATTCGGGAATGGGGGAGGGTGGAAGAAAACGGAACATCCGGGGCAGACAAGCTACACTCAATCCTGCATGCCGTTTTGATGACATGGGATGCCGTGTGTAATGGGGCGTGCAGTCAAACTCAAATAAACAGATAACGACAACCACCAAAGGAGAACGACAATGGCGTTGACCGATCCCTGCTGTACCCTGGTCCCCTACTTCAAGGTCCACGAAGGCAAGCTCGATGAGTTTCGCGGGCTTACCGAGCAGTTCGTGGAGAAGACGCAGACGGAGCCCAAATGCATGCACTACGGTTTCAGTTTCAACGGTATGCAGGCCCACTGCCGCGAGGGATATGCCGATGCGGAAGCAATGCTGGCGCATCTGGAAAATGTGGGTGCGGTGTTGGATCAGGCCCTGAAGATTGCCGACATCACCCGTCTGGAAGTGCATGCCCCCGCTGCCGAGATCGATAAGCTGCGGGAGCCCCTGGGTGGATTGAATCCGGAATTCTATACCATGGAGATCGGCTTTCGGCGTTGACGCTCCCTCAATCGAAGAGAGGGACCCTGATGTGATGAAGGGTCAGCGGCCAATGGCATTTACTTAAGCGATATGGTGCGGGACAGTAAAAGGATTGCGGTGCGGCAAGCCGCACCCTACACATTCTTCGGCAGGTGAAGCAGCTCAGTTCCGGACTCCCGGTG
>JBNKYJ010000181.1:0-43137 GCA_050300835.1 Sedimenticolaceae bacterium
CCTTTGATACAGATCAGAGGCCGTACCTTTGCCACTTTGCGCGCCAGTCCCGCCCGCTCGCTGGCTTCGACCACGGCGCTGACGTCCTTGTAGGCTTCGGGGGCCTCTTCGGCCACCCCCCGCATGGAGGGGCTGCGGATCAGAATGCCGCGCCTGGCCAGTTCCTCCACCACCCGGCTGCCGTGCCAGCGCTTTTTGGCGGCATGCCGGCTCATGGCGCGGCCGGCGCCGTGGCAGGCGGAGCTGAACGACTTCGTCTCGCCTTCCTCGGTGCCGCAGAGGATGTAGGAAGCGGTGCCCATGGAACCGCCGATCAATACCGGTTGGCCGACCTGCCGATAGTCGGAGGGCAGGTCCGGGTGCCCGGGACCGAAGGCGCGGGTGGCCCCCTTGCGATGGATATAGAGCTCCTGCAGGCCCTTGGCGGTACGATGGCGCTCCACTTTGCAGGTATTGTGGGAGACGTCATAGAGCAGGCTCAGTTCCGCTTCGGGCAGCACCTTTTCGAAGGCGCGCCGGGCCAGGTGGGTGAGGATCTGGCGGTTGGCCAGGGCGCAGTTGATGCCGGCGCGCATGGCGCCCAGGTAGTCCCGGCCGACCTGGGAGTCGAGAGGCGCGCAGGCCAGTTCGCGATCGGGCAGGTCGATGCCGTGCTGGCCGGCGGTGACCACCATGCGGCGCAGGAACTCGGTGCCGATCTGGTGGCCCAGACCGCGGGAACCGCAGTGGATGCTGACCAGGACATCGCCCCGCTTCAGGCCGAAACTGGTGGCTGCCTTGGGATCGAAGAGTTCCACCACCTCCTGCACCTCCAGGTAGTGGTTGCCGGAGCCGAGTGTGCCCATCTCGTCCCGCTGTCTCCGCTTGGCCTGGTCGGAGACGGCATCAGGATCGGCGCCCGCCATGCGGCCACCCTCTTCGATATGCTGCAGGTCATCGCGGTAGCCGAAGCCCTGCTTGACGGCCCACACGGCACCGCCCTCCAGCATCGCCTGCATGGCCTCGGCCTGCAGACGCAGCGACCCGGTGCTGCCCAGTCCCGCCGGAATCACCTGGAACAGCACATCGGCCAGGCGCTCCTTCCCGGGCTCCAGCTGTTCTGCCGTCAGCCCGGTGTGCAGGGTACGCACACCACAGGAGATATCGAAGCCGACCCCGCCGGCGGAGACCACGCCCCCCTGGGCGGGATCGAAGGCGGCCACCCCGCCGATGGGAAAACCATAGCCCCAGTGGGCGTCGGGCATGGCGTAGGCGGCACCGACGATGCCGGGCAGACTGGCCACATTGGCGGCCTGTTCGAAGACCTTGTCGTCCATGTTGCCGATCAAACCGGCGTCGGCGTAGATCACCGCCGGTACCCGCATGCGGCCATGGGCGGGGATCTCCCAGACGAACTCGTCACGCTGGATCGGCTTGTATGCAACGCTGGCCACCTCGATCCCCCCTTAGACGTCCACCACGCACTGGGCGGTCCACTGCCCGTCGGCGTTCTGTCCCACGTGCAGATCGGTGTAGGTCGCGCCTTTGATCTCGACGCGCGGATGGTGTCGCGTTAGATCGATCGGTTCGCCCCAGGCCGTGGCCTGCAATCGGTGGTCTTGGATATTGACGCTGTAACGACCGAACAGCATGCGCCGCAAGGCCATCTGATAGACCACCGCATTGAGCCAGTCGGTCAGCAGCAACTCCCAGTCGGGGGCCTCGCACTCGATGCTCACGGGGATCCGGTCGGCCACATCGTCCGGGTCGATGATGACCGCGGTCAAGGCCAGCGCCGCCTGTTCGAAGGCGGCTCTCAGACTGTTGCCACAGCCGCGTACGCCAATATCGGCCTGGTGATTGAAGTGCTCCCAATGGGGCATGAAGCGGTTGCGGCTCGGTCGCGGCTTGGAATCACATGGTGTTGCTGATGTGTCCACGTCGGATGCCCCGCATCAAGGCATTGAACTGGTCGCCATCGAGGCGTACCAGATGCTCATGATCCCCGCCTTCGAAGTAGATGCTGGAGAGCTGTGTGAGGGATTCGTCGAGCACCATCTCCAGGCCGTAGGCCTCACCCAGCGGGGGGATCGCTCCCGGATCGCAATCGTTGAAAAGCCGATCGACCTCGGCCTCCGACGCCATGCCCAGATCGCGTCCCAATTCCGCCTGCAGACGTCTCAGGTCGACCCATTCACTGCCGGGGATCACCGCCAGCACGTAGCCCGTGCGATCTTTCAGCAGCACACCTTTGGCGATGTGATCTTCCGGAACATGGGCGGCGTTGGCGCTCCCGATACTGGAAAGGCTCTTGGGATGGGGGACCAGGTCGTACTCCGTGCCGTGGTCGGCCAATACACGTACTACCGATGCAGCTACTGTCATTTCGATCCCTCCCGATGGTTCAGGGGATACTTTGAACATAGCTTATTCCGGGGGACTATTGGAGGAGAATCCCTGAGGTTTCTGCCGTAGACAGAAGGTGATGAAGGCATCCAGGGCCTGGCGGTAGCGGCTGGCATTCGACTCGATCCCGTGGTTGTGGCTGCCGTCGAGTTCGAGAAACCGCTTCGGCGGCCGGGCCTCGGCATAGAGGGTTTGCCCGTGGTGGTAGGGAATCAGGTCGTCCTGGCGGCTGTGGATGACCATGACGGGCATGCGTATGGCCTGCAGGCGACTGCGGGTGTCGTAGTCGAATCGGATCAGCCAGCGCACCGGCAGCCAGGGGTAGAGCTCCGTGGCCAGATCGGGGGCGGAGGTGAAGGTCGACTCCAGCACCACTCCCAGCGCCTGCTGCCGCGAGGCGAGATAGCCCGCCACGGCGCCGCCGAAGGAGCGGCCGTGGAGCAGGATTTGGCGGGGAGGGGTCTTCCGCTCCTCGGTCAGATAGCGCCACGCCGCCTCGGCGTCGCGGTAGATGCCCGCTTCGCCGGGTCGGCCGCCGCTGCGGCCGTAGCCCCGGTAATCGATGATCAGCACCGCAAGGCCGAGCTCGTGGAAGAGTTTCAACGATTCGAGTCGGTGAGAGATGTTGCCGGCATTGCCGTGAAAGAAGAGCAGCGTCGCCCGCGGTGCGGAGTGGGGCACGAACCAGCCGTCGAGGGTTATGCCGTCATCGGTGGTGAGTGTTACGGATTCGTAGTCGAGACCGATCTGCGTGGGGGTCGCTCCGATGGCGCGGGAAGGGATGTCCGGCAGGTAGATCAGATGGGGCTGGTAGAGATAGAGGAAGAGCGACAGCCCCAGATAGAGGGTCAGGGCAAACAGCAGAAGCATGGCCATATCCCGGATGGAACGCTTCGACATGATGGCAGTCCGTTGATGAGTGCGGTCTCGATGGGGCCAGGCCCCTGGTATCAGAATAGCAAACGGGGCGCTCGCTCGGCTGGCGCCGATTCAAGGCAGAATCGAGACCGAGGAGATCTCTCCGTAACCGTTGAGTTCGCAGCGTCCGGTGACGAAGACCCTGACCCGTTTCCCCGAGGCGACCGCTTCGAGCAGGGTCTGAAACATCTGTTGCGCTCCGGAAGCGGAGTAGTCCTGATAGAAGGTGTCCTTACTGCGGCAACCGCCCGGATTGTCGGAGAGGTTGAGCCTGACCGTGTAGCGATGATGACTGGTCGGTGTGAGTTCGGCGATGCCGGTGTAGTCGGTCCAGCCGGATCCGCCGGCGATCGCCGGGACCGGTAGCAGCAGGGCGAGTGCCGACAGCCGCAGCACTCCACGCCGGCAAACACGAGAGATCAGTCTGGAGCTGGATGAGGTGTCGCAACGCATGCTCTCTCCTGAGTGGTAATCCCAGATCACGCTGTGCGGATCGGGTCCGTGAGTGTGCCCCGTTCAGGACTTCTTGACGAACTCCGATTTCAACTTCATGGCGCCGATGCCATCGATCTTGCAGTCGATGTTGTGATCACCCTCAACCAGCCGGATGTTTTTCACCTTGGTCCCCACTTTGACCACGGAAGAGCTTCCCTTGACCTTCAGGTCCTTGATCACGGTGACGCTGTCACCGTCGCTGAGCCGGTTGCCGTTGGCGTCCAGGACGTTCAGCTCGTCGGCAGGTGACGCAGCGGCTTCATCGGGCGACCACTCGTGGGCACACTCCGGGCAGATCAGCATATTGCCGTCTTCGTAGGTGTATTCGGAACCGCAGGCGGGGCAGGGGGGAAGATTACTCATGGTACAGCCGCTGTTGATGGTGATAGGGATAACGATTTACCGGCAGCAGACCGGGAAGCGCTATGGTATCAGCATCGGCGGTTCAACTCAGCCGTCTTCTTGGACAGGTAGCCGACACGGGTTTGGTGGCCGTCACGCATCGGAGGAGGAGATCAGCCTCCGATCGCTGGCGGGCGGATCGTTCGTGAGGCGAGGGGCGGGAGTGCCGCCCTTGGCCTCAGGACTTGATATAGGTTCCCATCAACACCGCCTGTGCGATGACATGCCCTGCCATGGCCCGTTCCACCTGTTCCTTGGTCGGACGGTTCAGCCCCTCCAGGCGAGTGTCCAGGGCGTAGAGCTTGAAATAATAACGATGGCGGCCGATAGGGGGGCAGGGCCCACCGTAGCCGGTGCGTTTCCAGTCATTGATCCCCTCCCCGGTGCCGGCGGGCAGATCGCCGGGCGCGACTGCCTCGGCCAGTTCGCGGGTCTCCGGCGGCAGATTGAACAGCACCCAGTGGACCCAGGTCATCTTCGGCGCCTTGGGGTCGGGAGCGTCCGGATCGTCCACGATCAGCACCAGACTGCTTGCGTTTTCAGGTACGCCGTCCCATTGCAGGCGGGGCGAGACATCCGCCCCCTGGCAGGTGAATCGGGTGGGAATCGCATCCCCGTCGGAGAATGCGTCGGAGGTCAGTATCAGTGGCATTGTCTTCTCCTCCAGTCAGTATGCATTTAGAGAGTGGATGCGGATGTCTTGAACTACGGGTAACGTGCTGCTTGGTTCGGATATGCCGGTATTGATTAATGCTATAAAGCGTGTAAGTCAACCAGAGCTAGATGTTAGATCAACAACGCTCGTTTTCTGTAATTATAACGGAATCACTCTGGAAGCCTTTATGTATCAGTATATAGTCAATTCAGGCGTTCAGTCTGAACAGGGCTGTTGTTCCGCTTTGCGAAGCGGACTTTATGACGATGCAATGTTCTTCTCAATAACGGCCATAAACACCATCATGAGAAAGATTGTGTCTTAATTCATCTTTCTTTTTTGAATAGTGAAGTGTCAGTTGAATATCAGGTGTCAGAGAACAAACAAATCGATACTGAAATTTTCTGCGCACAGTTCTCATTGAGGATATTGACAACCATCAGCCAAGGAGGAAATAGACCGGACGAAATCCTTTGTTAAAATAGATTCTCGGCATTTCAACGGGCCTACCATCTTTATAGAGACCTTTGATGAGGATGTTGAATTGCTGTTCGGGGTCGGGTGTCTCCACGCCGAATCTTACAAAAACACAGGATCTGGAGGGCGGTATTGCCACTTCCTCTATGTCTTTGAATTCCTCTCTATATTTGTAACACAACCAATCATGACCCGGAATAGCGCGATTGTGCTCACGACTACCGTATGTCGTTGTGGTCGGCCCCGCTATACTCAGTGGATTATACGACTTGCCATGGATTATCAATTCGATCCTCGAGGCATCTAACTCGTAAAATTCCTCATCTGTTTCAAACTGAATAGCAACATCGAACATGCCTTCACTGGCAACCGCGTCAACACCCATACCTATAGGGATTATTGGGACGATAGGTCCAATCGTAACCACGCCACCCTTGAAGTTATCTGGCTTGATGGAGAGGGACAAATCCTCCAGCTGAATTATGCCGTCTTTATCAAAAAGATATGCATCTGCTCCGTGGCTACTCGGAGTACTAATTGTAATAGTTCCGCCTACAGAGCAAGCTGCTAACAGCAAAACGGTAGAAAACAGTGTCAAAAATGCATACATAAATACGCTTCTCTACAGTTCGTAAGTGAATATTAAGTTGTAAATCCGGAGGCGGTATACCGATTTCATATGTGTCTGGACTAATGTTTTGAGTCGATAGCAGCTACTTTATACTTCCCACCTAAATGTCTGCTACGGCCGAAAGCGAACGTTCCCATTCGCCCATGACAATGCCTGAAGTCGGCCAACTGCAGCTGCACCTCCATTCCGCGGAACCGTTAAACGTTGGCAGTTCATGAGGACCCGGAATGTTCAACGCTTCAGACCTGTTGTTCCACCGTGTTGAAGTCGAGCCAGCCCGGCTCTGTTGGAACAAGACGCTTTCCACGTCTATGGCTGGCGCTGCAACAGCTCCGAGAAATCCGCCGCATTCAGCGCCGGCCAGAACAGGTGACCCTGGCCCTCGGTGCATCCCGCGTTGCGTAAGAAATCGCTCTGTGCTTCGGTCTCGATGCCTTCCGCGATCACCTGCTTGCCGAGGTGTCGGCCCAGGTCCATGATCGAGCGCACGATGGTGGCGTCGTCGTGGGCATGCGGCAGGTTGCAGACAAAGGAACGGTCGATCTTGAGCCGGTGCACCGGCAGTCGTTTCAGGTAGGAAAGTGAGGAGTAGCCGGTGCCGAAATCGTCGATCGCCAGCTGCACGCCGAGCGCGTTCAGGTCGGCGAGCGCGCGCATGGCGTGCTCGGTGTCCTGCATGATCACGCTTTCGGTCAACTCGATCTCCAGGCATTCGGGTTCGATGCCGAAATCGCCCAGGACGCGCTGTACCAGCGCGGCAAAGCCGCCGTGCCAGCCGAACTGGCTGCCCGAGACATTCACCGCCAGCCGGGATAGGGCGATATTGTCGCGACGCCATCGGTCGAGTTGCCGGCAGGCCTGCTCCAGCACCCATTCGCCGATGGCGATGATGATGCCTGTCTCTTCGGCGATCGGGATGAAACTGCCCGGCATCAGCAGTCCGCGCTCGGGATGATTCCAGCGGATCAGGGCCTCGGCGCCGACCACCCGACCGCTTGCCAGCGCCACCTGCGGCTGGAAATGCAATTCGAATTCCCGGTGCTCGATGGCCCGGCGCAGGTCGCGTTCCAACGTCAGCCGTTCGGCGGCCGCCACGGCCAGGTCGGCCGAGAAGAACTGGTAGGTGTTGCGGCCCTGCTGCTTGGCCTGGTACATGGCGGCGTCGGCATTGCGCAGCAGCTGGTCGGCATCCGAGGCGTCGTCCGGGTAAAGCGAGATACCCAGGCTGCCTGTCGGATAGAGGTCGTGGTCATCGATCTGGAACGGCTGGCGAAACGCGGCCAGCAGCTTGTCGGCCACCACCGTCAGATCATGCATGCCGATCATGCCTTCCATGAGCAGGACGAATTCGTCGCCGCCGATACGCCCGAAGGTGTCGCCGTCCCGTACCTGTTTGTTCAGCCGTTCCGCCACCGCCTGCAGCAGCTGGTCACCGACCTGGTGGCTGAGACTGTCGTTGATGGTCTTGAACTGGTCGAGATCCAGAAACAGCACGGCGACACGGTCGTTGGAACGCTGGGCACGGTCGATCGCATGCTGGACCCGGTCGTAGAACAGACGCCGATTGGGCAGGCCGGTCAGGGCGTCGTGATGAGCGAGGAACTCGAGCTGCGACTCTGTGCGCTTGCGCTCTTCGATCTCGGCCGTGAGCGACTGGTTCAGGGTTTCCACGCGTGCGTAGTAGCGCGACACCTCGATGGACGAGATGGCCTGCGCCGTCAGCAGTTGCAGGACCCGCGTATGCGTGCGTGTGAAGGCATGCGTGGCAAGGTTGTTCTCCAGGTAGAGAATGCCGCCGAGACTGCCGCGGTTGACGATCGGCAGGCAGAGCAGCGACTTGCAGCCGCGCCGAAGGATGCTGGCATCGGTGCCGAACACCGCGGACTTCGAGGCGTCATCCAGATTCACGGCTTCCACGGTATGCGCCACATACTGAACGACGCTGGCCGCGATATCGGGACAGTCGCTGAGTTCGCGCCACTGCAATACCTCCGCCGCGTCGCGTTCGGCAAGCTGCGCCGCCACCACCCGCCACGCGCCGTCCTGCTCCAGCAACAGGTAGCCGCACTGCGCCCCGGCCGTTTCCACGACCAGTGCGATCAGTCGCGCCAGCATGCGATCGGTCACCAGCTCGCCGGCTACCGTCTGTGCCGCCTTGAGGACCGACTGGATGTCCACCGCGTGCAGCCCGCCACTGCTGCTGCTCGTGGAATCGTCATCGACAGGCAGGGCCGGAAACAGTGTGATCAGCGCCGGCGCCTGATCGCGTAACAGTTGCGCCACCTTCGCTTCGGCACCCCAGAATTCGTAGCGTTGCAGGGCCTGGTGAAGATACATGGCGGCCAGGCGCGGCTTGCCTTGCCGTAGCCAGCAACCGGCGGCCAGCTCGTTGGCGAGCGTCTCGTCGGGGATGTGCATGGCATGCGTCGCGCCATCGATCGCGGCGTCGTAGGCGTCGAGCAGCGTGCCGTGATCCCGGCCGTCGAGATCGGCGAGTTCCGCCTCGACGAGCAAATGCTTGGCACGATAATTCGTCGGGCTATGGCTCGCCCACTCGGCCAGCTGGTCCCGGTACTCGACGATGCGCGGGCGCGCTTGCGCGCGTTCCAGGCGTCCTTCCCGCGCCGCACTGGCCAGCGCCAGCGCGTGCACGAAATGGTGCTGCGGAACCCAGGTCATGCCACCGACGCCGCTCAGGTTGGGTAGGGCTAGCTCCGCCGCCGCCAGTGCCTCGGCGGGCTTGCCAAGCAGCAGCGCGAGCTGCGCTTGCAGGACGTAGTAGAAAGAAAGCACGGTGGCGTTGCCGGACTCGCGCCAGACATCGACCATGGCGCCGCCGCCGCACTCAGCCGCAAGGTCGGGCAGATCCTCCTGCGGACGACGCAAGCCGGTGATGCAGCCGGCGAAGAGCAGGAAGGCCTGGTGCGAATGTTCCTGGCGCAGCAGATTGCTGATATCGCGAAAGCGATCGACGCTGTGTTCGAGCTCCACCAGCGACTGGCCCGCGAACAGGCCGTTGCCGTGAATATGGTTGATGGCGTAGGAGGCGAATTGCAGATCCCCGGTCTCCACACCGATGCGCCAGGCGCTCTCCAGCGGCGCCAGCGTGGCCTCGAGCGGTTCGCTCCAGTGCATGACGAAGGCGGCGTGGAAGAAGTTGACTTGCGCACGCTGTGCCGTTTCGGTGCGCTCCGCCGCCTCCAGCGCCAGGTCCCCGATGGCGGACGCATCCTCGTAGCGTCGCAGCATCAGCGCCAGCAGCATGGCATAGACGCAGAATCCGAAGGCGGCAAAGGGCGAGCGTCCGCCCTGCAGCACCTGACGTACCAGTTCGATAGACAGGAAGGGAAACACCTCGTCGCCGGCAATGTAGGCCGCCGGTATCAAGTGGGTCAACAGGCCGACCGACGCCAGCTTTCGCTCGTCCGTCATTTCCGGCTCTTTCAGGAATTGGTCGAGTGTGCGGCCGGCAAGCATCTGCTCGATTTCCGCCACGCCCGCCAGCACGGCATCGGGGGAACGCTGCGAGGGAATCGTCACCCCCAGCTCTTCGAGTGCCTCTGTGCCCGTGGTCAGCGCTTCGGCCAGCTGGAAGGTGACGGTGCGTATGGCGATCAATTGCTCGGACACACGGGTGCTCGCCAGGGTGTCGGGCGCCTCCGCCATCAGTTCGTGCAGTCGCTGCAGCGCCTGCTCGCCGTCGCCGCAGCAGAAGTCGCTCTCGGCCTGCTGCAGATGCAGTTCGAACCGCAGCGCCGCCAGGCGCCGATCGTCGCCGGCGCACATGGCCGCCAGCACTTCCCCCAGCTTGAAGAAGTCGCGTGCCGCGGCGTACGCCATCGTCGCCTTGGCAATCCGGCCCGCCTCGAGATTGAGCTCGGCAAGGCGCAGGCGTTCGGAGTCGGACTCGATCAGCGGCGCGCCGAGATTGAGCTGCTGCACCGCCGGCAACAGCGAGTCCCGCCCCTGGCGCCGGGCGAGCAGGCGTTGTCCGAGCAGCCGATGGATGCGCTGCGCCTGTTCGGGCAAGAGCGTCTGATACACGGCCTGCTGGATGCGGTCATGGGTGAAACGGGCATGGCTGTTGAGCGTGGCGACCAAACCGTCCTCCACAGCCGGTGCCAGCAGTGCACGCGAGTCGCCCTGATCGTTGGCGAGTGCGACGTCGAGCAGTTCCAGCGCGAAGGTGTTGCCGATGCAGGCCGCCGCCTGGAGGGCGCTGCGGGCGGTGGCCGGCAGCTGCGCGATCTTGCGCAACATCAGCTCGATGACGTTGTCGCTGATGTCGAGTGCGCGCACCCGCGAGTCGTCCCAACGCCAGCTGCCGGCCTCGGCATCCCAGTGCAGCGCGCCTTCCTTGACCAGGGTTTCCAGCACCTGGCGGATGAAGAAGGGATTGCCGTCGGTCTTGCCGTGGACCAATGCTGCCAGGGAGACGACATCCTTCAGCGCAACGTCGAGAATGTCGGCCAGCATACGCTCCGTTTGCGACAGGGTGAGCCCGGCCAGCGAACACTGCCCGACCTGACGGCCGTCGCGCCGCAGGGACTCGATCAGATCCGGCAATGCCCGGTCATCGGTGAGTTCGCCCGGACGATAGGCGCAGACGATGAGGAAATGTCGGCTTACCGCGCGCGTCATGATCGTGCGCATCAGTTCCAGCGAGGCGGCGTCAGCCCATTGCAGGTCGTCGAGGAACAGCACCAGCGGATGCTCGGCAGCCACCAGACAATGGAAGAAACCCAGCAGCGTGACGGCAAAGCGATTGGCTGATTCCATCGTCGGCAACGGCGGTGGCATCGGTTGCGGACCGATGACCGCTTCCAGCGCCGGCACAAACTCGACCATCAGGCCGGCGTTGCTGCCCAACGATTCAAGGACGCGACGACGGAACAACGCCAGTTCGGCGGGCGTACCGCCGAGCAGTTGATAACAGAATTGCGTGAATGCCTCTGCGAACGCCGCGTAAGGAATCGCACGCAAGGTCTGGTCGAACTTGCCCCCAATGAAGCGCCCGTCGGCGGCTGCGGCCGGAAAGCGCAATTCGCTGACCAACGCCGTCTTGCCGGCGCCGGCGAAGCCGGCCACGAACAGCAGCTCGGGTTCGCCGGCGACCGCCTGCGCCAGTGCTGAACGCAGAGACTCCGACTCCGGCTCACGGCCATAGAGATGCGGCGGAAAACGCAGGTGTCCCGAATGGTCCGCCAGTCCGAGCGGAAAGAGTTGCACGTCGCCGTTCTCACGCAGGTCGGCCAGGCAATGCTCCAGGTCGTGGCACAGTCCGCGCACCGTTTGATAGCGTTCGTCGGGAACCTTGGCCAGCAGACGCATGACGATGTCCGACACGATCTGCGGCAGCTCCGGCACGCGCCAGCGCGGTGCATCGGGAACGCGCGCAAGATGGGCGTGAATCCAACCGGCGGAATCTTCTGCCTGAAAGGGGAGTTCACCGGTCAACATCTCGTAGAGCACCACACCGAACGAGTAGAGATCGCTGCGGGCGTCCACCGGCAGGTCGATACGGCCGGTCTGCTCAGGTGAAAGGTAGGGTAGCTGGCCCTCGATGGCGGCCACGTGCTCGGCATTGTGGTGATGGCCGTGCGTTGCCAGGCCGAGATCGATGAAGACGGCGCGCTCGTCAGTGTCGGTTACCAGCAGGTTGCTGGCGGCGATGTCGCGATGGAGGACGCCGGCGCTATGTATCGCTTCCAACGTCGTTGCGGCGGAGACCGCCAGGCGCAGGACGTTTTCCGGATGGCGATGCGCCGGGAGCTGAAAGTATGACTTGAAGGTCTTGCCGGCGACGTAACGCAGCTCGATGGCCGGACGTTGCTTCCAGGTAGTGCGGCCGACGACTTCGCGCACGTTGGCGTGGTGCAGCAGATTGCCGATGGTGTACTCGTGGTCGAGTCGCGCAAGCACCGAGGGGGACGGAAGGGCCGCCGTCGGGTACTTGACCACCACCGCACCGACATCAGGTAGTTCGACCAACTCCAGGGTGAACTTGCTGCCAGTGTGAATCAACGGCCCGGAATCCAATACTGTCCCCCTTACCAACAGTCTTATGGAGGCTGGCGCAATTATGACACTGTCGAAACTTGCGAGTCTATGTTTGGTATAGGCGCAACATCACTCTGCGTCATCGGAGAACAGTATGTTGTGCACATCGGCCACGGGCAAGGTGAAGTGTAGATGGTCTGAGTACTGGCCTACTAAACTGATGGCAAGCCAACACCAGCATCGAAAAAATGGGGCCGGATCTTAATTTTCCTTAATATGGGTGGGAACTGTATTCTGGTTCCGTTTTCGTATCTTCTGTCTCTCCACGTCTATAGCTGTCGACGCTCAGGCAGAGTTATCGTGAATCAGTGTCTCAGCTGCAAAAATACCGGACATCCCTGCACCGACAATACCAAACCCCGGCCATGTGGTCTGGCCGGCCTGATACAAACCGCGAATCGGGGTGCTGTATTTGAATAGCGCAGCAGGACCTGCTGCTGGCGAAAGGCCGTACATCGCTCCGGAATATAAATGAAGGCTATCCTGAAATTCTTTGGGACTCAGAACACGGTAGGTTGCAAGGTCAATAGGATATTCACGTCGCAGCATCTCCAGTGTCTGGCTT
Organism: Sedimenticolaceae bacterium; assembly: GCA_050300835.1. Classification (GTDB taxonomy): domain Bacteria; phylum Pseudomonadota; class Gammaproteobacteria; order Chromatiales; family Chromatiaceae; genus Thiodiazotropha. The sequence continues at coordinate 12,589 of JBNKYJ010000181.1, forward strand.
ACAACGGCATTCTTGCGATCCTCGTTCCACTCCTCCGGTACTATATCCTGCCTGATCGATGGGAATGCCTCGATAAGGCTGCAACCGTCTGGCGCCAATTGCGGAAGTGTCACTGTCGGTATCGTATAAGTCAACCAACGCACATGGTCTGCGGCCGTTTGAAAGATCTGCGATTGGTCGTCTAGCCATGGAATCACACAATTAATATGGCTGCGAGCTTCAATTCTGTTGCTGAGTCCGAGCTGCAGCACAAACCCTCTGTGAGACATTGGCGAGTGCCGCACCTTACGCATCATGCGTGATGGCACATCGGTTTCAGACAACAAGCTGCCGTAGGTATGCATGGCGCTGACAGTCGAAATCACGGCATCGACTTCGACCACGCCCTCTTCAGCCGCTTCAACCGCATAGGCGCGACCGTTCCTGACCAGAATGCGTTGAATGGCTGAATTGAGATGGAGGTTTGCTCCTTGCGCCAGAACGGCTTCGCTCAAAACTTCTGGGATGCGCCCCATTCCCCCCATGGGAAGGAAGTATCCGTCGCTCAACATGGCCGCCAGTCCCAGCAACGATGCGGCAGGCATCCTGTCGGGCGGAACGCCGGCATACAATAGCGCGCCTCCAAATGCGGCTCGTATCGCCTCACTGGAAAAGCTGCGCTTCAACTGCCATGCCGCGGTACCGCGCAATTTGGCGAAATGGCGCATGCCCTTGACCAATAAATGCGACAACGACAGCGGATGAACCAGGATGTCGTCGGTGAAAAGACGGAGAATCGGCTCCCATTCGCTCAGGAAGGCCGTTACTTCCGATTGTGCAAGGGCGGTCTCCGCGGCGCCCTGGGGTGAGTGGACGGTAACGGTCGGCCCACTGCCGATATCCACGACAGTGCCATCCGGTAAGGTGGCAGACTGCATGTGGGAGATTGCTTGTAGCGGTAGCAGACTCTTTCGGTCCAGCCTTAATGCTTCGAACAGAGAATCCAGCATTCCAGGCATGGTGAGGTAAACAGCGCCGTCGTTGAGTGTGTAGCCGCCGATATGCGTATGTGCACAACAACCGCCGACTTTGCTGTTTGCTTCGAACAGCCTGACCTCGAATCCTTCCGAGCAGAGCTTCCTGGCGGCAGCCAGTCCAGCCATGCCTGCACCAATGATCGCAACCGTCCTTTTACCGTCCATGAGCGTCTTTCTCGAGCAGTCGGAAATGCCATGCCTCCGGATTCCAAGCGACATGCCTCCCTGTTCTATTCATCGATCCATCGTTCACACAATTCTCCATTGCATGTGACAAAATCGTTGCACGCATTCGAATGCGTGGATCCCAGGGTACCTGGAAAGTCCGTGTAGACCGGTTACTGGGAAATAAACATCAGTTTTGTTCAGGTCCGGCAGGAATTCAAGTGACACAGGCTTGGCGCCATGTTAGTCATGATCAGATGCCATAGTTGAGGATTCAACTGAACTTTCCGACATTCTCCAACTTGGCCGGGCAAACAGGCCAACGAACACCAATCCGATTAGAATGTGTACCCCGACAGCAGCAGCAAAGACTTGCGTTTGCCCAGCAAGAAACTGTTCAGGGCCTGGAATGGTGACGGAGTAGAACGAGAGTGTCGCCAGATTCAATAGAATGATTACCGCCAACAATGCTCTAGACCCTCGAAAAATCCACCAACAGCAGATGCCATAGAGTGTTTCCACGCACAGAGCCAGCAAGGGTACGCTGTACAATCTCAAACCAAATTTTGCTGTATTGATCCCTGGGATGATGGCAATGTCTTCAACGTGAGTTGCCAAATCCAGCAATATATGTGATGCCACCGCAGCGCCAAGTGCGATGCCCCAATGGGGTTTGTGCAGTAGCTTTGACGCCACCCACCATATTACGACGGCAAGCAATACGCTCGATGCCATGGAGTGGGACCATGGCATGTGAGCCAGATGGATATCGTTGAGTGCCCTGACTTGCGGCTCTGTAGTGGTGACCTCCACGCCAAGCAGGTTGAACACCACCCACAAAAATTCCACCAGCTGTACGGCGATGAGAACAGGAACGATGGGGACGCCGGGCCATTTTCGGTTGATCAGCAGGGCGGTAGCCGCGTGATTGATCGCATTCATGGACTGTTATCTCTAAATTGGGTTAAGGAGGGCATATTCCCTATTGTGTGGCGCAGTGCGATATTCACTGTCACCGCGTTAGTCTGATGCCAGTGCGATCTGTTTGAAGATCTGTTGCTTGCCAAGTTCAGGTAAGGGGGGAATGATCCATTCGTTGTTGATTCGCTGCTTGATTTCCTTCCCCTCTTCTCGGCTCTTCTCAACCACGCGCTCCCAGCCGGTGGTATAGACGGCACCCCATCGCCCCAGGTCGATACAGGTGGCATAGAAGGGTTGGCTGTACTCCTTCCGTTCATCGCCCAGGAGATCGTGCAGCGCGTTATATCCGGCAAAGCGCCCGAGTTGAATGGCATGCTGGCAGGAGAGATAGGTGGCATGCTGGTCGTCTGCGAGGGCATGGGCCGTATCACCTGCAGCAAAAATCCCATCGATACCCGTCACCTTCAGATCACTCTCCACTTTCAGCCTCCCATATGAATCGTATTCACCGCTGATGCATCGGGTCAGCGGGCTTGCAACCAGGCCAGTGGTCATAATCACCGTGCGGCTCTTGATTTGCTCTCCGTTTGCCAGATCTACGGCATCGGGAAGAATCGACGACACCTTGGTATCGAGGCGTGTTTCGATATTGCTCTCGATGACCGCTTCCTCGATGAGCGGCATAAGGCCGGGACCTAGCTCACTCCCGATCTTTGCTGTCTGATCGACCAGGATGATGCGCATTTCGGCCCCTAGGCGGCTACGCAATTCGGTGGCAAGCTCCAGCCCGGTAAATCCTGCTCCAACGATGACGATGGAAGTGGCGGCAATATCGTCGGCAGAAAGCTGTTCCAGGTGGCGATCCAGTCGCTCGGTCTCTGCGAAGTTGTCGATGGACCAGGCGTTCTCTCGTACACCGGGTATCGGGGGTTGTCGCAACTCACTACCGGTGGCCAGGATCAGGCGATCATAGTGTCGCGTTTCACCACTGGCACAGCGGTAGGTGCGCGCCGCCGTGTCAATATCCCTCACCTCGGCCTGCCTGAAGACAACACCGATCTCCTTCATTAGTGGTGCCAAGGGAACACGCAATACGTCACTGGCCCCCTGATAGAGACGCGGGCGAATGATCAGGTCGGGCGTCTTGCTGACGAGTTCGATATGGATCGCCTCTGGGCCATGGGAGTGGCGTTCTGCCGCGGCACTCATCGCGGCCCAAACGCCGGCAAAGCCACCGCTTAAAATATGGATCTCTTGCATCACAGACTCCTTGTTGGGAATGACTGAAAGGGTGTCTGTAACGATAGAGGTTACGAAAATGCAAATATAGTTGTAATATCGATAACTGTACTTACAGGAATGCAAGCTTATGATTGGCTGGGATGATTACCGACTCGTATTGGCCATTGCCCGTGCCAGAGGCTTACCTGGTGCAGCGGAACAGCTGGGAGTGACCCTATCCACCGTTTTTCGTCGTCTGGAGCGGATCGAAGAAGAGCTGGGTACGCGCCTGTTTGACCGGCTGCGAGGCAGTTATGAGCCAACAGAGACAGGCTTCGAACTGGCGCGCGCTGCCGAACAGATGGAACATGAAGCGCTCAGTGCCGATCGCATTATTTCCGGTCGGGATCAACAGCTGACGGGTCTGTTACGGGTCACGGCAACCGATGCACTTGCCGTAAGTTTTCTGGCCAGGCATTTTCCTGCCTTCCACACCATCCACCCCGGCATCAAGGTGGAAATCATCTCAGACGACCGCGTCTTGAGCCTGGCAGGAAGGGAAGCGGACATTGCTCTGCGACCCAAGAGACCTACGGAAGAGACACTGGTCGCACGTAAGATCGCGATTATCCGTTGGGGCATCTATGCCAGCAAAGGGACTTGCGAGTCGCTCGGTAGGGTTAAGAACTTGCCTGCTCTGGCCGGGCTGGAATTTGTCAATTGGGAAGGCGGGCCCGCCAGCGCATGGTTTGATGAGGCGATACCGGGAACCCAAAGTCCGGTTATTTCGAGTAGTCTCATCACGAATGCCGCATTGGCAGCAGAAAGCGGCTTGCTGGTGTCACTTCCATGCCTGCTGGGTTCGCTCTGGCCAAACCTTGGCGCTGTGCTGGCTCCTTTGCCGGAACCCGTGGGGGAGTTGTGGGTGGCTACGCATGAGGACATGCGTAGAAATGCACGTGTGAAGGCGCTGTTTGATTACTTAGTGGCAGCAGCCGAAGCTGATGAAACTTTATTTGAAGGGAAGGCTTAGTGATTATTTGGCACTGTGGCTTCAGTAATCCACTGAACAGGGTGTCCCCCGTATGCCGGTAAGCGGTCATGGCAACTCAAGAATAATGATGTACGCTATTGGCGGCTTTCGGATATTCAGCAAAATGATATACAAACTGCTTCTAGCCTCTTTGACACATTAATACAGAAATAAAAAAAGCCCCGCACGAAGCGGGGCCATCGAGCATATGAAATCGAAACTCTTATGCCTGCTGTTTCTTCCGACTGGCAGCACAAAGGCCAGCTAGGCCGGTTGCCATGAGCAGGATAGTGGATGGCTCGGGTACTTGGAAGCGAAAGCTGGAGTTGCCAAAAACGGCAGGTTGGAACTCCATGACATACTGGTATCCGGGCAATAAAGTTCCAACTGTAGTTCCTGCATACAACCAGTCAAATTCACAGCCGGGTGATAAGCATTCATGTCCACCGTCAACGACCTTCATAAAGCGTGTATTAATGAGATCTACCGATGCGTCTATCCGAAAATCAACTGGAGCATCGTTGACCTGGAAGGTCCAACTCGCAGTAACCCATGCAATATCGCTAGTACCTGGACCACCTGACATTTCTGAAACTATTGTTACAGCGCTCTCACTGAAATTCCACTGTAAAAAGTTGTACATCGCAAGGGATTCAATCTCCACGAATTCATAGCCTGTGGCATCTACCAATTGATAATCAAAAGAAACGCCTGGCTCTCCTGCAGGAGCCAGACCACCATCTACACCGCCTCCTTGGAAGACGATGCTGGCATGCAGAGAGGAGGAGAAAAACCCAAAGAGCATGAGGAGTGGGACTAAATGACTATGCGAAATTTTCATTTCGTACCTCCTTGTCAACAGGCATCAAATGATCATTTGATACCGTGAACAGTATGTATGTTATGAAAATGTACTTTCTCAATCGTCCTTCTAGTATGAATTTTGTCTGGTCTTGACCTGACGATACGTTATGCTTTTCTTCTGAACATCCCCTGGCAAGGACCCAGGTAAACCTAGCGCACAATATGTGAATGCAATTCCTGTTCCATGGGAATTTATGGGCTCTATATCAACTGGTTACAAATCATCTGTTTTTTACTTACAAAAAGTTTGTAAAATATTTCGACATAAAGTGAGAGCAATAGGCACTATAGTTCCGCTACCGACTAACTTCATAAGGTCACTATACCTACTTTGATTTTCCGCTTCGGGTCGGGTGAGAGAGTTCGATTAGTCAGGTATGCATGTCTGCTGTTTTTCGGATACTGCAAAAGTACGAAGATACCTTCTTTATAATCCGACACTGACAGATAGCAGCTCATTCTTTGCGCAAACTTTCCGCAATCTATCGATTAGGCATTCGCCTATTTCCAGATCAAAACCAACATAACTCTGTAACCACACAATACATTGGCAGTCTATGATAGCCATCTATGAAGTGATATGCGTGAGGTGACGGTGCATAGTTTCTGGAATCTGCTCACGTGAAAGATGGAGGTCAATCCCCACGGGATGTGTGATGCCCATTTTCTTGTCATAATCGCACAGGCGTACTTAGGAAAATCCGGGATTGTGCAACTTTGTCAAGCTCTCCCATGAATAGTCTGTTGACCAGTCTAGATCATGGCGCTTATTCTTCCGACACACAGTGCGCGAGTGCGCCATCATTGTAGGGTAAATAGATGCATAGAAGGTCAAATCGCGCTTGTTCAACCTGGCGTAAATTCGATTGGGAAGGCCTGTCCAGGGTTATCTCTGTTGTTATAGGCGTGCTGTTTACCGGTTCAGCCGCTGTCTCCGGGCCCGCTATTGGCCAATTCGAGGTCAAGAATCTCAGCGTCGCCCCCGGCGAGATTGAATTCCAGTCCCAGAATGCGCATATGTCTGGCAACCCGGAACGTGATGTGAGAAATGTCAGTGGGGAGTTCCAGTACGACGACAACAGCGTAACCAAACAACGCCACGCCCTCGAACTCGAATTCGGTATCACCAGCCGACTTAAATCGCGTATCGGTATCGAATACGAGAAAGAGCGTTTGGATGACCCGGACAATCCGGAGCAGGCGAATGACTTTGGTAGCCTGGAATTGTCTGAAATCGGGGCGGAGGTGGTATGGGTACTCGATCCTATCGAAGAGAACGATTGGGGATTTGGTCTGGTGGCCGAGTATGGGCAGCCGCGTGATGATGACGAGGCCAGCTTGTTGCTCGTCGGACCAATCTTACAACTCGATAGGCGGAAATGGTGGAGCATCATCAATCTGTATCTGGTGAAACACTTGGGTGGATCTCAACCGCGTGACGAGAAGGTCGACTTCGCCTATGCGACCCAATTCGGCTATATCCTGAATCAGGATTGGCAGCTTGCCCTGGAGGCCTATGGCACGGTGGACCGGATTGGTGATACAGGTAGTGCGGGCGAGGAGGCGCAATTGTTCGGCGATCACAATCAACATCGCCTGGGTCCTGTGCTCTATTACACGGGAGGCCTGGGGGGCGATTCGTCGGACGAAGAGTCATCCGTCTCTATCGGAGTGGGATTGTTGGTTGGCATGAATAACAACACGCCTGACACAACGTTGAAGTGGTCTGTCGAGGTTGATTTCTAGCGCAAGGTATCTGAAGCATTATCATCCGGTTTCTCTCACGTCAGCGGCTGTTCACGGAAGATGCACGCACGGCGGGAGCTGCGAACCGAAGGATCCAACCTGACTGTCACTTCCAGTACAACCGCGAATCACTTTTCCTTGAATACGATCCCATCTGACTTCCAGTGCAACATCACGGCAAAAACTTCCGGTTTGGTTCGTCGACTCTGGATACGGGCTGATCTTTGGGGTGAAACAAAATGTAGGCTTTGTTCAGGCGGGTGCCAGGATGACGCCGGTGCCGGGATGCGTCTGATAGTTGTTCTTGGCATGGGGTACAGTGCTGAGTCCAAGTTCGTCGATCGCAAGCCGCTGGCCATCGACCAGGACCTTCCACTTACCCTTCGGCAGATGAAAATCCGCCCATGTACTGCTGCCGTTCAGCAGTATCACCAATGCCTGGTGGCGGCGCCGCCAAAATAGTGCCCGCCGTGGCGGTCGCAGGATGTAACCGATGGCATTCACGTTGTCATGGTGTGGGTAACCCGTTGGATAGATCCAGTCGATATCCCACCGGTCACTGGTCTGGGTGTTTTTTCTCAATGGCCGGGTGTAGTGAAAGTGGGGCAATTGATTGCGCAGCCTGATCAAGCGCACAACGGCCTCGACCAGATCGTGATGCTCGATCAGGTTTCCCCAGTCTATCTGGTTCAGATCCGGACGGTTATAGCTGTTGTGGTGACCCTGCTTGGAGAACATCATCTCCGTACCTTCGCCGAGCATGGGAATGCCCTGCGAAGTCAACACCAACATTACACCAAGAAACACCCGTCGGGTGTCGCCATGCATCAGATCCGCCAGGGTCTGGCCGTCGTGACTCGACAGATAGTTGATGCTTTGCTGGGGTCTGAGCGCCCAGCCGCCGTTATTGATGTGGCTGCCGGTGATGGCGCACATGAGTCGATCGCGATTTTGGAAGTCACCAAGCCCCTGGATAAACGTCCTGCCCGGTTCGCGGAAATCGTCATTCCAGATTGCCCAGCGGGTGGAGGCGAAGTCCCTGCTCATATCGCCTTTTCCCCATTGCGTGCCACCCAGCGCCCAGGGTTCGGCTATGAGATAGATACGCTTGGGCAGACGGCGATCGATCTCCAGCAGTGTTTTCCGGTCATGCAACGCACCCAGGTCGAAACGAAAGCCGTCAAACCGATAGTGCTCCACCAGTTGCTCCAATGTATTCAGAATGGTCTCTCTGATCCTTGGATGCTCGGTTTGGATCGTTGGCCCACAACCGGAGCCATGGCAGAAATCGCCGTTGGCATGCCTGCGATACACCACCTCTTCACCCCAGGCCTTGACCAGAAGTTCCCCACCATGATTGAAGACAACATCGAGTAGCACGGGGATACCGCGACTGTGCAGGGTATCCACCATTTGCATGAGTTCGTAGTTGATATTGTTCGAATCGAGGGCGTAGCTCTCCCTCAGCGCATTGAATGAAGTGGAGAAGTACCCCCAATCCTGACCCAATGTTTCGTCGTGTGCGTGCAGTGGCAGAAATTCCACCGCAACCTTGAGGCGCTGAAGATGGTCCAGTACCGTCGGAGAACAGACACCGGCGAAGGTGCCCCGATGAGTTTCACATTCCATGTCGGCACTTTCGTGTCGGCTGAGCGCGGGAAGGTGGGTCTCATAGATCACGATTCGGTCGATTGGGGGGGAGCGAAATAGGGTGTGTTTGAATCCACTGTCGAGATGGCTGAAGACTGACACCAGTCCCTGCTTGATACGTTGCGTACGATGTGCCAGGGGATCGGCCAGTTGATAGGTCACGCCTTTGCTATGAACCTCAAAGTGGTAGACGTGGCCGTGCAACGCTTGTGCTGGCAACCTGACACGCAAGCGCCAAATGCCGTGCGCGCGCTTTTTCATGGGCCAACGCTCTTGCAGTCCATCGAACACCAGAAAAACCGCGTCCGCATCAGGTTTATAGAAACTGAAAACCGGACGCTGCCTGAACTGCATCATGTTTGAGATCTCTACTTAATTTAGAGCCGGGGAACCAATTATAGCCATTGCTGGATTGTCATATCGCTATGAAATATATCGGTGAATCATTGACTCACGGTCTGGCATCAGGCCAATACAGGATCGATATTCATTGACTTCGGCCATATCGTTTATTGTGTGATCCAACAAACAGGATGATGCCGGTGGATCAGCCTGACTTACAAAAGATAGGTAATCTTCTTTCGTTGTGAGGTATAGATGGTTGTCGCTAAGTGGTTGCGCGATGGATTTTGCCGGATCGCTGAAGATTGGGTTCTGCCTGAAGCGTTGGCGCATGTGCAATCTGCATCATCCCGGGTGATACCGGTTTGTTCCTGGCGAGTGTGAAATGATCAGTACGAAGAGAGGCGAAGGCTTACTCTCGCAACGTCCATTGATTGCTCTCAGTATCCCCCGTATTCAGGAATTCATAACATGGTCGGTGTGCTTTCACACCGATAGTCAATTTGAACTGTACAGGTGAAGATCGTGACCATGATCGTTCATTCCTATTATTCCGCTGAAACCCACGGCATATTTCCACTTCCCCAATGCACCAAAATGCAACAATATTCCTATACGATGGCGGGCAGCACCCTATGACGGTGCACAGCGTCTGTCGTGATGCTTAGAAAAATGATCGTTTTTATAATAAAAAGAGAAAAAGAAAAAATCACTTTTGTGCAAAGGTGAATGCCTTAATATCTCCGCCAATCGAATGAGATCTTGAACAGTTCCATTCCTGATATTGGATTTGTAGTCAAAGTGCAATATGACAGGGTCATCATTTCTGATTTCATGTCGTAAATGATTGGTGCATTGACTATCTTGCAAGCGCGATCTTGATATCAACAGCACCGCTGGATTGTCACTAGGTTGCGAAGTGATGCGTAGACACGAAATCAGGTGATCGTATTTCAACGAGTTACCGTTTGCTGGTCGGTTCTGGAATGACAATTGCTAAAATACACAAAGCACCAGACTAGGTTTTGAACGTTCCCTAAGGACGCCTGCATGCATAAAATCCACCACGCCTTGGTCCTCAACCTGCACCAGCCAGCCGGCAACCTGCAGGCGCTGCTCGACAATGACGCCTGGGAGGCGCATGAAATTCTTTATGCCCTTGATCGTATTCCCCGTTCACTTTGGGGCTATGAAGATGTGGCCCGGGTGCACCTCTCCTTCTCCGGAACCCTGCTGGAGACGCTGGCCGACCCCGCCTTCCAGTCGCGGGTTTACGGTGTTGTCGACTGCGGCTCACTGCTCTGGCACTTTCAGAACCAGGCGTTGTTCAGTCTGCTCGGCACCGGTCACTACCACCCCGTGCTACCGCTGATTCCCGAGGCCGATCGGGAGGAACATCTACAACGCTGGAAAGGCATCGCTCAACACCTCTTTTGGCGTAGTCACTTCTCCGGTTTCTGGCCACCCGAAATGGGTTTCGACATGGCGCTGATCCCGCTGCTCAAGCGGCTGGGTTATCACTATGTGCTGGTCGACAGCGATCATGTGGAGGCGGTCACGCCGATGTCCTGGCAGGAGTTGCGCTACAGGCCCCACATCGCTCGCCACGGTGACGACGAAATCGTCGTGGTGGTGCGTGACCGAGCGCTTTCCGACGCTCAGGAGTCGGGGATGGATCTCGACTGGTTCGAGCGCGAGCTAGAGGCGCGCACCCGGTGGTGCGACTTCACTCCGCTGGTGACCACCGCCACCGACGGTGACAATGGCGGTTGGTTCCGCAACCCGCAACCGCAGGCGAACTTCTGGGGACTCTACCGGTCGCTACTGCAGCGTGCGCGTAGCGGCGAAGGCCCCATCAAGCCCAGTTTCATCGACGACTATCTGGTCCGATACGGTGCACACGGCGAGGTACGGGTCAACAGCGGTGCCTGGAACACCGGCTGGCACCACGGTCACGGCTTTGTCCAGTGGACCGGATCGCAGGCGCAGAAGGACGCACTGGCGCGGATCTCACTCACCAGCAGCGCCGTGCACGAGACCCGCGAACGGGCTGCCAATCGGATAGCGAGCGACGGCGAGCTCGGCCATCAGCTCGAACAGGCACTGTGGCATCTGCTGCGCGCCGAGACCAGTTGCAATATTTTCTGGGGTGAGGCCTGGGTGCCGCGCGCACATACCGACCTCGATGTTTGCTGGGACGAACTCAACCGGGCGCGTGCCCATATGGGTGGTTGAGCCATCCGGCTCATCAACTCATTACACTTAATCAAAACGACAGAGGCAGGTTTCACAGCATGTACATCGTCATGGTCGCTTCAGAGTGCGCTCCAGTTGCCAAGGTCGGCGGCTTGGGTGACGTGGTATTCGGATTGAGTCGGGAATTGGAGATACGCGGGAATTCGGTCGAAATCATCCTGCCCAAATACGACTGCATGCGCTACGACCATATCTGGGGCCTGCAGGTCTCCTACGAGAACCTGTGGGTGCCCTGGTTCAACTACCGCATCCGCTGCACCGTCTGGTTTGGCTTCGTGCATGGGCGCAAGTGCTACTTCATCGAGCCTCATTCGGACGATCACTTTTTTGAACGCAGCGGCTATTACGGCTTTCCTGACGAGCACATGCGCTTCGCCTTCTTCTCCAAGGCCGCGCTGGAGTTCATGGTACAGTCGGGCAAGCGCCCCGACATCATCCACACACACGACTGGCAGACCGCCCTGGTGCCGGTACTGCTCTATGAGATCTACCAGTTTGCGGACATGCAGCACTGCCGCGCCATTCACACCATCCACAACTTCAAGCATCAGGGCATCGCCGGCGAGAACGTGCTCTGGTTCACCGGGCTTGGCCGCCCCGACTACTACTACGACAAGAACCGCATGGGCGACGACTTCAACCCCAGCGCCATCAACTTCACCAAGGGCGCGCTGCTCTATGCCAACTTCACCACCACGGTGTCGCCACGCCATGCCTGGGAGGCGCGCCATACCGACTGGGGCCACGGCCTGGGCCATGCCCTGCATGTGCACCAGGGTAAGTTCGGCGGCGTGCTCAACGGCCTCGACTACGAGATGTGGAATCCGCAGGCGGACCCGCACATCGCCCGGCACTTCAGTATCGAAGACATCGACGGCAAATACGAAAACAAGAAGATCCTGCGCGATCAGCTCTGGATGCATCAGGATTACAAGCCGCTGATCGCCTTCGTCGGCCGCCTCGATGCGCAGAAAGGGGTACCGTTGATCCGTCATGCGCTCTACTACGCGCTCTCGCGCGGGGCCCAGTTCGTGTTGCTGGGCTCCAGCACCGAACAGGGCATCAACGCCGAGTTCTGGGAGATCAAGCATGAACTCGGCCACAGTCCCGACTGCCATCTCGAGATCGGTTACAATGAGGAGATGGCGCACATGATCTACGCCAGTGCCGACATGCTGGTGGTGCCGAGCATGTTCGAGCCCTGCGGCCTGACCCAGATGATCGCGCTGCGCTACGGCACGGTGCCCATCGTGCGCTCGGTGGGCGGACTCGCCGACACGGTGTTCGACGTCGACTACTCGGACCGTCCCATGCAGGAACGCAACGGCTATGTCTTCCACCAGTCCGACAACCACGCCATCGAATCGGCCATCGAACGCGCCATCGGCCTCTGGTACGACTACCCGGACCGCTTCAGGGAACTGATCGAAAACGGCATGCGATATGACTATTCATGGAACATCCCCGGTCAGAATTACCTGAACATCTACGACTACATCCGCGACAAATAAGCTAGGCCTGTTAACAGGCCCTAGGGCCAGGAGTAAAGCCATGTCCGATCTGCCTGAATATATCGACGACGTCCCCAACATTTCCGGCGCCGAAGCCCTGATCGAAAGCACCATCGCGGAAAGCGCCGGCAAGCCGGTGTTCCTGCCCGAGAGCCGGATCGACTTCGCGCATATCCGCAGCGCCTTCGCCAATGCGCTGCACATGCACCAGCCACTGATCCCCGCCGGCGGCGATGACCTGCACACGGCGGCTCTGATCAGCAATCTGCAATACATGATGGAGCACCCCGACATCGGCGATAACCACAATGCATCGGTGTTCAACTGGTGCTACAAGCGCATGGGCGAGTTCATCCCCGAACTGGTCGGCGAGGGCAAGGAGCCGCGGGTGATGCTCGAATACTCCGGCACCCTGCTGCACGGGCTGCGCAAAATGGGGCTGGACGAGACCATCGACAGCCTCAAGACCGTCACCTGCAACCCGGAGTACCGCCGTTGCGTGGAGTGGCTGGGCGCGCCCTGGGGTCATGCGGTGGCACCTTCCACGCCGGTGCAGGACTTTCGCCTGCACGTGCGCGCCTGGCAGCACCACTTCGCCGCCATCTTCGGCACCGAGGCGCTGGCCCGGGTACGCGGCTTTTCGCCTTCCGAGATGGCCCTGCCCAACCACCCGGACATCGCCTACGAGTTCGTCAAGACACTGAAGGATTGCGGCTACCAGTGGGTGCTGGTGCAGGAGCACTCGGTGGAGCATCCGCAGGACGGCTGGAACCCGCGCCAGCCCCATCTGCCCCACCGCCTGGTCTGCACCAATTCGAAAGGCGACAGCATCAGCATCATCGCCATCGTGAAAACCCAGGGTTCGGACACCAAGCTGGTGGCCCAGATGCAGCCCGCCTACGAGGCGCGCAGCCTCTACCGACAGACCCTCGACGGACACGAGGTGCCGCCCCTGGTGACCCAGATCGCCGACGGAGAGAACGGCGGCGTGATGATGAATGAGTTTCCATCCAAATATATGGAAGTCATGCGCGAGAGCACCGGTTCGGACTGCCCGGCCATGAACGTCACCGAGTACCTGGAGCATCTTGCCGCACAGGGTATCGGCGAGGAGGCCTTTCCGGTCATCCAGCCCCTGTTCCAGAAGCAGATCTGGGAGCACATGAAACCCGGCGAGGGCCCCGACAAACTGGCGCGGGTCATCGAGACCCTCGGCAAGGAGGACCACCGCTTCCACATGGAGGGCGGCAGCTGGACCAACAATCTCTCCTGGGTGCGCGGCTACGAGCATGTGCTCAAGCCGATGGACGAGGCCAGTTCGCACTTCTACGAGACGGTGATCAAGCCCGGCATTCCGAGCGACGATCCACGCTACCGCAACGCCCTGTTCCACCTGCTTGCCTCGCAGACCAGCTGCTACCGCTACTGGGGCGAGGGCCTGTGGACGGACTACGGACGCGAGATCTGCCGCCGGGTCGACGACATTCTCGATTACGATTTCTAGGGTCTGTCGACACTCATCCAACAGGCCCCAACAACAAGAGACAGCCATCCCTATGGAAAGCAATACCATCGACAACGAACTTTCACGCATTCAGGATGCCCGGCATCACGATCCGTTCGCCGTACTCGGCCGTCACCCCGTGGGCGATCAGACCCTGGTGCGGGTCTACAATCCCCGCGCGATGGAAGTCTCCATCGTCGAGGGCGACCTGACTCTGGAACGCCTCAGCGACAGCGACTTCTTCGAGTGGCGGGGTGACGGCAGCGCGCTGCCCGAACACTACCGTCTGGCGTGGCGTGACAAAGAACACCGGGAGCACATCAACCACGATCCCTACTGCTACGGTCTGCAGATCCCCGACTTCGACCTGCATCTGTTCAACGAGGGCCGCCATCACCACGCCTACCGTTTTCTCGGTGCACGCGAGCACGAGGTGGACGGTACCGCCGGTGTCCTCTTCGCCGTCTGGGCACCCAACGCCGAGCGCGTCAGCGTGGTCGGCGACTTCAACGCCTGGGACGGACGCTGCAATCCCATGCGCGTGCGCGGCGGCGGCGTGTGGGAGCTCTTCATCCCCGATCTCGAACCGGGCCATGTCTACAAGTACGAGCTGCGCAATCGCCACAACGGCGCCATCTTTCTCAAGTCAGACCCTTACGGAAGGCACTACGAACTGCGTCCCGGCACCGCCTCGATCATCGCCGGCAACAGCCCCTATGAGTGGGGTGACGGTGACTGGATGGAGCAACGCACTCACAAGGAGTGGCAGCACAGCCCGATGTCGGTCTACGAGGTCCATCTGAACTCCTGGCGGCGCGACATGGAGGGCGAGTTCCTGAGCTATCGGGAGCTGGCCGTGCAGCTGGTCGACTATGTGACACAGATGGGCTTCACCCATATCGAGCTGCTGCCGATCACCGAACACCCCTTCGACCTCTCCTGGGGCTATCAGGCCACCGGCTACTTCGCGCCGACCAGCCGCTTCGGCAGCCCCGACGATTTCCGCTTCTTCGTCGACCACTGCCACCGCAACGGCATCGGTGTGCTGCTCGACTGGGTGCCCGCCCATTTTCCCAAGGACGCCCATGGTCTGGCCCGCTTCGACGGCACCGCGCTCTACGAGCACGAGGATCCCCGCCTCGGCGAGCATCTGGACTGGTCGACCCTGATCTACAATTTCGGGCGCAACGAGGTCAAGACCTTCCTCATCTCCAGCGCGGTCTACTGGCTGGAGGAGTTGCACATCGACGGTCTGCGCGTGGACGCGGTCGCTTCCATGCTCTATCTGGACTACTCGCGCCAGGAGGGGGAGTGGATTCCCAACCAGTACGGCGGACGCGAGAACCTGGAGGCCATCGACTTCCTGCGCGAGCTCAACGTGGCGGTGCACGAGCACTGCCCCGGCATCCTGATGATCGCCGAGGAGTCCACTTCCTGGCCGCAGGTCAGCCGCCCCACCTATCTCGGCGGTCTCGGTTTCGACCTGAAGTGGAACATGGGCTGGATGAACGACACCCTGAGCTTCATGAGCCACGAGCCCATCCACCGCAAGTACCACCACAACATGTTGACCTTCAGCATGCTCTATGCCTTCACCGAAAACTTCCTGCTGCCCTTCTCCCACGACGAGGTGGTGCACGGCAAGCAATCGATGCTCAACAAGATGCCGGGAGACGAGTGGCAACAGCATGCCAACCTGCGTGCGCTGTATACCTATCAGTTCACCCATCCGGGCAAGAAGCTGCTCTTCATGGGCACCGAGTTCGGTCAGGGTACCGAGTGGAACAGCGCCGCGGTGCTCGACTGGTATGTGCTCGACTACCCGCTGCACCAGGGCGTGCATCGTCTGACCCGGGATCTGTGCCATCTCTACCGCTCGACCCCGGCCCTGTACCGCTACGAGTTCGACTGGCAGGGCTTCGACTGGATCGACTGCAACGACGCCCAGCAGTCGACTCTGAGCTTCCTGCGCAAGGGAGACAACGACGAGATCGCCGTGGTGATCATCAACCTGACACCGGTGCCGAGAGAGAACTACCGCATCGGCGTGCCCCTTGGCGGATGCTATCGGGAGGTCCTGAACTCCGATTCGGAATTCTATGGCGGCAGCAACATGGGCAATGGCCCCCTGCCGCTGGAGGCTGAGCCCGAGCCCTGGATGAACCGCCCCTTCTCCCTCAGCCTGACGCTACCGCCGCTGGCTTCGTTGGTCTTTCTCTACGAGGGTGAATGAGCGACCGCACTCTCCTGCAGCATGTTCGATGAGTCCGGTGCTCACCCTTTGATCCCCGAGGCCGCCACCCCGCGCACGAACCAGCGCTGGAACAGCAGGAAGACCGCCAGCACCGGCAACACCATCATCACCCCGAAGGCGAGGATATCGCCCCACTGCAGGGGTGGCAGGGTATGGAAGGCGGCGATGGCCACCGGCAAGGGTCGTACCTGGGGCCCGATGGTCACCATCAGGGGCCAGAGGTAGGCGCCCCACCACATGAGAAAACTCAGTATCGCCACGCTGGCGAAGACCGGCTTGGCGTTGGGAACGATGATCGAGAAAAAGATGCGCAGGGTCGAGGCGCCGTCGAGCCGCGCCGCTTCCTCCAGCTCCTTCGGCAGGCCGATGAAGAAGGTGTAGAAGAGATAGATGGAGAAGGCGTTGGCTATGAAGGGCAGGATCTGGGCCGTGTAGGTGTCGCGCAGGCCGAGCAGGGAGATGCCGTAGAACAACGGTACCGCAATCGCCTCCAGGGGCAGGATCATCAACGCCAGCACGGCGTTGAAGAGCAGGCCGCGGCCGCACCATTGGAGACGCGCGAAGGCGTAGGCGGCAAGGCTGTTGACCAGCATGCCGCAGACCACGATGGCGCTGGTGATGAAGAGCGAGTTGAACAGGAAGCGCAGAAAGTCGGTGCGGGCAAACACGTCGCGATAGTTCTGCAGCGAGAACTCGCCGCTCAGCAACCCGCCGATGCTGCCGGCATCGGTCAATACCCGGGCATCGGCTTTGAGACTGCCAAGCAGCATCATGACCAGCGGCGCCAGGAACAACAGCGCCAGGCCGAGCAGCAGCAGCTGGCTGAGCCAGCGGGCGAGGGGGTGGGCGCGCGTCATCATGGTCGCTGGCCTTCCTGTCGCGCAAACCGGCGCTGCACCAGGGTCACCAGCAGCACCAGCAGGAAGAAGATCACCGTCATAGCGCTGGCGCGGGCCACCTGCTGGCGGGTGAAGACCGCCTGCACCATCTCGAACATCATGGTTGTGGTGGCGTTGTCGGGACCGCCACGGGTCATGATCTGCACCTGATCGAACAGCCGGAAGGCGAGAATGGTGGTGACCAGCATGACGAAGATCAGGGGGTTGCGCAGCTGGGGCAGGGTTACATGCAGAAACCGCTGCCAGCGTCCTGCGCCGTCGAGGGCGGCCGCCTCGTGCAGCTCCCGGGGGATCGCCTGCAGACCGGCGAGCAGGATCACCATCTGGAATCCCGCGCCCTGCCAGATCGAAAGCAGCATGATCGCCGGCAGCGCCATCGCCGGGTCGCGCAGGAAGTCACGCGGTTGCCAGTGGCCCAGGCTGAGCAGATCGAGCAGCTGGTTCATCATCCCGGCCGGGCCCGGGGCGTAGATCAACAGCCAGACCACCGCCACCAGCGACATGGGAAAGACCACCGGCATGAAGAAGACCGTACGGTAGACCAGTGTGCCCCGCAACCCCTGGTCGAGCAGCAGGGCGAGGCCCAGGGCCAGGGCGGTCTGTAGCGGCACCACCACGATCGCGAACAGCAGGTTGTTGGTGAGCGCCCGCAGGAAACCGGGGTCGCTGAAGATGCGCGAAAACTGCTTGAGGCCGACGAACTCCAGCGGCAGGGGCGATCCCAGCCGCAGGTTGGTGAAGGCGAAGCAGAGCGCCAGCACGAAGGGCAGCAGCAGAAACAGTAACAGACCGAGCAGGGCCGGTGCTGCCATCAGCAGGGCGGTGGGGGTCTGGTCGCTCAAACCGCGTCGGCCGCTCATGGTTCCGACTTGCCGGAGAAGAACCAGGGATAGCCCCGGTTGTCGACGATCTCGTTGTCGATGACGCGGGCCGCCTGGTCGAGGGTCGCCTGCACCTCGCTGCCGCTGCGGAGGCGTTCGAAGGCCTTCTGGAACTCGGCGGTGATCACCGGGTAGGCGGGGGTGCGGGGGCGGGGCACGGCATGGCCGCTTTCGAGTTGCTCGACGAACAGCCGCAAGGCCCCGCCCTCCCGGTAGCGGGGGGAGCGGGCAATGGCGCTGCGGGTCGCCGGTACCGCGCCGTTGGCCTCGCTCATGGCCAGCACCTCAGTGGGCAGCAGCAGATAGGCGAGGACGCGGGCCGCTGCCTCGGGATGGGCGCTGTCGGCGGTGACGGCCCAACTCCAGGAGCCCTGTCCGGTGCGACTGCCGTGACCGAAGTCGGGCAGAGGCAGCAGCAGGAGGTCATCCCCCAGCTGCTGGTGGTAGCGCGGGTAGTTCCAGTGGCCGCCAAAGGCCAGCGCCGTACGACCGGCGGTGAAGGCGGCGTCGTCGATATTGGGGTCGACGCGGCCGCTTTCGATCCACTGCTGAACCTCGCTGAGGGCGGCCACCGAGTCGGGGCCGTTGAGCACGCCTGTGGCATGGTCATGGGTTCTGCGGTCGACGAGGTCGCCACCGGCCGACTGCAGTAGGGGGGAGAAGGCGTAGGTGTACCACTCTCCTGCATAGTTGAGCTTGAGGTCGAGCACCTGGCCGTCCGCATCGTCCTCGGCCAGACGATCGAGTACCGTCTTGAACTCGTCGCGCTGCCAGGGCCGCCCCAGGGTGGGTATGCGGATATCCGCAGCCTGCAGCCGGCTCCGATCGGCATAGAGACCGAGACCGGAGTCGAAGGTCCCGACCGACCACAGCCGTTCCCGGTAGCGGCCCTGCTGCAGAATCGATGGCAGCAGATCGTCGATCAGCCGCCGGGGCAGCAGGTCGTCAAGCGGGCGCAGCCGCCCCTGCCAGACATAGGCGTAGAGGAAGGGGCCGTCGAACTCCAGCAGATCCGGCAGTTCGCCGGCGACCGCGGCGGCCTGCACCTGGGCGTTGTAACTGCCTTCGGGGATCAGGGTCAGCCGGGCCTGAAGGTCCGGATTGGCCTGGTTGAAGCGGGCCACCTGGGACTCGAGGGTCCGGCGTTCCCGCGCCTGTCCCGCATGCGCCCAGATCTCCAGCACCGGACCGGTGCTGTCCACTGTGTCGCTGCAGCCGCCCAGCACGCACAGGCCGGTCATCAGCAGAGACACGGCCAGAACTCGGATGGTGGGGGATGCGGGTCTTCCCAGACCGGATAGCATGCTTATAGCCATTGGGCAAAGCATAGGCGATCGGCGACAGGATCAGTAGGGTGGGGCCCCACCCTACACGATGATCGGACTCTCCGGATTAAAGGATGTTCACCCGCACCTCCACCGCCATCTCACCCTTGATCTTGGTCGGGGCTATGAAGCTGCCGGAGACCGGCGGAATGACCTCCGGGTGGCGGTGCACCGCGACGGCGATGTGGTCGCCGCCCACCGGCTGGCCGCTGGTGGAGTCGAAACCGCGCCAGCCGGTGCCGGGCAGGTAGATCTCCGACCAGGCGTGGGTGGTGGCGTGGTCCTCCACCGCGGCGTTGGAGACCAGATAGCCGCTGACGAAACGGCTGGCCAGTCCGCAGTAGCGGCAGGCCTCGATGAACAGGGTCGCCATGTCGCGGCAGGAGCCCTTGCCCCGCCGCAGGGTGGTGTGGGGGGGTTGCACCCCGGGATTGGTGCGCACCGTGTAGCGGATGGTGTCGGCGATCTTCTGGTTGATGCGGTTCAGCAACGGCACCGTCTCCACCAGTTCGCTGCCGCTCCAGATATCCTTCACCCATTCGCCCACGATGGTGTAGTCCTGGGGAAAGACCGAGATCTGGTAGGGGATCAGATCGATCTGCTCCAGGGGGTCGTAGTGGAAAGGGTGGTGGCGGGCATGTTCCGCCAGCTCGAAAGGGGAGGGCAGCTCTTCGTAGTGCTGCACCACCACCCGGCTGACGATCTCCAGGTACTCGGCCTTTTCGCTGAAACTGGCGATGGCCAGGGAGTTGCCGAAGATGTCGCGCTGCCACTCGATGGTGTAGGCGGGCGTGATCTGCAGGGAGGAGGACTCAATACGGATATCGTGGCCCTCCCGGGGCCGCACCAGCAGCTTATGGGGTAAAAACTCCACGGGTTCCGGGTAGACGTACTTGGTAATATGCTCGATATCGATGCGACGCATGGTCTCTCTCGTTGGGGTGGTCAGCGCCTGGTTCCGCTTCGATGAGTTGTTATCGAGTACGCTGGTTGTCGTTTTTATGGGGAGTTCGCGTCTGTGCAAACCGTTTCGGATCCATTCTCGCAGGAAATTGCGACCTTAGACAGCGCCATCGAATCCCGGCTGCCCGGCCTCTGGGTCGGTGCTGAACCGACCTTTACCGTACGTGATTCGGAACAGTCCGAGTGGCTGTCCGAAGCCCTGGGCGGGGACAAGGAGCGGTTGGCCTGGCGGCTGATGGTCCGCCTGCGCGAGCGTCACCCGGGGGCGTTGGTGATGCGCACCCTGGGCCGCCAGTATCCCGGGGAGGCACAGCCCCGCTGGTCGATCGGACTCTACCAGTCGCGGGATGGGGAACCCCTGTGGCAGGGACCGCCCGACCCCCTCGGCGAGGCCTTCGATCCACTGGATGACAAGCGGCTGATCGCCTTCATGGATCACCTCCTGCACGGCCTGTCGACGCTCGGTTGGCCGATCCACCCGTTCAAAACCCAGGGCAGCCTGCCGCACAGGCTGGTGTTCAGGGTCGATGACCAACCGCTGCAGCACAGCGAAGAGGCCATCGCCCGCTGGTCGCGGGAATCGCTGCACCTGGAGCCGATCCCGCTGTCGGGACTGGTGGACGAGCTGGCGGCCGAGGGGGAGTACCTGCTGGCCATCGGCACCCACGACTGCGGGGATGGCGAGGCCTGTGTGGTTCTGGAGTTGCCGGACTTTCCCGATGTGGCCTGTTTCCGCGCCTTTGTGAAGATACTGGAGCCGGCGGCGGCGCTACTGCCTGCGCTGATCCTGCAGGGGTTTCCGCCGCCGGTGGACGCCGGCGTCGCCTGGACCACCCTCACGCCCGACCCGGCGGTGCTCGAGATCAACCAGGCCCCGTATCCCGACACGCTGCGCTTTCTGGCCGCCAGCCGCCGACTCTATGCGGACTGCGAGGCGGTCGGTCTCTCGCCCTATCGTCTGCAGTACAACGGCACCGAATCGGATAGCGGCGGCGGTGGCCAGTTCACCCTCGGTGGCGCGAACCCGCCACTCAGCCCCTTCCTCACCTGTGCCGGATTGCTGCCGCGGCTGATCCGCTACTGGATCGCCCATCCCGCCCTCTCTTACGCCTTCGGGCCCGAGTACCTGGGCGGCTCCAGCCAGTCGCCCCGTCCCGACGAGGGCTTGCGGTCGTTGTTTCGCGAACTCAAGCTGGCCCTGTTTCTGGTGGAGCGGGAGGCCGATCCGGAACCTGAATTCATCTGGCGCAGCCTGGCCCCCTTCCTGGCCGACGCCTCGGGTAACACCCACCGTTCCGACCTCAATATCGAGAAGCTCTGGAACCCCTATCTGCCGGGTCGCGGACGCCAGGGGCTGGTGGAGTTCCGCGCCTTTCGCATGGCGCCGACTCCGGAGCGTGCCGCCGCCATGACGTTGCTGCTGCGGGCGCTGGTGGCGATGCTGGCGCAGGCGGAGGCTCCGCTCGAACTGGTCGATTGGGGAGATGATCTGCACGACCGGTTCGCGCTGCCTCACTATCTGGCTCAGGATCTGCGGGCTGTTTTCAGTGACCTCGAAGCGGCCGGACTCGGGCTGGGTGAGCGCACCCGGCAGGTCCTGCTCGAGGAGCCGGCGCGGACCCGCTGGCAGGTCATCTTCAACGGTTGTTGTCTGCAGATCGAGCGCGCCCTGGAGTTCTGGCCGCTGGTGGGGGGTGATGCGGAGGCCCAGGAGAGTGGCGGCTCACGGCTGGTTGACGCCAGCACGGCGCGCTGGCAGCTTTTGCTGCGCCCCGAGGCGACAACGGAGGATCCCGACTTCGCCGCCTGGCAACTGGAGGTGGATGGAGTCCGCCTGCCTCTGCGCGAGGAGCGGGACGAGACGGGCATATTGCGCCTGGGTGGCATCCGCCTGCGTGAGTTCGAGCCCTGGATCGGACTCCATCCCGGGGTCAGACCGCGCATGCCGCTGACCCTGCTGCTGCGCCATCCGCAGCAGCCGCAGGCACTGCGTCTGCAACTGCATGCCTGGCAACCCGATGGGCTGCCCTATCCGGGGCTGCCTGCGGACCGGAGCGAGGCGGCCGCCCGCCGCGATGAACGCCTGACCCGGGAGAGTGTCGATGCCGCCTCCCTGCAGGCTGCCGTCGATCCCCCGCTCGAGGCGATCAGCGGCTATGGCCTCGATCTGCGCTGGTGGCTGGGGTGATCACGCAGGCGGGTATTCCCCGCCCGCTGTGATCCATGCCGTCTAGGCGGCTTCCCGCCAGGCCCCCGCATCCGCCGCGTGGCGGCAGAAATCGGCGAAGTCGCGCGGCGGCCTGCCGAGCGCGCGCTGCACCCCGTCGCCCAGCGAGGCATTACGGCCGTCGAGCACTTCACGACAGATCTCGGTGAAGACATCGGCAACCATTTGTCCGCCGATCTCCAGCATGGCGGCGTGAAACGCCTGCAGCGTGATCGGCTGGTAGCGGATCGTCCTTCCCATGGCTCTGCTGAGCTCCTCTGCGGCCTCCGCGAAGCTCAGAAGCCGGGGGCCGGTCACCTCGTACAAGGCACCGGCATGGCGCTGCTCGGTGAGCGCGGCGACCGCCACGTCGGCGATGTCGTCCACATCCACGATGGGTTCGCGCACGTCGTCGGCCGGCAGGGCGATCATGCCCTCGAGCAGGGGATCGCGCAGATACCCCTCACTGAAGTTCTGGGCGAACCAGGCGGCGCGCACCAGCACGTATTCCAATCCGGATCGGCGCACGATCTGCTCGCAGTGCTGGGCGTGATGCTCGCCACGGCCGGAGAGCAGGACCAGGCGCCGCACGCCGGCCTGTGCCGCGTAGCGGGTCAGGGCCTCGATCTTTTCCGGCGCGCCGGGAAAGGCCAGGTCGGGGAAATAGGAGATATAGGCGGCGGAGACGCCGGCCAGGGCGGCGGGCCAGGTCTCGGGCCGGTCCCAGTCGAAAGGGATGGGGGCCTGGCGCGAGCCGTGGCGTACCGGTATGCCGCGGGCGGCGAGTCGATCGACGATGCGGCGGCCGGTCTTGCCGCTGGAACCGATGACGAGTATGGGGGAGTGTTGCATGGTCTATTCCTCGGTTGGCTGTGAAGGTGTGACAAGCCTAGATCGCCATCACTGGATCAACCATCCCGGAATGTCTGCATAAATATGCAGATTGTCCAGAATTGTGGATCTCCGGTGTCTGATTAGGTACAAAGACCCTATGACGCAAACCAACCCGCAACTGCCGGAAGCGGCCGATCCCCTGGGCGAGACCCTGCATCTGTTGCGCCTGACCGGCACCCTCTACTGCCGTGGCGAGTTCAGCACCCCCTACAGTGTCGAGATCCCCAAGCTGGAAGGCATGATGAGCTTCCTGGTCGTCACCTCGGGCCGCTGCTGGCTGCAGATCCGGGGGTCACCGCCCCTGCGCCTGGAGCAGGGCAGCCTCACCCTCATCCCGCATGCCGTTCCGCACACTATCAGCAGCGACCCGGCCCTCACCCCCGAGGCCCTGTTCGATCTGCCGATCCGCAAGATCAGTGAACGCTACGAGTCGCTCCGCCACGGCGGCGGCGGTGCGCTGACGCGGACCATGTACGGGGTGGTGCGTTTCGACTGCGTGGCGGCACAGCATCTGGTCCGGCTGCTGCCGGAGACGATCCACATCGACAGCTGGGACGAGGATGCGGACGGCTGGCTGCACAGCACCCTGCGCTTCATATCGAGCGAGGCGGCGGCCCTGAAACCCGGGGGTGAAACCGTGCTCACGCGCCTGGCCGATATCGTCGTCATCCAGGCGATCCGGACCTGGCTGGAACGCGCTCCGGAGGCCGATCAGGGCTGGCTGGCGGCGCTGCGCCACCCGCGCATCGGACGTGCCCTGGCGCTGATCCACCGGACCCCTGAACGGGCCTGGAGCGTGGCCACGCTGTCGCGGGAGGTCGCCATGTCCCGCTCCGCCTTCTCGGCCCGCTTTACGGAAATGGTCGGTATGTCGCCCGGGCGCTACCTCACGGAGTGGCGCCTGCAGCTGGCCCGCATGCGCTTGCTCGACAGTGGCGATGCCGTGTCGGTGATCGCCGCCGATCTCGGCTATCAATCGGAGGCCGCCTTCTGCCGGGCCTTCAAACGGCTGTTCGACGTCACCCCGGGAAGTCTCCGCAACCAGGGCGCAAACAGGAGCTGAGCCGAATGGTATTTACTTAAGCAGGAATTGTCGCTGATTTCGGGTCAACGGTGGGGCAGGGCCCCACCCTACCCAATGGTTCAGGGTGTAGGGTGGGGCCCTGCCCCACCAAATACGGCTGAATAGCACCCGCATACACAATGACAGTGGTTATGTCAGTGCCATTCGGGGTTGAGTCCTCGGGTATCCGGCGCTCTACTTGCCCAGGCGGGTGAGAAACAGGCTCGCCATCAGCCGTTCCACCGGCACATGGTCGTCGGTCAGCAGCGGCAGCGCATCGGCCGGAGTGCCGGTCGCCATCACCGCTTCGGTCACGTTGAGCCAGCGGCGCAGCAGCCCGCGCTGCGCGTGGAGCTTTTTCGCTATGCCGTTGCGGCTGCTGGCCGAGATGACATAGGTGGCGCGGGTCGGCTGCATGGGGATCTGGTCGAGCCAGACGTGTACTTCGGGAAAGACCTCGCGCAGGGTCTTCACCATCGACTTGACCAGCCGGGCATCGGGAAAGGCGTCGACGATGTTCAGCACGTAGAGTCCGTTGTCGGACAGTCGCTGGCTCACCAGCTGGGCCATCTCCAGGGTCACCAGGTGGGGTGGAATGGCGATGTCGTGAAAGGCGTCGGCGACGATCACGTCATAGCGCGCATCGCTCTGGCGGGACAATACCAGGCGCGCATCGGCATGCCGGATCGCCATCGCGCCGGTCTCCACGTACATCTGCGACACGGCCATCTGCGTCACCGCGGGATCGAGTTCCGCCACCGTGACCCGGGCCTCGGGATAGAGCGCCTGCACCGCCCGCGGCAGGGTGTAGGCGCCGCCGCCGATGAAGAAGAAGTGTTGCGGGGACTGTTTGCCGAAGTGGTTCAGTGTCAGCTCGTCCATCAGGTGCACATAGGGCGCCACCAGCACCCGGGCGTCTTCGCTGTGGTTGCTGCCGTGGAGCAGGTGATCGAGCACCATCGACCTGAGACGGCCCGGCGGCATCTCCCAGCCCTCGTCGACCACCCGGATGCAGAAATACTGGCTCTCCCGGTCGCAGGGGCTGGTGAGGCCGTCACGGGCGGAAGCGAAGGTCAACACCAGGGCGGAGAGTATCGCCAGCAGCGGAGTAACGCGCACCGCTCGCCGATTGAGCAACGGCAGGGCGAGCAACGCCAGGGTCAGTGCCGCCGCCAGGATGACCGAACGGCTGCCGAACTGCTGGATCAGCCAGTAGCCGGTGACGAAGGTGCCGAAGATGCTGCCCACCGCCGCCAACGCGTGCATCATGCCGACGATATGGCCGGTGCGGCTGGAGAGCCGCAGCGCCAGGGTGGTGAGGATCGGCGTGACCACACCGAGCAGCAGCGCCGGCAGGAAGAAGAGGCTCAGTACCAGCAGCAGGCTGGAGGAGAGCAGGTTCAGCTCGCTGGTCTGGATGCCGGGGGCGACCAGGGTCAGGATCAACGGAATCGCCAGGGTGGCGAGGGCGGAGAGGATCAGGGTGTAGCCCGCCGCCGGTTCTCCGGCGTCCCGGTCGGCCCACACGCCGCCCAGCCAGTTCCCCAGCGAGAGGCCGGCGAGGATGACGCCGATCACCGCTGTCCAGGTATAGAGGGAGACGCCGACATAGGGGGCGATCAGGCGTCCCGCCACCACTTCCAGCACCAGTAGCAGGGCGGAGCTGAGAAAGACGGTCAGGGCGTAGAGGGCGATCTTGGCGGTGTCCGACATGGTTGGGGTGACTCATCGGGTTGGTGGATGGCGGATGATACGCCAGCCTGCGGTTGTACCCATCTTTTTTTCAGCGTTTTTTGTCCGGTGTCTCGAACGCCTCCAGGCGCTCGAAGAAGGTCGCGTGGTCGATGTAGTGGGTACCGTCGCAGGAGAAGGTCATATTGATCATGCCGTTGATCAGGTTGATCGACCCGTTGCGCAGATAGAGGGTCTCGTCATTCAGCCGCAGGCGTCTGAATTCGTTGAGTATGAGTGTAATCTCGGGGCCCTGGATGAGCGCTTCACGCCCGGCGTAGTCGCTGTCGGCAAAGCGCTCGACGAAGTCGGCGTTGAAGATCTCTTCACGGACGAATTTTTCGTAGCAGAAGGGGTCACGGGCGAACCAGCAGGTCAACTGGCTGGAGGAGTAGTGTATCTTGCCATGGAACATCCCTTTCTCGATGAACAGCCGGAGCACGATTTGGTGGAGATAGTCGATGTTGTGATCGAACAGGCTCTCGATCCGTTCCTGCTGAAACAGGAAACTGCGTACCGAGGGGTCGCCCTTGATCTGGAGCCATCGCTGCGGCATGTCGTCTCTCCAGGTTGACCATGAGTCTCTGTCCACACGGGGACAGGAGTGATCTGCTTACTATGACCGCAACTATATCCGTGCATGGCAGAAATAATCCGCTGAGATTCTGGTGATTTCAGTGCCGGGCATTGCGGTGTGGAGATCCGATGGCAAGTGTGCATGCGCGTTGTGACATGGGCCGCACCAGCTGGCATAACGGGTTCATGCCGGTGCTTCGGAGTGCGGTCCGCTGCGCTGATCGGGAGTTCGGTGTGTTTTGATTTGGAGCGGGCATGATGGGCGTGAATGCCGCAAACTGAGCTTATGAGATCAAGCGGGAGATGACACTGATACCGACCCACGGCACTTTTCCGCCTCGCGAGGGGGATCTCGCTGTCATGGCGTCGCCCGGGCGACCCACGCGGCCTGTCGCGCTCTGGCTCATCTGGGTCTGCCTGCTGATGCCGATGCCGCAACAGCTCCGGGCATTCGATCAACTCGAACTCGAGTTGGGTTCTCTTAACGGCAGCGACTGGCATGCCGAGCAGTTGCGCCTGAGCCTGAATTGGGGGGATCCGGAGACGGCCTACCGCCTCGATATCGCCAGTCTGAAAGTGCCGGCACTGAAGCGCGAATACAGCGGCGTGAGCATCGACTGCAGCCGGGGCGTGATCGAGGCGCGGCGTATCGCCTGCGACGCGGGTAAGGTCGAACTGCCCGACCCCCTGCTCGACAACCCCGTGATGGCGTTGAGCTTCGAGCTCGATCCCGTCAGCGGGAAGCTGACGGGCAACCTGGGCGGGGTTGCCGTTGCCGGCGGCTCACTCGATCTGCAGTTTCAGTTCGAGGCCGACAGCTGGCGTGCGCAGCTGCGGGTGCGCGGCCTGCAGGGCCAATCCCTGAGTGCGCGTTTACCGGCGCTCGAGCGTCTCCTGGCGGGGTGGAGTCTGGCCGGCAAGCTCGATCTGAAGGCGGCGTTGTCCGGTCACGGCGACAGGCTTCTCAGCGCCGACTGGCGGGGGCGGTTGTCCGATCTGAGCCTGGGAGACCTTTCAGGCGCCTATGCCGGTGAGGGACTCGGGCTCGCGCTTGACGGCAAGCTCGCTGCCCTGGCAAAGGGCTGGCGCGTCGACTCCCGGGTGAACCTTGAGCGCGGAGAGCTGCTGACCCCGGTCTGTTACCTCGATGCGGCAGCCCATCCTCTGCAGCTGGAGACCCGCCTTGAGCTGGATGCGGATTTCACGACCTTGCTGTTGCAGGATCTGCGGCTGCGCCAGCCCGGACTGCTCGATCTGCGCCTGGATGCCGAGCTGCCGCTTTCGGACCCGCAGTCGATCGAGCGATTCAAGCTGCGGCTGGCCCCCTTACCGGCGGGCGACTTCTATCGCGAGCTGTTGCAGCCGATCCTGGCCGGCACGCCCTGGGGGCGCTTCGAGATGGACGGCGAGATCGATCTCGCCCTCGACCTGCAGGCCGAGGCCTTGAGCCTGGAGCTCGGTCTCAAGGGTTTCAATCTGGACGACATGCCCGGCGAAGACGCCGTCAGACGCATGGGGCTCTACGACGTGAACGGCCGCCTTTACTGGCGCCGGAGCGGGAGCGCCGAACACTCCCGACTGAGCTGGCAGTCCGGCCATCTGCTGGAGCATATCGATATCGGCCCCGGCCGGATCGAGTTCCAGGCCTCCGGCAAGGGGCTCAAGCTGAACCGGCAGGCTAGGATACCGCTGCTGGATGGCGCGCTGGTGGTCGACCGGCTCGAGCTGGCGGATCTGGGGCGCGCGTCGCAGAGTCTCCAGTTCGACGGCTTCATCGAACCGATTTCAATGGCGGCCTTGAGCCAGGCCCTGGGCTGGGTCCCCCTCTCGGGCAAGCTGTCGGGTATGTTGCCCGGTCTGAAATATGAACAGGGGCTGCTGAGCGTCGATGGCGTGCTCCTGGTCAGGATCTTCGACGGGGACATCCTGATCAAGCATCTGAAGACGCGGGATCTGTTCGGCGTCTATCCCCAGCTGAGCGCCGAGATCGAGCTGCACGACCTCGATCTGGAGAGCCTCACCCACACCTTCTCGTTCGGACGCATCACCGGCCGCCTCGACGGCTATGTGCGCGAGCTGAAGATGGAAGACTGGTCTCCGGTCGCCTTCGACGCGCGATTCTTCACCCCGGAGAGCGACGATTCCCGCCACCGCATCAGCCAGAAGGCGGTGGACAACATCTCCAACCTGGGCGGTGCCGGCATGTCCGGTGCCCTGGCCCGCTCCTTCATGCGCTTCTTCGAGGAGTTCGGCTACAAGCGCATCGGTATCGGCTGCAAGCTGAGCAACGGCGTCTGTGACATGGTCGGCGCGGGGCCGGCCAAGCAGGGATACTATCTGGTCGAAGGCAGCGGCATTCCCCGCATCGATATCATCGGCTTCAACACCACCGCCGACTGGAGCAGTCTGGTCGAACAGCTGAAGCAGATCGCCGCCTCGGAGGGGCCGGTGGTGGAGTAGACGATTGGCGTCAGGGGAGAAGGGTCGTTACTCAAGCGGCAATCGGTGGGGCAGGGCCCCACCAAAATCCTTTGGAGAGGGACCGGCAGACGGTTGGCTTTGTACTCAAGCAAGCGCCATTGATGTCAGGGGCGGCTTGCCGCACCATACGTGCAAAGAACTGAATCTAACCCTGGATGTCTCAAAAGATCAGAACAAAGGAGCCTGCCATGAAAGCCGTTAAGTATTTCTTCGTCGCTACGCTATTGATACTCACCGCCTGTGTCACCATCAATATCTATTTCCCGGCGGCGGAGGCCAAGGAGGCGGCGGAGAAGATCGTCGATGACATCCTCGGCGACGAGGCGCCGCAGCAGGCCCCCGGCAAGGACGACCAGTCGCTGGATCTGCGGGGGCTCGAACAGGGTTACGCCATGACCCTGCTCGATATCCTGATCCCTCCCGCGGAGGCGGCGGGCGCGGTGAAGTTCGATGCCGATACCCCCGCGATACGCAAGCTCCAGGCCGCCATGAAACAGCGCCACGCCCAGCTCAAGCCGTTCTATGAGAGCGGCGCCATCGGTTTCACCCAGGACGCCTTGGTGGGTATCCGCGACCTCAACGCCGTATCACTGAAGCAGCGGGGCCAGCTCAAGAACCTGGTCAGCGCCGAGAACAAGGATCGCAACCAGCTCTACAAGGAGATCGCCCGTGCCAACGGCCACCCCGAGTGGGAGAAGGATGTGCGTGACACCTTCGCCAAGACCTGGATCGGCAATGCGGGCAAGGGGTGGTGGTATCAGAACGGCAAAGGGGGCTGGGTGCAGAAATAGACCAGGCAGGCGGGCATACCATGCCGCCGCCACACCTGGAACGTCTGCCCATAATCAACGCTACGGCGGCAAGCCGTACCCTGCCTGGAGTTGCTGTGTCGGGTACGGCTTGCCGCGCAAGGTCTTTCTCTCCTGTCCTCGGGGATGCCGCTCTTCAAAGATTGCACCGACGAGCCGGATCCTCTTTGGGGCTCTGAATGGAATGGCGCTTACTTAAGCTATGTCCCGGTGCGGCAAGCCGCACCCTCGGCTCAAT
>JBNKYJ010000182.1:0-4303 GCA_050300835.1 Sedimenticolaceae bacterium
AAGCCGCACCCTACAATTGTTCATCTCGCGTAGGGTGCGGCTTGCCGCACCGGGGGTGCTGCCGGGGGCTACTTGCCTGAAGGCAGCGCCAGCATCTCCCGTAGTTCGCGTATCTGCTCCCTGGCGTTCTCCAGCAAGCCGATGGAGTGACGCGGTGTCAGCTTGCCCAGCACCAGTTTATGAAAGGCAGGCACCAGGTCGAGCCTCGGCAGGCTGCTCATACGGGGCGTGCCGATATAGCTGTGGAGTTGAGCCACCACCACCAGGTCCACATAGTCAGGGCTGTGGCTGATGTCTTCCATCCAGTCTTCAGCGTGCAGGGCGACCTGGACGAAGTAGCTGGGAAATTCCCACTTTCGCAAAACCATGGCACCCACCTCCGCCTTCAGGTTGTCGATGACCTGATCCAGCAGCTGTGGATTCTCCGACAGTTCCGGTTTGCTGCGGGCGGCGCTGATGATCGCCAGCGCCCCGATATCGTGCAGCAGACCGCAGAGCAGGGCCTGGGCCGGCTCCAGCCCGGGGGTGACCCGGGCCAGCTCATGACAGATGGCCGCCACATAACTGACGTGCTGCCGCATCTGGACCATGCGCTGTTTCAGAATCTGTGAGCGGCTGTGAAAGAGTTTGCACAGAACGAAACTGATCACCAGGTGGTGGGTGACGTTGCGTCCCAGCCGACTCACCGCGTCGGGCAGGTTGTCGATCGGGCTCTTGCCGCGATAGGCGGCGCTGTTGACCACGCTGATGATGCGGGCCGCCACCGTGGGATCGGCCTGCACGACACGGGCGATGTCTCTGCTGTCCGTGTTGGCGTCGTTGATCACCTTGGCAATGCGGAACGCGATGTCCGGTAGCGTCGGCAATTCCAGCTCCCCCTCCTGAATCGCCTCGTGAAATTCCCAGTAGAGGCTCGCTTCGGGGCCGCTGGTATCCATCAGTTCGATCGCTTGGCTGCTGCGTTTGTGGAGGTCCGGGGGAAGTCGCCGGATGGCTTCGAACAGTTCCCGCGGTAGACGGAGCAGGTCGATGTCGGTCTGGGCGACCACCGTGGCGTGCGCCGGATCCGTCTCGTTCAGGGGTATCGCGATGCTGTTGCCGCGGACATCGCACACGCGTTGGCTGCCGGAAGCCTCACTGATGAGCGCTTCGCCATCGATCAGGTAAAGGATGTCGGCAACCGACTCACCCTGGGATACGATGCCGCAGTCGGCGTTGAGATGCTCCATACGGGTCTGCTCGAGGACATACTCCCGTACCCGCTTGGGCAGATCCCGCAGCAGGGGAATCTTCTCGATCCTGGCGGCGCTGACGCTGGTGACAGGTTGAATCATTCTGCGGTACTACTCATAAGCATTGGGTTGTCGCTGGCCGATCGAATTGCTGTAGGTTGGCGTACAATGCAAGCGTCTCAAGGAACGGCAGAGGATCGGATCCTCATAACCTTAGCGGCTTCAGCGGGCTGCACTTTAAATGGCGCGGGAGAACTAATATGCGTATAGGTCAGGGGTACGACGCCCATCGTTTCGAGCCGGGCAAGCCATTGGTTCTGGGGGGCGTGCCGATCGCTCACGATGAGGGGTTGAAGGCCCATTCCGACGGCGATGTGCTGATCCATGCCCTGTGCGATGCCTTGCTGGGAGCGGCAGGATTGGGCGATATCGGACGCCATTTTCCCGACAGCGATCCAGCATACGCCGGCGCCGACAGCCGCGATCTGCTGCGTGCGGTGGTTGGACTGCTGCGTGACCGGGGCTGGCAGGTCGAGAATGTGGATCTGACCGCGGTGGCTCAGCGCCCCAAGCTGGCACCCTATATCGATGCCATGCGCCAGGTACTTGCGGTCGATCTCCAGGTCAATCCGCAGCAGGTCAACATCAAGGCCACCACCACCGAGGGGATGGGATTCACCGGTCGCGGCGAGGGGATCGCCGCCTACGCGGTGGCGCTGCTGACGGAGCACCGGCTTGACTGATCTCCCGGGCTGGCGGCCGCTTCAGGCCATACCGAGGATCTGTGGCGCGCCTTTGGGCCAGGCGACGATGCGGCAAAGCGTTGATGATTTCCGGGTCGACGAGGTGCTCGGATTCGAACCTGACGGCGACGGCGAACACGTACTGCTGCACCTGCGCAAGCGCGACACCAACACCAACTGGCTGGCCGGCCAGCTGGCGCGTTTTGCCGGAATACCCTCGCGCGAGGTGAGCTACGCCGGTCTCAAGGACCGTCACGCGGTGACCAGCCAGTGGTTCTCTCTGCGTCTGGCGGGCAAACCGGAACCGGACTGGTCCGCGCTCGATTCGGAGCAGGTCGAACTGCTGGCGGTGCATCGCCATCGGCGCAAGTTACGGCGTGGGGCCCTGCGGGGAAACCGGTTCGTCATCCTGCTGCGGGAGATGACCGGGGATCCGGAGGAGCTCGACCAGCGCCTGCGGCGCCTGCGGCGCGAAGGCATGCCCAACTACTTCGGCGAGCAGCGCTTCGGTCATGACTACCGGAATCTGGGCCGCTTCGACGAACTCCTCGGCGATGGCGTGCGACGCAGGATCGACCGGCATCTGCGCGGCCTGCTGATCTCGGCGGTGCGGTCACAGCTGTTCAACGAAGTGCTGGCGGCCCGTATCGAGCGCGGTTGCTGGTCCACGCCCTTGCCGGGGGACTATTTCATGCTCGACGGCAGCCGTTCCGGATTTGCCGACGATCCCGCCGACAACCGTCTCGCCGAGCGTTGCCGGAGTCTGGATATCCACCCCAGCGGTCCCCTCTGGGGGCGTGGCACGCCACCGGTAAGCGGCGAAACGGCCGAGCTGGAGCAGTCGGTACTGGCGCCCTTCGCCCTCTGGCGTGAGCGTCTGGAACACCTGGGGCTGGAACAGGAACGACGTTCCCTGCGCTTGCGGCTCGACGATCTCGAGTGGACATTCGAAGCGGAGACGGGCGCCCTGCGACTCGGTTTCTTTCTTCCCGCAGGCGCCTTCGCCACCGTGTTGCTGCGGGAGTTGTTCGAAATCTCATCGCCCGCCGTGGTCTGAATACCCTGTTTTAAACAAGTGGAAAAAGGCATGCATGGGGATAGGATTGATTTCAGAGCCTGTTGGATTAGTGTTAACTGGCCCGAGCGTTGTCTCCGACCGTTCGTCTGAGCAACGCTAACCGGCCGAGAAGGAGACCATGAACGGCAACCTGCGAGAGCTCTGTTGTGCGGTGCAGCGAAACTGCCATATCTCCGACGCCCGTCACGGCGGCGAGTATGGGCTCTGTACCTATCTCCTGAAGATGCGGGAGTTTTACCGATGGGAGAACGGACTCGACTACAGCGCGGCACTGGCCAACGAGTCGGTCGGCGAGTGGCTGACCGCCCGCGAGGCGCTGTGGGAGAGCCTGAGCGAGGATGAGTTCGCTCCCCTGCCGTTGCAGGGCATGCGCTACGACCCGTTCGATGTGGATGCGATAAACCGCCGGCTGGAACCGTTGGGATTGGTCTACAGCGCCGGCTACGGGGTGAAGAACAAGCCGCTGTTCTTCCTCGGTCATCTGGAACGACGTGAGGATCCGGGCGGGGTGAGCGTGTGGGTGGCGGGTCGAGAACTGGCGCGCGACCTGATGGCGCCGGCCGCCATGTGTCAGGGTGACCGTATCTACATCCGTCAGGAGTCGTTCCGCCGCTTGCTGTGGGAGAAGCTCGAGAGCTGGCGTTGGCACAAGCCCGACAACGCCCTTGGCCGCGCCTTCAGCTACTACGATTTCGAGCACAATCTGGAACTCGCCCTCGACCAGATGGTGGAGAAGGAGCTGGATGCGGTGCTGCTGCACGAGCAGGGTGAGCACCTGGCCGGTCTCGAACTGGGTGAGGCCTGGAACGAGCTGCTGAGCGAACTCGGCCACTCACCGGCCGAACTCATGGCACGCGCCATCCGCGATCACTGGGCCGACTGCAGGGTCACCCTGCCGGTATTGCTCGAACGCGAGGATGCGGCCTCTGTCCACTTCTATCTGGGCGGATTGACGGGAATGCGCAAGGAGCTCTTCCCCAGGCTCAAAGCGGCCTACGAGGCCTGGCACGCGAGTGGTGACTGGTCGCATCTGAGCCGATGCGTGAAGGCCGGCGAGGCCCATTGGGCGAAACTGGCCAGGGCGCTGCTGGATTACAGCGGCAAGCCGGCGAGACAGGCGCAGCGCGAAATCAAGAGCCTGGTGGAAGCCAGCGCCTTCTGACGTGTCTTCGGAGCATAGGCCGCAAGCTATCGGTGGGGCAGGGCCCCACCCTCCTGTCACCGGGTAGGGTGGGGCCCAGATCAGAAGA
>JBNKYJ010000183.1:0-31125 GCA_050300835.1 Sedimenticolaceae bacterium
CCCTCCTCCATGTTGTGATAGACATGCACGCCGAGACTGCGGGCATCGGCGGGGAGCAGGGTGCGCGGCGCCACCACGCGGACTTCCGAGACCCCCAGGGTATTGAGGGCCAGGATCTGGGAGCGCGCCACCCGCGAATGCAGGATGTCGCCAACGATGGCCACCCGCAGGCCGACGAAGTCGCCCTTGTGGCGGCGGATGGTGAACATGTCGAGCATGGCCTGGGTCGGATGGGCGTGGCGCCCGTCGCCGGCGTTGATCACGCCCACCCCCGGATCGGCGTGCCCGGCGATGAAGTGGGCGGCGCCGCTGGTGGCGTGGCGCACGATGAACATGTCGACATGCATCGCCTCCAGGTTGCGCAGGGTGTCGAGCAGGGTCTCCCCTTTGGAGGTGGCCGAGGCGCTGATGTTGAGGTTGAGCACGTCGGCGGAGAGCCGCTTGGCCGCCAGCTCGAAGGTGGTGCGGGTGCGGGTGCTGGTCTCGAAGAAGAGATTGGCCACCACCTTGCCGCGGCAGAGCGGGACCTTCTTGATGGTGCGCTCGGAGACCCCGGTGAAGCCCTCGGCGGTGTCGAGAATATCGGTCAGCATCTCGCGGCCGAGGCCGTCGATGGTGAGGAAGTGGAGCAGCCGCCCCTCTTCGTCGAGTTGCATCTCGGTGTTGCTCTGACTCATGGCTCACTTCCCTGTTCGCTGTTGCGGGAGCTGCGGTTCTTCTTGTCGCCGAGCACCAGTCCCAGGGGCTCGGGGCCTATCAGTGTGATGTGCTGGTCGGCGTCCAGTACCGGATGCAGGCCCACCACGTCGGGTTGGATCGGCAGTTCCCGACCCGGCCGGTCGACCAGGGTGGCGAGGATCACCGAGGCGGGCCGCCCGTAGTCGAAGATCTCGTTGAGTGCGGCGCGGATGGTGCGCCCGGTGTGCAGTACGTCGTCGACCAGCACGATATGGCGGTCGTCCACCGGCACCGGCAGGTCGGAGGGGTGGACCTCCGGGTTCATGCCGATGCGGGTGAAGTCGTCCCGGTAGAAGGAGATGTCGAGGGTGCCCAGCGGATCCGGCAGCCCCAGTTCCTGATGCAGTCGCTGCGCCAGCCAGACACCGCCGGTGCGGATGCCGATCATCAAGGGATCGCGGACGCCCCGCTCGTTGAGCAGGGTCCAGATCTTGCCCGACATCACGTCGATCAGGGAGTCGACGGCCTCGGCGTCCATGAAGCGTTTCGTTTCAGTGCTCATTTGCTAGTAGCCAGGTTTCCAGAATCAGTTTGGCGGCCACGGCATCGTAGTCCTCCCACCGCTTGGCCTTGTGTCCCAGCCGGTCCCTGGCCTCGAAAGAGGTGTAGCGTTCGTCAGCCAGATGGACCTTGAGGTGGAAGCGCCCCTCGAGCTGGCGCGAGAAGCGCCGCGCCGGTGCCGTGGCGTCGGTCTCGCTGTCGTCCACATCGAGCGGCAGACCCACCACCAGTGCTTCCGGCTGCCACTCTTCGATCAGGCGCGCGATGCGCTCCCAATCGGGTTTGTGGTTGACCAGCTGAAGGGTTTCCAATGGGTTGGCGGTAGCGGTCAGGGTCTGGCCCACCGCGACGCCGATTTTGCGCGTGCCGTAGTCGAAACCCAGCAGGGTGCCCATCCGCGTGTCCTCTGTTCTAAACTCGAACGCTCTCAAGCGTGTCCGGTGTCGCCGCTCAGCAGATTGAGGTCCACCCCCAGCAGGTCGGCCGCCGCTTGCCAGCGTTCCTGACTGGGACGGTTGAAAATGATATCGCTCTCGGCTGGACCGCTGAGCCAGGCGTTCTGCGCCAGCTCGCTTTCCAGCTGTCCCGCGCCCCAGCCGGCATAACCGAGTGCCACCAGACACTTTGTCGGGCCCTTGTCGGCGGCGATGGCTTCCAGGATGTCGAGTGAGGTGGTGACGCTGATCTCCGTGGTGACGCGCAGGGTCGAGTTCCACTCGGTGCTGGAGTCGTGGAGGACGAATCCGCGATCGCTCTGTACCGGGCCACCCAGATAGACCGGTTGATCCGCGGCCTTGGGTGAACTGACCTGGATTTCGAGCTGCTCGAAAATATCCGCCAGATGCAGCTCCATCGGCCGGTTGATGACGATCCCCATGGCACCGTCACTGGTGTGTTCGCAGATGTAGGTGACGGTGTGAAAAAAGTTGGGATCCTCAAGACGCGGCATGGCGATGAGGAAATGGTTGGTGAGATTGGTCTCGACAGACATGCCTATAGTATCCCGTCGCAGCGGTGTGGCTGCAACCGCTGCTTGCGACTATTTGGAACCGAACTCGCCACTGCGCAGGAACTGCCAGGTGCGGGTGATGTCGAGGATGTCGGTCTCTTTACGGATCTCCTCCGGAAAGGGCGAAAACGGGGCCGACATGCGCACGATGCGCACCGCGGCGTCATCGAGGACCTTGTGGCCGGAGGAGTGCAGCACGCGAACGCGCTCCACGCTGCCGTCGGCGCGCACCGCCACGTGCAGCACCAGATTGCCGTAGAGGCTGTTGCGTTTGGCCTGGTCCGGGTAGTTCAGGTTACCGATGCGCTCCACCTTGCGGCGCCAGGCATCCAGATAGGCCGCATACCTGTATTCCTTGGTGCTGGCGCTGATTGCCTTGCGCTTGGGCATCTTGGCATAGGCCCGGGTTTTACGTTCGAGCTCGGCGGTGAGACGGGCGATTTCCAGATCCTTGCTGGTCAGCAGTTGGCTGGCGCTGAGGTCGAGCGGCGGTTCTTCCAGCGGTCGATCCTGTTCGGTCTTCTGCTCGGAGACCGTGGCGGTGAGCTGCTGCTTCTGGGGTTGCGGCTTGGCTTTCAGCGGTTGCGGAGGCGGCATCGGCGGCGGTGACTCCTCGAAGCTGGGTTTGACCGGCTCGCGCTGCTCGCCACTGCCCTGCTGACTGGTCTGGGCCAGGAAGTCCGGCTTTTCGTCCTCTTCGGGGGGTTCTGCCGCCTGATTCACGACCAGGACCTCGAGGCTCTGCTGCCGATGATCCGGCCGCGTCGGGTCCAGGGGTTTGAAGGTGACGCCGAGGATGATGAAGGCGTGCACGGCTGCCGCCAGCAACAGCATGACACCCAGGCGGTCGGTCTGTGCGCTGATCAGCTTCATCGGCCCAGCTTGGTGACGATGGAATCCATCAGGTCACCGGCGATATCGAGGCCGAACTGGGCATCCAGTTCGCGAATGCAGGTCGGACTGGTGACATTGACCTCGGTGAGATAGTCCCCGATGACGTCGAGGCCGGCGAACAGAATGCCCCGTTTGCGCAGTTCGGGTCCCACTTCAGCGGCAATCCAGCGGTCACGCTCGCTGAGCGGAATGCCCTCGCCACGGCCACCGGCTGCCAGATTGCCGCGGGTTTCACCCTGTGCCGGTATCCGTGCCAGGGCGTAGGGCACGGGGTTACCGTCGATCATCAGGATGCGCTTGTCCCCCTGGCTGATCTCCGGGATGAAGCGCTGCGCCATCGTATAGACGCTGCCGTGCTGGGTCAGTGTCTCCAGGATGACACCCAGGTTGGGGTCGTCGGGTTTGACTCTGAACACGGAAGCCCCGCCCATACCGCCCAGCGGCTTGAGGATGATGTCGCCATGTTCCCGGTGGAAGGCGCGCAGTTCCTCGTTCCTGCGGGTCACCAGGGTCGGCGGCGTGCATTGCGGGAAATAGCTGGTGAAGAGCTTTTCGTTGGCGTCGCGCAGGCTCTGGGGCCGATTGACCAGCAGACAGCCCTTCTCCTCGGCGCTCTCCAGCAGGTAGGTGGTGTAGATGTACTCCATATCGAAGGGTGGATCCTTGCGCATCAGCACCACGTCCAGTGCGTGCAACGGGATCTCTGTCGTCTGCCCCAGCCGGTACCAGCCGGCGGCATTGTCCTCCACCTGGAGTTCGCGGGTACGCGCATGACAGAGACCATCGCGCAGGCTCAGGTCGTCCTGCTCCATGTAGTGGAGCTGCCAACCCCTTGCCTGAGCCGCCAGCAGCATGGCAAAGGTGCTGTCCTTGTGGATTTTGATGGACCCGATGGGATCCATCACCACACCGAGTCGGATCGCTCCGCTCATGGGCAGTCCAGAGTGCGCCGGCCGATGGCGATGGGGGGCGGGTCTGTCACGGCGGGGCCGATCAGAATGCGGTCTTGTCTGTTCATGCGCGCATCTTACTTGGGTTGAAAAACAGAGTTAAGTTTTTCCACTCGGTGCCGCTAACAGGGCGTACATGAAGTGACATTTATCTTTGGCTGCCAATAAGTAAAGGTCAAAATGGGAAGTGTATTCTTGAAGCAGGCAAGCTCTCTTGCTATTTTGGCAGAGTTTTATGTGGTTATTGAATCTGGCCCACAGGAGCGTGACTCAGCGACTGTCCCGACTGTCGGTATGGGGTCGGTGTGGTAGTCCTCAACATACAAAGGTATGGTCCGGTGTCCACTCATGCAACTCGTTCTAACGTGTTGATTTTAGGGATGTTCGGGTCCGTTATGTGGACTTTGTTCCTGTTCGTGGCAAGCACGCTCCATGTGTTTGCGGAAGAGGACCCCTACCTCTCCGCCATCTCCCAGGAAGCGAAAAAGGTGGAGGCTCCGTCCCAGCCGGATTCGACCGTAACCGATGAGCCGGCGACCCAGTCGCAAGGAGAACTCAACCTGCAGGCGTTCGAAGAGGACCTCAAGGCGCGATACAAGGGCAGCTACACCTTCTACAAGAAACTGCCCAGAAGGACGCAGGAAGAGGTCTTCCTCGAATATAGCGATGGTGCCTCCATTGATGAGATACGCAAAAAGATCATGGATCGCTTTCTCCATCCATAAGGCCGGACAGCAATCTGTCGTAAACAGGAATATCAAGACAAGATCATCTCAGTGAGGAAATCGATGAAGCTGCCAATCCGCCATCTCATACTGCTCAGCACCCTGCTTCTGGCGCTGTCCGCCACAGCCGAGGAGCTGGTCGTTGGCGAAACGGAGGTGGTTGGACTGACGGCGGACAAACCCTTTCTGCATGTCATTCATGATGGCCGCTCGGTCAAGGTGCAACGCATTCAGGATCCCGAATACGAACTGAAGGGCTACTTCGCGAAGACGGCCCGCAAGTGCCCTCCCTTCTGCATTCAGCCTGAGCAGGTCGATCCCCGCGTCGCCACCGTTGGCGAGCTGGAAGTGTTTGATTTCATGGAGAACGAGTTGCGGGATGGCAAGGGGCTGCTGATTGATGCCCGCACTCCCGAATGGTATCAACGCGGTACCATTCCGGGTTCTGTCAATATCCCGTTCACTACATTCAACGATCCCAATTCCACGGAGATCGGGCAGGCCCTCGAGTTGTGCGGTGCAGTACGCCGCGTCGATGTGGGCACCTTTACCCGTAAGCTGGAGGAGATGGGAATCGTGGACAGTGATCAGAAGACGGACCAGTGGGACTTTTCGAATGCCAGGAAACTGGTGTTATGGTGCAACGGCCCGGCCTGCGGACAGTCCCCCCGGGCGATCAAGGGTCTGCTCAAGGTCGGTTACCCGACCGAGAAGATCCTCTACTACCGTGGCGGCATGCAGATGTGGCAGTTGTGGGGTTTGACCACGGTAATACCGGGAGAGTGAGCGTGTCGATAATTTGGAATATCAGTCACATGAGGGTTTCAACGTGAGTGCTGATGAGACTGAAATGGACATCTCCGGCGTGAAAGTCATGGTGATCGACGACAGTAAGACGATCCGACGCACGGCAGAGAGTCTGTTGAAGAAAGCAGGCTGTGAGGTGACCACGGCAACGGATGGTTTCGAGGCGTTGGCAATGATTGCGGACCACCATCCTGACGTTATATTCGTGGACATCATGATGCCCAGGCTGGATGGTTATCAGACCTGTGCATTGATCAAACACAACGACGTCTTCAAGAACATTCCCGTCATCATGCTATCGAGCAAGGATGGCTTGTTCGATCGCGCAAGAGGACGGATCGTGGGTTCGGAACAGTATTTGACCAAGCCGTTCACCAAAGACGAACTGCTTGGGGCGATCAGGCGTTATGTGAAGAGGGCGGCATGATCACACAGCCACTTTGGCTGCTCGGTTTGACAGTGAAACATCGGGTGGAATCTTACGATGATTAAGAACTTATTTCGCAAGGGCGAGAACGGCAAGGAAGAGATAGCTACGGCTGATGAGGGCGGACAGAAGGGCACCATCCTGGTGGTCGACGACTCCCCCACCGAGATCCATATTTTCAAAAAGATTCTTGAAAAGCAGGGCTATCAAATGATCGTCGCGAAAGACGGCCAGGAAGGCATCGAGATGGCGCTTCAGGCGCTTCCCGATCTGATCATAATGGATGTCGTGATGCCGGTATTGAATGGCTTTCAGGCCACCCGGCAACTCAAGAACAACGATAAGACAGCGGGCATCCCCGTCATCATGGTGACCACCAAAGACCAGCAGACGGACATCAACTGGGGCATGCGTCAGGGTGCCAACGAGTACCTGGTCAAACCCGTTGCGCCGGCCGAGTTGTTGCACAAGATCAAGGCCCTTCTGAATGAGTGAACAGCGCCAGGATATGGAAATGCTGGATACACCGCAGGCGATTGTCAGCCTGTTGGCCGATCTTGAGCGGCGGAGCAGGGAGCGCGCCAAAGGACTGCCGCAACAGGAACTGATCCAGAGTTTCTGGGAAGGTGTCATGTTCTATATCGGCGACAATCGATTTGTCGCTCCACTCAGCGCGGTGAAGGAGATTCTCAATTTCCCATCGACGCTGACACAGGTGCCCGGAACCCGGCCCTGGATGTTGGGTGTGGCGAATGTTCGCGGCACCTTGATCCCTGTCATCGATCTGCAGTTGTTCTTGATCGGCAGAAAGACCCGTCGTGGACGCCGCAGTCGAGTGCTGGTGTTCGAGATGGGTGAGAGTTACACCAGCGTGCTGGTGGGCGAGATGGTCGGTATGCGTCATTTTGCCAGGGAGACCGCAAGGGAGATGAAGACCTCGAACAATACAT
This sequence comes from Sedimenticolaceae bacterium, assembly GCA_050300835.1. Classification (GTDB taxonomy): domain Bacteria; phylum Pseudomonadota; class Gammaproteobacteria; order Chromatiales; family Chromatiaceae; genus Thiodiazotropha. Next base: position 7,002 of record JBNKYJ010000183.1, read on the forward strand.
TCGAGAAGTACGTGAAACTCGAATTCGACCAGGACGGTATGACCTGGCCGGTGTTCAGTCTCTCTGCCTTGGCGGAGGACCCGGGTTTTCAGATTGCCGCGCTGTGACAGGGCGACGTATTAGGAATTGAGCTTAAGCTTTCGGGAGAGAGAAGAATGAAAGGTAAAGGCGTGGGTGGTGCACTGCCCTCAAACAAGGTCATCACGGCACTGGCGGTGCTCGTGTTGGTGAGTCTGATCTTGGCACTGGCTTCGTTTCTGTTCTCGGCAAAACGGGACACCTACGACGAGCAGTATCTGATCCGTATCGCCGAGCAGCAGGTACTGGCTCAGCGAATCGCAAAATACGCTCTCTCTTCCGCGCGTGGTGAGCTGGATTCCTTCAGTACCCTGCAGAAAACCCGGGATCGTTTCGAGACCATCATGTGGGAGTTGAAGAACGGTTCCAAGTCGGTCGATCTGCCGGCGGCGCCAAGCGAAGTCATGCCCAAGGTTCGCGAGTTGGAAAACCAGTGGCTGGAACTGCGGCAGAACATCGACGAGATCCTCAAGGCGCAGGAGAACATCCTGGCCATCGGTGACTTCTCCGCCGTGATATCCGAATTCGTGCCACAGATGCAGGAACTCCTCTCCGAGCTTTCCGAGGTTCTGATCAACAGCCGCGCGCCGAGCCGCCAGCTCTATAACGTGGCCGGGCAGTCGATGCTGATCCAGCGTATCAACTCAAACGTCAACCAAGTGCTGGAGGGCGGCCAGAAGACCGCCGCCGCGATCGATCAGTTCAGCCGTGACGCCGATCTCTTCGGTCGCGTGCTGGAAGGTCTCAAGAACGGCGACAGCGATCTCGGTATCGACAAGCTGACCGACAAGATCGCACGCCAGAGGCTGGAAGACGTGACCACCCTGTTCAGCACCATCCAGGACAATGCGGCTGAAATCATCCAGAATATTCCCGACGCGCTGCCGGCACTGGAAGCCGCCTCCGCGGTCAACGCCTCCTCGGATAAGACCAGTAACGCGGCCGAGGCCCTGATCGCCGCCTTCGGCGAATCCCCCGGTCGTAGCGTACTCGGTATCCCGGTGGGGCCGATCATGATCGCTTTCTTCGGTACCGCTGCGGCCATCTTCCTGGTGCTGCTGGGTATCCAGTTGGTCCTCGATGCACAGCGTCGTGAGCAGGTCAGTAAGAAACAGAACGAGAACAACCAAAAGGCGATCCTGCAGCTGCTCGATGAGATGGGCGACCTGGCCGACGGTGACCTCACCGTGACCGCCAGTGTGACCGAGGACATCACCGGCGCCATCGCCGACTCCATCAACTATGCCATCGAGGCGCTGCGCGAACTGGTAACCACCATCAACCAGACCTCGGAACAGGTCTCCGGCGCCACCCAGGAGTCCCGCGCCACCGCCATGCATCTGGCCGAGGCGAGTGAGCATCAGGCGGAACAGATCACCCAGGCGAACGACTCGATCAAGGAGATGACCGGAGCCATCGATCAGATGTCGACCGACGCCACCGAGTCGGCGGAAGTCGCGCGCCGCGCGGTGGAGATCGCCGGCACCGGTGCCGAGACCGTGCGCAACACCATTTCCGGCATGGACGACATCCGCGAACAGATCCAGGAGACCTCCAAGCGGATCAAACGCCTCGGCGAGAGTTCCCAGGAGATCGGCGACATCGTGGAGCTGATCGACGACATCGCCGACCAGACCAACATCCTGGCCCTGAACGCGGCCATGCAGGCCGCCATGGCCGGCGAGGCGGGTCGCGGCTTCGCGGTGGTTGCGGACGAGGTGCAGCGTCTGGCCGAGCGTTCGATCAACGCCACCAAGCAGATCGAGGCCCTGGTTAAGACCATCCAGGCCGACACCAACGAGGCGGTGACCTCCATGGAGGCGAGTACCTCGGGTGTGGTCAAGGGCGCCCAGCTGGCGGAGGACGCCGGTGAGGCCCTGAAGGAGATCGAGAGCGTGTCCGAGTACATCGCCGACCTGACCGGCAAGATCGCCGCCTCCGCCCAGAAGCAGTCGGAAGAGGCGGCCAACATCAAGGACACCATGAGCGTCATCCAGGAGATCACCAACCAGACCTCCGAGGGTACGCATCAGACAGCCAACTCCATCGGCCAGCTGGCGGATCTCTCCGACCAGTTGCAGAAGTCGGTTGCCGGTTTCCGCCTGCCGTCCTGAGCAGTCTGACGCGAGGCCTATGAGCAGAAATTTTCACACCATGGACCACCAGCAGCCCAGCTTGGCTTCGGGAGCACCGGTATGACTAATGCCCAAGATTTCGGCGCCCTGAATTGGGTTAAAGACGAACTTGATGTCTCCATTCGCCAGGCCCGCCAGGCTTTGGAGAGCCATGTCGAGTCGCCCGGCGATGGCAGTGACCTGGAGAGTTGCGGTGATCATCTGCACCAGATCGCCCGTGTCCTGCAGATGGTTCAGGTCTACGGTCCCAGCATGCTGGCGGAAGAGATGGAGCTGGTGGTGCGCGCCATGGCCGACGGCAGTGTGCGCCAGCAGGAGGATGCCGCCGAGGCACTGATGCTGGCGCTGATCCAGTTGCCCGACTACCTGGAGAAATTGCAGGGTGGCGATGCGGATATACCGTTGATCATCCTGCCTCTGCTCAACGATCTGCGTGCGGTACGGGATGCCCCGCTGCTGTCCGAGGCGGCCCTGTTCAAACCCGAGATCGAAGGTGCGCGCGCTTCGGACCGTATCACCGGCGGCCCCAACGAGGAGTTGCCGGGCCTGGTCAGGAAGGTGCGTCAGAAATTCCATCTCGGTCTGCTCAGCTGGTATCGCGAGCGTGATACCCAGAAGGGGTGGCCGATGCTCACGGAGGTGTTTCACACCGTCAAGCAGCATGCCGGCACGCAGCAGGTGCACCATCTGTTCTGGGTCGCCGAAGCCCTGATGCATGGCTTGATGGACGCCAGCATCGCTCCCGGTATCGCGGTCAAACAGCTGTTCAGCCGTATCGATCGCAAGCTCAAGATGATCATCGACGGCGGTGAGCAGGCGGTGTTGGAAGACCACGCCTCCGCCCTGATGAAGAACCTGCTCTACTACATCGCTCGCGCCAAGAGCGGGGATGATCTGGTCCGCCAGGTCAAGGATGCCTACAACCTGGATGAGGTGATGCCTTCCGAGGACCAGCTGGCCCAGGGTCGGCAGGGCCTGTCGGGTTCCAATGCGGAACTGGCGGAGTCGATCCGCGATGCGGTCAGTATCGAACTGACCCGCATCAAGGATATCCTCGATCTGTTCATGCGCGACGAAAAGGCCGACATGGAGATGCTGGCCCATCTGGAAGCCCCCATGCGCAAGCTGGCCGACACCCTCGGCATGATCGGGCAGGGTGCGCTGCGCTCCCGTCTCAACCGGCAGGCCGACAAGGTCAAGGCCCTGGTCGAGAAGGGCAGCATGCCGGAAGAGTTCGAACTGATGGAGATGGCGGGCGACATCCTCTATGTCGAATCCTCCCTCAGTACCCTGCATACCGCCCATCCCAGCGAGGAGGCTGCTGCGGAAGAGGGTGGCTGGGGTCTCAACCTGCCGGAAGGCGAGTACCAGAATCTGATCAAGCAGACGGTGCGTGAAGCCAAGGTCGATATCGCCAAGGCCAAGGAGATCATCATCGGCTACACCGAGGTCTCGGACGATACCTCGGTATTGGAGAGCGTGCAGGAGGGCTTCAAGCGCGTCGAAGGGGCCCTGCGCATCCTCAATCTCAACGAGGCGGCCGAGGTCATGGCCAAGACCGGCGGCTTCGTCCGCAGCAACATGATCAATAGCAGCACGCCCCCGCAGCGACATCAGCTCAACTACCTGGCCGATGTCATCAGCGCCATCGAATACTATCTGGAAACCCTGGTGGACGGTGCCGGCGATCGTCGCGAAATCCTCTCCATCGCCACGGCTTCTCTCGGCGGACTGCTGAATGAAGGCAGCGAGGTCACCGAGTACACGCAGCCTGCCGAAGTCATCGATCTGGCAGGTTCGGCCGATCAGATCGAAGGCTACGATCTCGAAGAGCCGGACGTCTCCGACCTGGAATTGGGAGAGAGCAGCCTCCAGCTGGAGGAGCCGGCGTTACCTGAGGTCGTGGAAGAGGCACCTGATGCAGAAGCCGCCTACTCGCTCGAGATCGAACCGGCCCCTGTCGAAACCCTTGTCGCCGAGATCAAGCCCGCAGAGGCGAAACCCGAAGAGGAAGAGTCGGCCGCGTCGATCGACAAACCCGCGCTGGAAGAGATCGATCCGGAGATTCTCGAGATCTTCCTGGAAGAGGCGCGCGAGGAACTCGCCAGCATACAGGTCAGCTTCCCGGCCTGGCGCCAGAATCAGGCCGACGAGGAGTCGCTGGCCACCTTCCGCCGTTCCTTCCATACCCTCAAGGGCAGCGGTCGCCTGGTCGGTGCCAAGACCATCGGCGAACTGGGCTGGTCGGTGGAGAACATGCTCAACCGCCTGATCGACGAGACGATCAAGGTCAGTCCCGAGATGCTGAGTCTGCTCGATCGGGTGATCGAGGCACTGCCTCATCTGATCGACTGCCAGGAGAGCGGAGAGGTGCCTCAGGTCGATGTGGCGCGTCTGGAGCAGGACGCCTTTGCCCTGGCCGACGGCAAGCCGCTAGCGCCAGTGCAAGAGGCCGAGAGCCTCGCTCAGGAAGCGGTATCCGAGCCCGCGGCAGTGAGTGAGACACCGAGTGCCGAGGTCGAGGAGCCCGAGGCTCCGAGCCCGGAGATTGTCGAGCCGGAGGCACTGCCGGAAACCCTCGAACTGGAGGAAGAGATCTCCGTCGAACTCCCGCCAGAGGCGTCTCTGGAACTGGAAAGCGCGTTCGAGGCGTCCCAGTTTGACGAACAGGAGATTCCCAGCGAGGACCGGGACGAGTCCGAATCCATCATCGAGATGGAGTTGCCCGAGGGTGCCGAGTCGGAACCGCTGCCTCACGAGCTGGAGAGCGAAGAGGAGCCCTCGCTGGAGCTGGAATCGATCGATCTGACCTCCAGCATCTCAGAGTTCGATCTGCCTTCCGAGGCGCTGACGGAGACAGCAGAGGAACAGGACTTCGAACCAGCGATGGCGGAGTCCGAAAGCGTTCTCGAAGACTTCACCGACTCCGATCTGGAGATCGAAGTCGATACCGAACTGCTCGGTATCTTTGCCGAGGAGTCGGAGGCGCATCTGCAGGAGATCGAGCGATTTCTTGGCATGGCCACCGGCAGCGAGCCGCCGATGCGGCTGCCCGAGGAGGTGGTACGCGCCTGCCATACCCTGCGCGGTAGCGCCAACATGGCGGGTATCGCACCCATCGCCAAACTGGCCGAGTCGATGGAAGACTATGCCCGGGCCCTGCATGTGCAGGAGCGTCTGGCCGACGCCGAGGTCACCGATCTGCTCAGCGGCTGCGTGAGCTGTTTCCGTGAGCTTCTCGACTGGATGCCGGAGGAGTCACTGCCGGAGCCCCCCTTCGAGGCCTACCTCGCACGCTTGCAGACCGCACTGCAGGAACTGGGTGTCGATGAGTTGGGTTCGGCGTTCGCCGAGTTCGGCGGGCAGACGCCGGAAGCGCTGTCCGAACCCGCATCCGAGCCGGAATTTTCACCGGAGCAGGAGTCCGCGCAAGAGATCACCCTGGAATCGCCCCCCGAAGCGGCGGATCACTGGGACCTGGAGGATGTCTCCGAAATCATAGAGACGATCGAGCCGCCAGCGGCCGAGAGCGCGAGCGAAGCGACGCTGCCCGAGGTCGAGCTGCAAGAGGAGGCCGGCTTCGATTTGAGCGAGGACGAAGAGCTGATCGAGATCTTCGTCGAGGAAGCCCGGGAACTGCTGGACACTCTGGAGCAGGACTACGCCAAATGGGTCGCCGCTCCCGACGACGTTGCGGTGAACGACGATATCAAGCGCGCGCTGCACACCCTCAAGGGCAGTTCGCGACTCGCCGGCATTACCCCGGTGGGTGATCTCAGCCACGCCCTGGAAAACCTCTACAATCGACTCGGTCGCAGCGAGTTGCAGGCCGGGGATGAGGTAAAACAGCTGGTACGCCAGGTGCTGGACCACCTCATGGGCCAGACGGAAGCCGCCGCGGCCGGTGGCCAGGTCGCCTCCTCGGCGCACTGGGTCGAGGCCCTGGAAAGTGCCAGCACCGCGCCGCAAGCCGAACCGGCGGCGGAAGAGACAATCGATCCTCTGCTGCAGCAGGAGCTGGAGCAGGCCGAAGCGAGCCAGCTCGAGGAGATGGGCGAGGCCGAGGCGGAGACGTCCGAGTTCTATGAAGAGCCCCTCAGCTTCCTGCACGAGGGCGACTTGTTCCAGGTCGAAGGCGATCCGGAACTGACCGAGATCTTCGTCGAGGAGTCGCGCGAACTGCTGACCGCACTGGAGGAGAGCTACGGGCGCTGGACCACGGCGCCGACTGAACACGCGCCGCTGGACGAGATGCAGCGGGCACTGCATACCCTGAAAGGGAGTTCGCGACTGGCCGGTATCGAACCGGTGGGCGATCTCAGCCATGCCCTCGAATCGCTGCTGGCCGCCGTCGCCAGCGGAAAACTGGAGCCTGACGAACCGGTCCTGAGCGCCACCCGGGAGGTGCTCGATCTGCTGGCGTCACAGACCGAGGCTGCCGAAGCCGGTGGCGGCGTACCGCAATCGACCCGACTGCTCGAACACCTGCAGTCGCTGCTCGAATCGCCCGGCGCACTGCAAGCCGAAGCATCGGTCGATCCCAATATCCGCGAAGCAATGGAGAGCGAGGCTTTAGCGCAACACTTCGCGGCCGAAACCACCGTGGATCAGGAAGGTGCGGAGGCCGCACCCGAAGAAGAACAGGCGGTGGTCGAGCTGGGTGAAAACCTGTTTGATCTCGATGAAAGCGAAGCCGAGAGCGCCGACGAGGCGGACGAATCCTTCATCGTCATGGAGGAGGACGTACTGCTCGATGTGGGTGAAGACGAAGAACTGGTGCAGATCTTCGTCGAGGAGGCGAAGGAGTTCATCGAGAAGGTCGAGGGACATTTTCAGAACTGGATGGATCAGACGGATGATCTGTCGTTGATCGAAGGCATCCAGCGCAATCTGCACACCCTCAAGGGTAGCGCCCGACTGGCCGGGATCATGCCGGTGGGTGATCTCAGTCATGCGGTCGAGTCGCTGATGACCGCCCTGGCCGAGCACGAGATCGACCCCATACCGGTGGTGACCGACGCGGCACGCCAGGCCATCGACTATCTGGCCCACCAGATCGAGATCATCAGCTCCACCGGCAAAGTGCCTGCCTCCGACGAATTGGTTGAGAGTCTGCATGCGTTGCTCGGCGGGGAACTGGAAACCACCATGAAAGGATTGGTGGAGCCCATCCAGGAGAAGTCGGAGATCGAACCCGAGTCCTCAATCCCGGGTGAAGCCGGGACAACGACCGAGGCTGCCGCAGAGATGCCGCAAATGCACACGGCCGACGTCATTCCCATCGATCGCGGCCTGGACGAACTGCTCACCGGCAAGAAGCCTGAGGACAAAGAGGCGGCCAAACGCAACAAGGAACAGGTCAGGGTCAACAGCGTACTCATGGACCGGCTGGTCAATCACGCCGGTGAGGTGAGTATCTATCGCGCCCGCCTGGAGCAGCAGAACAGTGTACTGGGCTTCAACCTGGCCGAGTTGGAGGAGACCGTTTCGCGTCTCTATACCCAGCTGCGCAATCTCGAAATCGAGACCGAGGCTCAGATCCTCTACCGTTGGGACAGGGACCACGAGGACGATCGGGAGAAGGCCGAGTTCGACCCCCTGGAGATGGACCGCTTCTCCACCATCCAGCAGCTCTCGCGAGCACTGGCCGAGACGGTCAACGACCTGGGCAACATCAACGAGTCACTCGCCGATCTGCAGCGCGAGACCGACACCCTGCTGTTGCAGCAGTCACGCATCTCGACCGACCTGCAGGACGGCCTGCTGCGTACCCGCATGGTGCCCTTCGCCCAGCTGGTGCCGCGTCTGCAACGGTTGGTGCGGCAGACCGCCGGGCAGCTCGACAAGAAAGCCAATCTGGAGTGCTTTGGCATCGAGGGCGAGCTCGACCGCGGTATCCTCAACCGCATGATTCCTGTGCTGGAGCATCTGCTGCGCAACTCGGTTTCCCACGGCATCGAGCCGCCGTTGCTGCGCGAGCAGGTCGGCAAGCAGCCAGTGGGCCGCATTTCGCTCTACCTCGATCGCGAGGCGAACGATGTGCTGATCACCCTTTCGGATGACGGTAAGGGGCTCGACATCGATGCCATCCGTCATCGTGCGATCGAGCAAGGCATGATCGATCCCAATGCCGATGTCAGCGACGATGACCTGATCCAGTGCGTGCTGTTGCCCGGCTTCAGTACCGCCAAGGAGGTCACGCAGATTTCCGGCCGCGGTGTCGGCCTCGACGTGGTCACCAGCGAGGTCAAACAGCTGGGCGGTTCGCTGGAGATCGATTCCCAGCCGGGTCGCGGTACCAGTTTCATCATCCGTCTGCCGCTGACCCTGGCCATCACCGACGCCCTGTTGCTGCGCATCGGCGAAGAGGTCTTCGCCATCCCGCACGGCAGTGTGGAAGGCGTGGTGCGTATCCGTCGCAAGGATCTGCTGGCCTGCTACGCCGGCGAGCAGAGCGGTTACAACTATGCGGGCAAGACCTATGCCGTCTCCTATCTGGGACGCATGATGGGCATTGGGCAGCACGAAGTGCCGGATACCGCGCGCTGGCTGCCGTTGCTGTTGCTGCATACCGGCGAGCATCAGGTGGCGCTGCAGATCGACGAACTGCTGGGTACCCGCCAGGTGGTGGTGAAATCCCTCGGCAAGCAGGTCGGCAGCGTGCGCTGGATCACCGGCGGCACCATCCTGGCCGACGGTCGCGTGGCGCTGATCCTCGACCTGGCCGCACTGGTGCGTATGGACGCGACGCACGTCGTGGGTGCCGAAGAGGTACGCGCCGCCGAGCGCAAGCGTGCCGAGGACCGGTTGCGGGTCATGGTGGTGGACGACTCCATCACCGTGCGCAAGGTCACCAGCCGCCTGCTGGAGCGCAACGATATGGAGGTGGTGACGGCGAAAGACGGTGTCGAGGCGGTGGCGCTGCTGCAGGAGCAGGTGCCCGACATCATGCTGCTGGACATCGAGATGCCGCGCATGGACGGCTTCGAGCTGGCGCGCCATATCAACAACTCGGTCGACTACTATGGCCTGCCCATCATCATGATCTCCTCCCGCGTGGGTGACAAGCATCGCCAGCGGGCGATGGATCTCGGGGTCAAGAAGTGTCTCGGCAAGCCCTATCAGGAAGCGGAGTTGCTCGACAGTATCAATGAAGTCCTGGCGGAGAACAGACGATGAGCAGTGCGGTGGTGAAAGAGGTGCGCAGTGTGCTGATCCCGCTGGGCAACCGCCAGCTGCTCCTGCCCAACGCCGTTGTCGCCGAGGTGATGGGCTATCAGACCCCCGATCCGGTGGCGGATGCGCCGGACTGGTTACTCGGTAACCTGGTTTGGCGCGGCATCATGATTCCCGTCGTCTCCTTCGAGGCCATGCAGGGCGGTGATGTGGTGACGCCGGGACATCGCGGTCGTATCGCCATCATGAATACCCTCAACAGTCATCCCCGGTTCTCCCATTTCGGGCTGGTGGTCCAGGCTATCCCTAGCCTGGTGCGAGTGAGCGTCGACAACGTGCTGCCCGCGGCTGCGGGAAACGAGAGCGAGGATCCGCTGATACGGCAGGCCGTGGATCTCGATATGAGCCCGGCCTTCATTCCCGATCTGGATGAGATCGAACAGCGCCTGCAAGTGGTACTCGAGCAGAACTGACCGTCGCCGGAGTTTGCCCCGAATCCCTGTTATTTCCCCTTTGCTCGGCGTGCCCGATGCTTGCCGCTTCGATTTTCGCGTACTGCATGGCAGGCGGGCCGCCGAAAAGTTGTTAACCTATGCAAACCCATAAGGGTGGATGAACCAAACCGGGGAGAAGCGGCATGTCATTCGTGATTGAGTACTGGCACTGGATCGTATTCGGCGTACTTCTGGTGCTGAGCGAGATCGCTCTGACCACGTTCTTCATTCTGTGGTTCGGTGTCGCCGCCATCATCGTCGGTGGCATTCTGTTTTTCACCCCCTCGCTCGCCCTCAGCTGGCAGATCTTCATCTGGACCCTGCTCTCCTCATTGCTGGCAGTGGCCTGGTTCAAATATCTCAAGCCGCTCTCCATCGATCGCACCAAGGCGGGACTTTCGCGCGAGGCGATCGTGGGTGAGATCGGTCAGGTGATCAGCGTGCCGGGCGAAGAGCGGCGCGGTCGCATGCGTTTCCCCGCCCCCATCCTCGGCACCGACGAGTGGCAGATCATCTCGTCGGAGAACCTGGCCATCGGCGACCGGGTGCGGGTGAAGGATGTATCGGGGAATTCATTGCTGGTGGAAAAGGTCTAGGGCCTGTTAACCGGGTCTTGTGAAGGAGTAAAAACAGGAGATGGAGATGAACGCAGGTTTGTACGTGGTGGTTGCCCTGTTCGTGCTGGTGCTGGTGACGCTGGCGAAAGGCGTGCGTCTGGTGCCGCAGGGCTACAAATGGGTGGTGCAGCGATTGGGTAAATATCACGTCACGCTGGCGCCGGGATTGAACATCATCATTCCCTACGTCGATTCGGTGGCCTACAAGGTGACGACCAAGGATATCGTGCTCGACATCCCCTCCCAGGAGGTCATCACCAAGGACAACGCGGTGATCATCGCCAACGCGGTGGCCTACATCAATATCATCTCCCCCGAGAAGGCGGTCTACGGCGTGGAGGATTACGAGATCGCCATTCAGACCCTGGTCCAGACCACCCTGCGCTCGATCATCGGCGAGATGGATCTGGACGACGCCCTGTCGTCGCGCGACATGATCAAGGCGCACTTGAAGACCTCCATCTCCGACGATATCTCCGACTGGGGCATCACCCTGAAGACGGTGGAGATCCAGGACATCAACCCCTCCGGCACCATGCAGAAGGCGATGGAGGAACAGGCGGCCGCCGAGCGCGCGCGCCGCGCCACCGTGACCCGCGCCGATGGCGACAAACAGGCGGCCATCCTGGAGGCGGAGGGCCGGCTCGAGGCCTCCAGGCGGGATGCCGAGGCCCAGGTGGTGCTGGCCCAGGCGAGCCAGAAGGCGATCCAGCTGGTGACCGAGGCGATCGGCAACCAGGAGTTGCCGGTGGTCTACCTGCTGGGCGAGAAGTATGTGAAGTCACTGGAGAACGTGGCCAAGTCGGACAACGGCAAGATGGTGGTCTTTCCCGCCGACATCCCGGCCGCGATCAAGGGCATGATGGGGCGGTCCTGATCCCCCGTCACGGCTGCGAAGGCAGGCCATGGGTGCGCTTGAACGGAGCCGGGTGAGACTCAACGAAGGTAGGCGTAGCCTGCCTGCTGCAGGCGCACCAACTCTGCATCCGCCATCGGGACGAGCTGGGTGAAATCGGGGAAGCCGTCTACTTCGAGACCCTGCATGCGGGCCGACATTTCACAGAGTCTGAACTGGATGACCTCGCCCAGGGTCAGGCTTGCCGCGCGTTGCATCAGCTCGGCCTGGAAACGGCCCGCTTCGGCCGCGAAGAGCGTCAGCGCCGCTTCGTGCACGACGATGATGATCGAGGCTTCGAAGGGATCGTTGGCGTAGATTTTCTGCAGTTCGCCGGCCCGATCGAGCAGACTACCCAGTGCCGCCGGATCCGGGCTCGAGAAGTCGTAGACCACCTTGTCCGGCGGGTAGGTGGTTTCGCCCGCAAGCCCCAACAGGCTGGCTGTCGAAAGCAGGCAGAGCAGCAGCATGCGGATAATCGCCATCTCGGGTTCCTCTGGCGTCTTTGGCATAGGCCCCGAGCCCGGTCGTACAGATGCTCCGGCGTCTGCCGTGGCTGTTGCAGCGTTGACGATGCAGGCCTGGCACCACTTCCCTCCAGTATAGCGTCGCATACAGTGTCCGACGGAGCGCCTTGAAAGGCGGTGTACACCACCGCGTCCCCTGAGGAGCCGAAACAGGGTGTGTGTTATGGTGTGCCCTGGATGCAGGTCGAGAGCGGCTGCTATCCGGGACCTGTGCGCAGACAAAAAAACAGGGCGTCTTTGACACAGCAGCGGGCCTGTCATGACAGCGCCGGTAACGCCTTGGAGAACAGCCAAACGACATGACATTGATCCAGCACTATCAGGATATTGTCCAGCAGGATGGTTTCCATCGGGATGTCGATCAGGAACTGGTGCTGACGGCGTTCGATCAGTTGGCCGAAACCCTGCGACGTAAACCGCAGACCAAGGGCTGGTTGTGGAAACGCCAGACGCTGCCGGTGCGGGGGCTCTATCTCTGGGGTGGTGTCGGCCGCGGCAAGACCTGGCTGATGGACATGTTCTGCAGCCACGATCAGGGACTCGGCGTCGAACGCCACCACTTCCACAGTTTCATGCGGCAGATGCACGCGGCGCTGAGGCAGATGGAGGGCAGGGCGGCTCCCATGGATCTGATCGTCGGTGAGATGGCGAAGCGCTTCCGGGTACTCTGCCTGGACGAGTTTCATGTCATCGACATCGGCGATGCGATGTTGCTGCGGGGACTGCTCGAGGCGTTGGAACGGGCCGGCATCACCCTGGTCACCACCTCCAACCAAGCGCCCGACAATCTCTATCTGGGCGGTATTCAGCGTGACAGTTTCCTGCCCGCCATCGATGTCCTGAAACGCAACAACCGTGTCATCGAACTGGCGGGTCAGCGGGACTACCGGCTGCAGCTCTTCGAGGCCTCATCGGTCTATCACACGCCCCTGGGGGATGCGGCGACGGTGAGCATGAACCGGGAGTTCGACCGCCTGGCCGGCGAGGCGGCGGAGGAGTTGGGTCGTTTTCAGGTGCCGGGCCGCCCGATCCGTTTCTTCAAGCGGGGCGGCGGCGTGATCTGGTGCGACTTCAATGCGCTGTGCGGACCGCCCCGCTGGCAGAACGACTATCTGGAGCTGGCGCGCAGCCACCATACCGTGTTCATCTCCGACATCCCCCATCTCGACGGCACCTGGGACGACCGCACACGCCGCTTCATCAATCTGATCGACGTCTTCTATGATCGCAAGGTCAAGCTGGTGGTCAGCGCGGAGAACCCTCCGCACGAGATCTACAGCGGTACACGCCTGAAATTCGAATTCCAGCGCACCGTCAGCCGTCTCAAGGAGATGCAGTCAGCCGTCTATCTGGAGACGCCCCATCTCGGCTAGGCGGGCTAGGCCCGTACCTGCCCGCGTCACCGCTTTCAGCGCTTGAACAGCTTGCCCGCGCCCGCCGGAGCCGAACGCCAGTACTGGGGTGGTGCCGTGACCTGGGCGCCGAGGGCTGCGGCGGCATGCCAGGGCCAATGCGGGTTGTAGAGCATGCCGCGCGCCAGCGCCACCAGGTCCGCCTGACCCTCGGCGACGATCCGCTCCGCCTGTTCCGGTTGCGTGATGAGACCGACCGCGATGGTCGGCAGGCCGGTCTCCCGGCGGACATGTTCGGCAAAGGGCACCTGAAAGCCGGGTGCCGCCGGAATCTGCTGCTGTGGCGAGAGGCCGCCGCTGGAGACGTGGATGAAGGCGCAGTCGCGCCGTTGCAGTTCCCGCGCCAGCGCCAGGCTCTGCTCCATATCCCAACCGCCCTCCACCCAATCGGTGGCCGAGATGCGGATGCCGACCGGGAGCTCCGGCGGCACCGCTGCGCGTACCGCCTCGAAGACTTCGAGTGGAAAGCGCAGGCGATTCTCCAGTGAGCCGCCATAGGCGTCGTCGCGGACGTTGGAGAGCGGGGAGAGGAACTGGTGCAGCAGGTAGCCATGGGCGGCATGGATTTCGATCACTTCGATACCCAGGCGGTGGGCGCGAAGCGCGGCTTCGACGAAAGCCTGACGAATCTCCCGCATGGCCTCTCGATCGAGCGCCAGGGGGGGTGCCTCGCCCTCGGCCCAGGGTAGGGCGGAGGGCGCCAGAGTCTGCCATCCACCGTCGCTTGGCGTCAGCTGTCCGCGTCCGCTCCAGGGCACACCGGTGGATGCCTTGCGGCCGGCATGGGCCAGCTGAATGGCGATGGGCATGTTGGAGTGGGCACGTACACCCTCGAGTACCCGGCCCAGGGCGTTGTACGTGGCGTCGTTCCAAAGCCCGAGGTCACTGGGGGAGATACGCCCCTGCGGAGAGACCGCGGTGGCTTCGATATAGAGCAGCCCGGCTCCCGAGAACGCCAGCTGGCCAAGATGGATCAGGTGCCAGTCGGTCGCCTCTCCCTCGACAGCCGAATACTGGCACATGGGGGCGATGACGATGCGGTTCTCGAGCGTTTGACTGCCGAGAGAGTAGGGGCTGAAAAGCTGGCTCATGCAGGGCACTCCAAAGGATATCGCACTGAAAACTGCGGCTGCGGACGGGCGCTGGGTGGATAGGCACCCTGAGCCCGGCGCCAGACCGCGAAAGACGTGATTCTGTTATCTCATGGCCGGTCTGTGCAAGTGACGCTGTGCCGGCGGTGTCGATTCATGCGCGGCAGCGGCGCTTTTGGCAATACGGGTCTGATGCAGGACTCCTGCGGTCGAAGCCCTAATCGAAATTGGTGAGTGCTCTGGAAATCGTCATGGGAATGGATTAGCATTCCGCGTTCGTGCTTCAGGTGTCCCTTGGGTGTCCGCCCTTGGGATTAAACGGGAAGCCGGTGCGCATTCGACCCGGGGAACCATCTGCCATCACTTCATGGGATGGCGGTCACTCCTCCACAACGCCGTCGAGGCAATGCCGGCACTGCCCCCGCAACGGTAAACGAGTTGCGGCGGATCACACAGCCACTGCGCTGATGCGTGGGAAGGCGATCCGCCCGGCACCAGATCTTGTGCCCTCGTAAGTCCGGAGACCGGCCTGGCGCCAATGGTTGGCATTGCGGAGGGCGGTGCATGGCTGGACGGGCTTCCCGCTCTCGCCCTATTCCCTGTCTCCTTCGTGATGCTTGTGGTTGTGCTCAGCGTGCGGGTGTGCACGCGAAAGGAAATCAAGCTCATGAAAAACATCACTTGTCTCGTGGCAGGGACGCTCATGTCGTGCTTCGCCTCGACGCTCCAGGCGGCGGAACTCGACCGGATCATCGTTACCACGACCCGCACCGCCCAGACCGAGGATGAGCAGCTCGCCTCGGTCAGCGTCATCACCCGGCAGGATATCGAACGCCTGCAGGTTCACTCCGTTCAGGACCTGCTGCGCGGCCTGCCCGGTATCACCCTCTCGAACAACGGTGGCGCCGGCAAGATCACCTCCCTGTTTATGCGCGGTACCGAGTCCGACCATGTGCTGGTGCTGCTCGACGGTATCCGGCTGGGATCGGCGACGACCGGCGTCGCGGCGCTCCAGGATCTGCCCATCGAACAGATCGAGCGCATCGAGATCGTGCGTGGTCCCCGTTCCAGTCTCTACGGTTCGGAGGCACTAGGTGGCGTGGTTCAGATCTTCACCCGGCGGGGGGGTGGCGACCTCAAGCGCCGCGTCAGCCTCGATCTTGGCAGCAACGCCAGCCGCGGCGGCTCCCTGGGGCTCTCCGGCGGCAGCGAGCGGGGCTGGTACAGCGTCGATCTGGCCCTCAGCGATACGGACGGCATCGACTCCTGCCGGGGATACGCCGGCGTGGGCGGCTGCTGGACCGATGAGCCCGACAGGGACGGGTATCGCAACGAATCGGCCAGCCTGCGGGCCGGCTACCGCTTCGAGAACGGCCTCGAGGTCGATTTTCACAGCCTGCGCACGGATGCTGAGAACGCGTTCGACGGCAGCTATCAAAACGAGTCAGAGACCCGCCAGCAGGTGGTGGGCGGCACGCTGAGATACGCCCCGGCCGACATCTGGCAGCTGACCCTGACGGGTGGACGGACCTGGGACGAGTCGGACAATTTCAAGGATGGCGTCTACTCCTCGACCTTCGACACGCAAAGAAACAGCCTGTCGTTGCAGAACGATCTGGAACTGGCAAGCGAGCAGCTGCTCACCCTGGGTATCGACTACCAGCAGGACCAGGTGGACAGCTCCGTGGACTACGCCGTGACCGAGCTCGACAACCGGGGCTACTTCCTGCAATACCAGGGGACGGTCTCCGCCCAGGATCTGCAGTTCTCCCTGCGTCAGGACCGGCATGAGATTTTCGGCAGCCATGCCACCGGTGCCGCCGCCTGGGGCTACAGCCTCAACCCCGGTCTGCGCCTGTGGACCTCCTACGCTACCGCCTACAAGGCGCCCTCCTTCAACGAACTCTACTATCCCTACTATGGCGACCCGGAGCTGCAGCCTGAGGAGTCGGCGAGTCTGGAGATCGGGCTGCAGGGGGGAACGGCATGGGGCTCATGGTCTCTCAGCGCCTACCGGAGCCGCATCGATGAGCTGATCGCCTACGATGCCGCCTCCCGTTCGGCGGCCAACATCAGTCAGGCAAAGATTCAGGGTGTCGAGGCCCGCATCGATGCCGCCATCGGCCCCTGGCAAACCAGCGCCAGCCTGTCCCTGCTCGATCCCAGGGATGATTCCGGCGCCGCCAACGACGGCAACCTGCTGCCACGCAGAACACGCCAGTCGCTGCGCGTCGATCTCGACCGGGACTTCGGCGCCTACGCCCTGGGCGCGACCCTGCTGGCCGAGGGCAAACGCTATGACGATCTGGCCAATACCCGGCGCCTGGGAGGCTTCGGCACCCTGGATCTGCGGGCCAGCTACCGCTTCAGCCCGGCCTGGCAGTTGCAGGGGCGGTTTGAAAATCTCTTCGACAAAACCTACGAGACCGCCGCGTTCTACAACCAGCCCGGGCGGAGTTTCTACCTGACCCTGAACTATCAGTCCTAAGGAGGTACTGAGCCATGCCATCACTCAAGCAACACCATCAAGCTATTGTCGCCTCGCTGCTCGCCCTGCTGATGCTG
Source organism: Sedimenticolaceae bacterium (assembly GCA_050300835.1). Lineage (GTDB taxonomy): Bacteria > Pseudomonadota > Gammaproteobacteria > Chromatiales > Chromatiaceae > Thiodiazotropha. Next base: position 23,992 of record JBNKYJ010000183.1, read on the forward strand.
GCGACCCGGGGGCATCACGATTTCACCCCGGTCCATCTGCCGGACGCCTCCTGGGCGATCTTCTTTCTGGCCGGCCTCTATCTGCCCTGGCGTTCGGCCTTCGCCGCGCTCTTCCTGCTGGCGGCCGGCATGGACTATGTCGCCATCACCTGGGGCGGCGTCAGCAGCTTCTGTGTTACCAACGCCTATCTCTTCCTGGTCCCGGCCTACGCTACGCTCTGGTTTGCCGGACGCAGCTACCGCAACCGCACTGAACTCGGCAGACGCGATCTCATCCCCCTGGCGCTGCTGGCGCTGGCGGGGACCCTCGGCTGCGAGTTGATCTCCAGCGGTGGTTTCTACTTCTTCTCCGGGCGCTTCGTGGAGCCCACCCTGAGTGAGTTCGCCGGCCGCCTGGCGCAGTATCTGCCGGCCAACCTGCGGGTCGTGGCCCTCTATCTGGGGCTGACCGCGGTGGTGCACGCCCTCTTCAGCCTGGCTCGCGGCAAGTGGGGCCGGGCGGGCGCCAGTGTCGGCTGAGGTGCGGGGCACCGCGCCCCGTTGGCGATGACCCTCGCGACCACCGCCCTGGTAGCCCTGGGAGCCGTCCTGCTCGACTGGCTGGCGGGAGAGCCGCGCCGATGCCATCCCCTGGTGGGATTCGGCCGGCTCGCCGCCACGCTGGAGGGCCGCTTCTACGGCACTCCGGAACTCCCCTCGGCAAGCAGGCGGCTGCGCGGTCTCCTGGCCCTGGCGCTGCTGCTGTTACCCTTCGTGGCGGCCACCTTCGCGCTGGTGCGCCTGCCTTATGCCGGCGCGCTGTTCAGTTTGCTGGTGCTCTATCTCACCATCGGTCACCGCAGTCTGCATCAGCACGCCGAGGCGGTGATGCAGGCCCTGGAGGCGGATGACCCGGCGGCCGCGCGCCGGCTGGCCGGACGCATGGTCAGCCGTGACGAGGCCACCCTGGAGGCCAGCGCCGCCACCACCGAGTCGGTGCTGGAGAACGGCAATGACGGGGTCTTCGGTGCGCTCTTCTGGTTCCTCGTCGCCGGCGCGCCGGGCTGTCTGCTCTATCGCCTGGCCAATACCCTGGACGCCATGTGGGGCTATCGCAACGCACGCTACCGGGAGTTCGGCTGGGCGGCGGCGCGTCTCGACGACCTGCTCAACTGGCTGCCGGCACGGCTCACCGCACTGAGCTACGCCCTGCTCGGTCACGGCCGGCGGGCACTGGATTGCTGGCGCACCCAGGCCGCGGCCTGGGAGAGCCCCAATGCCGGGCCGGTGATGGCGGCGGGCGCCGGCGCCCTCGGTGTCAGGCTCGGCGGAGCGGCCATCTACCAGGGCTGTCTGCACCAGCGCCCGACCCTCGGCTGGGGTGAAGCGCCCGGGGCCGCCGATATCGGACGCGCGCTTCGCCTGGTCCGCACCAGTCTCATCTTGTGGCTTTCACTGCTGCTGCTGGTAGCCCTGATCAGCCATGCTTGAGCACGGCGGAAAAGTGCGGCAGGCCGCCCGGACCTACGGCATCCCCGTCGAGGAGTGGCTCGATCTCTCCACCGGGATCAACCCCCATGGCTGGCCGGTGCCGGCATTTGCGGCGGATACCTGGGCTCGACTGCCGGAGGCTGAGGACGGTCTGGAAGCGGCGGCAAGGGCCTACTATGGCGTGGACCGGCTGCTTCCGGTGGCCGGTTCCCAGGCCGCCATCCAGGCGCTGCCCCGGCTGCGCCCGCCCTGCCGGGTCGGTCTTCTCGCCAACAGCTACGCGGAGCATCGCCAGGCCTGGAGCCGGGCCGGACACCGGGTTCGGTCCCTGGCTGACGAGGAGGAAATCGAAGCCGCACTGCCGCAACTGGATGTGCTGGTGCTGGTGCGGCCCAACAATCCCACCGGTGTGCTCTATCCTCTGCAGCGTCTGCTGGCGTGGCATGCCCGCCTCTCTGCCCGTGATGGCTGGCTGGTGGTGGACGAGGCGTTCATGGATGCAACACCGGAACTGAGTCTGCTTCCCCACCTCCGCCCCGGCCTGATCGTGCTGCGCTCCCTGGGCAAGTTCTTCGGACTGGCCGGGGCCCGGGTCGGTTTTGTCTTCGCCCAGGCCGAGCTGCTGGAACTGCTGGCCGACCAGCTGGGGCCTTGGAGCATCAGCGGCCCCTCCCGCCGGGCAGCCGCCGGCGCGCTTGGCGACCGGCTCTGGCAGCGGGAAGCGCGGCCGCAGCTGCGGCTGGCGGGGGAGCGGCTGCACGGGCTGCTCTGCCGCCAGGGCCTCAGGCCCGACGGAGGCTGCGCCCTGTTTCAGTGGCTGGAGACCCCGCGGGCCGAGGCGCTGCAGGATGCCCTGGCGCAGCGCGGGATTTTGATCCGCCGTTTCACCCATCCCGCAAGCCTGCGCTTTGGCCTGCCAGGGGAGGAGGGGGAGTGGCTGCGACTGGAAACAGCTCTGGAGGCGTCTCTTTGAAAACCCCCACACTGATGGTGCAGGGCACCACTTCCGATGCCGGCAAGAGTCTGCTGGTGACCGCCCTCTGCCGCTGGTTGCGTCGCCAGGGGGTCAGGGTGGCCCCGTTCAAACCCCAGAACATGGCGCTGAACAGCGCTGTGACCCCCGAAGGGGGGGAGATCGGACGCGCCCAGGCGGTGCAGGCCCAGGCTTGCGAGCTGGCACCCCACACCGACATGAATCCGATCCTGCTCAAGCCCAACACCGATACCGGTGCCCAGGTGATCGTCCAGGGGCGGGCCATCGGCAACCAGGAGGCCCTCGACTACCACCGCTACAAGGCCGAGGCCAGAGGGGCGGTGCTGGACTCCTATCGGCGTCTCGCGGAGGGCTATGAGGCATTGGTGGTCGAGGGGGCCGGCTCCCCGGCCGAGATCAACCTGCGTGACAACGACATCGCCAACATGGGCTTTGCCGAGGTGGTGGATTGTCCGGTGGTGCTGATCGCCGATATCGACCGGGGCGGTGTCTTCGCCCATATCGTCGGCACCCTGGCCCTGCTCAGCGAGTCGGAGCGGGAGCGTGTCGCCGGCTTCGTCATCAACCGCTTTCGCGGCGACCTGGGGCTGCTGCAGTCGGGGCTCGACTGGCTGGAGCGGACCACCGGCAAGCCGGTGCTGGGGGTGCTGCCCTATCTTCACGGCCTGCATCTGGAGGCGGAGGATGCGCTGCCCATCGATGCGGTCGATGCGGATGACAGTGCGGAGCGCTTTCGCGTCATCGTGCCGGCCCTGCCTCATATCAGCAACCATACCGACCTCGATCCCCTGCGCCTCCATCCCCAGGTGGATCTGCGCTATGTGGGCCCTGACGCGGCGATCCCCGGCGCTGACCTGATCGTGCTGCCCGGCAGCAAGAACGTACGGGCCGATCTCGACTGGTTGCGCCGCCAGGGGTGGGAACCGGCGATCCGGCGCCACCTGCGCTACGGGGGCAGGCTGATCGGACTCTGCGGCGGTTACCAGATGCTGGGCCGGCGCATCGAGGATCCCCTGGGCATCGAAGGTCCCCCCGGCGGCATCGACGCGCTCGGCCTGCTCGAGCTGGAGACCCGGCTGGAACCCGAAAAGCAACTGCGCAACCGGCGCGGGCGGCTGGCCATCGCCGACGCGCCGGTGGAGGGCTATGAGATCCATGCCGGGGTGACCCGGGGCGAGGCCCTGCGGCGTCCCGCGGTCCATCTGCCCGAGGGCGATGAAGGCGCCCTCAGCGAGGACGGCCGGATACTCGGCACCTACCTGCACGGCCTGTTCGAGCAGGGAGCCGCCTGCCAGGCCCTGCTGCAGTGGGCCGGTGCCGGAGCGGTGCAGCAGCAGGACTACCGCCAGCGGCGGGAGGCGGAGATCGAGCGCCTGGCCGATACGGTGGAGCAGCATCTCGATCGGCCCCGGCTGCGGGCTCTGTTCGGACTCAAGGCCAGCGGAGGGCCGTCATGAAAACCCTGATCCTGGGCGGTGTGCGCTCCGGCAAGAGCCGTCTGGCCGAACAGCTGGCCCAACAGAGCGGGCTGCCGGTGACCTACCTGGCGACGGCCCAGGCCGGGGATGAGGAGATGGCGGCGCGCATCGCCCACCATCAGGCGCGCCGCCCCGCCGACTGGCGGCTGGTGGAGGAGCCCTGCCACCTGGCGCAGGCGCTGCGGCTTCACGCCCGGGAGGGCCACTGCGTGCTGGTGGAGTGCCTCACGCTCTGGCTCACCAACCTGCTGCTGGATCCGGATCCCGCCCGCTTCCGAGGCGAGCGCGAGGCGCTGCTCGAAGCACTGCCGGAGCTTCCCGGCACAATCATTCTGGTAGGCAACGAAACCAACCTGGGGGTGACCCCGATGGGCGAACTCAGCCGCCGCTTCTGCGACGAGAGCGGCTGGCTGCATCAGGAGCTGGCGCAGATCTGCGAGCGGGTGCTGCTGACGGTCGCCGGCCTGCCACTGACATTGAAAGGAGAGAACCGTTGAACGACACCACCGAGTGGCTCCAGATCGCCGGCGCCGAGCCGGACGAGGCGGCCAGGGCCGCCGCCATCGAACGCCAGCAGAACCTGACCAAGCCGCCGGGGGCGCTGGGCCGGCTCGAGGAGATCGCCATCCGGCTGGCGGCCCTGCAGGGGACGCCCCGACCCGAACTGGAACGGATCAAGATCACCATCTTCGCCGCCGACCATGGCGTCGCCGCCGAGGGGATTTCCGCCTTTCCCCAGGCGGTGACCGCCCAGATGGTGGCGAACTTCGCCCATGACGGGGCCGCCATCTGTGTGCTGGCCGACACCCTGGGCGCGGGGCTGGAGGTGATCAATCTGGGCACGGTGGCGGATCCGGGACCCCTGCCGAAGGTGCTCAATCTCCAGCTGGGTCCCGGCAGCGAAAACTTCTGCCGGGCAGCGGCCATGAACGGGGAGCAGCTCGCCCGGGCCATGCACGCGGGACGCCAGGCGGCCGAGCGGGCCAAGCTGGCCGGCGCGCAGCTCTTCATCGGCGGGGAGATGGGCATAGGCAACACCACGGCGGCGGCGGCCCTGGCCTGTGCCCTGCTGGATGCCGAACCCGAGGCCATCGCCGGCCCGGGCACGGGGCTGGACGGCGCGGGCGTGAGCCGCAAGGTCGAGGTGATCCGCCGCGCTCTGGCGCTCCATCATGAGATCGATGGCGCACCCCTGGAGGCGCTGCGCCGCCTCGGCGGCTTCGAGATCGCGGCTCTCACCGGAGCCTACATGGCCTGCGCCCATATGGGATTGCCGATGCTGGTGGACGGCTTCATCAGCTCGGTGGCGGCGCTGGTGGCGGCGCGACTCTGTACCGGTGCCTCGGCCTGGATGCTGTTCGCCCACGCCTCGGCCGAGCCGGGTCACCGGGCCGTGCTCCAGGCCCTGGAGGCTGAGCCCCTGCTCGACCTGGGCATGCGCCTGGGGGAGGGCAGCGGTGCGGCCACTGCGGTGCCCCTGTTGCGCCTTGCCTGTGCCCTGCATAACGGGATGGCCACCTTTGCCGAGGCGGGGGTGGCGGAGAAGCATCCGTGACCTTCGTGGGACTGCTGCGTCACGGTGAGGTGGAGGGTGGCAGCGTCTACCGGGGGCGCACCGACGATCCCCTGAATGCCATGGGATGGGTGCAGATGCGTGCGGCCACCGAGGGGCTCTGCTGCTGGGATCTGGTGATCGCTTCGCCCCTGCGGCGCTGCGCCGCCTTCGCCGAGGCGGTCGCCCGGGAGCAAGGACTGCCCCTGGTCCTCGAAGCGGACCTGGCCGAGATCGACTTCGGCGACTGGGAGGGCCGCAGCGCCGCTGAGCTGATGGCCGAATGCCCCGCCGCCCTGGGCGACTTCTGGCGCGATCCCGCCAACCATCCCCCCCCGGGGGGAGAGCGCCTGTCCGATTTCCAACGGCGGGTGGTGACGGCCTGGGAATCGCTCCGTCAGCGGCATGCCGGCAAGCGCCTGCTGCTGGTCACCCATGGCGGGGTGATCCGCATGCTGCTGTGCCATCTTCAGGATTGGCCCCTCGACCGGCTGCTGCAGATCGAGGTCGGGCAGGCCGCCCTGTTCGGAGTGCAGCTGGAGCAGGGCAGGCTCAAGCGCCTCTTCACCTCCCGTTCGGCGATCCGCGGCTGGATGGAGCGGGAAGAGAGGGACGGAGAGAGCTTTCCAAGGCCATGATCAGGCTCAGACCCCTGTTGATCGCCCTGCAGTTCCTGACCCTGCTGCCGATCGAACTGCGGCCGCCGCCGGGCGGGGAGGAGAGCGGCCGTTCTCTGCTCCACTATCCCCTGGTGGGTCTGTTGATCGGCCTGATGCTGGCCGGCTGCGCCTGGCTGTTCGAAGGCCTCTCCGATCTGCTGGCGGCTGCGCTGCTGCTCAGCCTCTGGGTGGGTGCGAGCGGTGGGCTGCATCTGGACGGACTGGCCGACAGTGCCGACGCCTGGCTGGGGGGCTACGGTGACCGGGAGCGGACCCTTGCCATCATGAAGGACCCCCGCAGCGGTCCCATCGCGGTGGTGGTGCTGGTGCTGGTGTTGCTGCTCAAGTTCACCGCCATCGCGAGCCTGCTTTCGCAGCAGGCGCTGACGCCCCTGATCCTGACACCGCTGCTCGGGCGCTCCGCCCTGGTGGCGCTGTTTCTGACCACCCCCTATGTCAGGCCGGGCGGGCTCGGTGCTCTGCTGGCGCAGCATATGCCGCGAAGCGCGTGCCTGGCCATGCTCATCGGGGTCGCGAGCCTGACCGTCCTGGGCCTGGGCCGGACAGGTTTCTTCCTGTTGTGCGCCACGGCTGCCGCATTCCTGTTCCTGCGTTGGCTCATGTCGAGGCGCCTCGGCGGCACCACCGGCGATACCGCGGGCGCCCTGCTGGAGGTGACGGAGGCCATTGTCCTGGTGACCGCTGTCGTAGTGAACAGCTGAGCCAAATCCCACAGATCACTGACAGCAGGTCAAGATTCGACACGGCAGTTGTTGAAGCCATAGAGCAGCATGCCGTGGGCATGGAATGAGGGAGGCCTTCTGCCCGACTGACGGTTAGCCTTTGATACAGATCAGAGGCCGTACCTTTGCCACTTTGCGCGCCAGTCCCGCCCGCTCGCTGGCTTCGACCACGGCGCTGACGTCCTTGTAGGCTTCGGGGGCCTCTTCGGCCACCCCCCGCATGGAGGGGCTGCGGATC
>JBNKYJ010000184.1:0-6541 GCA_050300835.1 Sedimenticolaceae bacterium
GCACGCCGACGCCGAGCCCCTGCGCTGGAAGCTGGGCGAACGCCTGCGCATCACCTTCGTCAACGACACCATGATGAACCACCCGATGCACCTGCACGGCATGTGGAGCGACCTGGAGACGGGGGACAACAACTTTCTGCCGCGCAAGCACACGGTAATCGTGCAGCCGGGCTCGCGCATCAGTTACCGGGTGACCGTGGATGCGGAAGGGGGCTGGGCCTACCACTGCCATCTGCTCTACCACATGCTCGGCATGTTCCGCACCGTCATTGTCAGCTGAGGAGGTTTACGAATGAAAAGAATTACAGTGGCCCTGCTGGCAATGGGATTGTCGCTGCCGGTCTTCGCTGGCGGCAAGGACGATCCGCTGGTCACCAAAGTGATGATCGACCAACTGGAGACGCGCATCACCGACGGTCCCAACCCGCTGGTGCTGGAGGCGGAGGCCTGGGCCGGCTATGACCTGCACAAGTTCTGGTTCAAGACCGATGTGGAGCGGGTCGACGGTGAAACCGAGGAGGCGGAAATACAGCTGCTCTACAGCCGCGCCATCGCGCCTTTCTGGGATTTTCAAGCCGGCTGGCGTCGCGATATCAAACCCAAACCGGACCGGGACTACCTGGCGCTCGCCTTCAAGGGGCTGGCGCCCTATCTGTTCGAGGTGGACGCCGGGCTGTTCATCGGCGAGTCGGGTCGGGTCAATGCGCGCCTGGACGCGGAGTACGAGTACATGCTCACCCAGCGCTGGGTGTTGGCGCCGGAACTGACGATGAATCTCTACAGCAAGGACGACGCAGAGCGGGGCATCGGCTCGGGCCTCTCCGACCTGTCGCTCGGACTGCGTCTGCGTTACGAGATCAGGCGCGAGTTCGCCCCCTATATCGGCGTCAACTGGAGCAAACAGTTCGGCGATACCGCCGACTTCGCCGAGGCCGAGGGCGAGGACACCAGCGACACCCAGATCGTGGCCGGTATTCGTGCCTGGTTCTGACCCAATGAAAACATCGGATTCAGCCAATGCACCCGATTCCAGGGATGGAAGGGTGCGATGTGAAAATAGGTATCAGAGAATGAAGAGACGACTTTGGATCATGTCATTGCTGCCGGTCGTGGTTGTTTTGTCGGGATGCGGTGACAAGCAAACGGTAACAGCCGGCAGTGGCGAACCGACACCAGGCTCACCAATCCCACCGTCTGAACGCTGGTATACCCAGGCGCAGGTGCAAAGGGGTGGTGACCTGTTTCAAACACACTGTGCCGAATGCCACAAGCCGGACGCCTCCGGCACCCCGGATTGGCGTACGCCGCTGGCCAACGGCAAGTATCCTCCGCCGCCCCTGAACGGCACGGCCCACACCTGGCACCACCCCCTGTCCGTGCTGCAGCGTACGGTCAGGATAGGCGGTGTGCCGCTGGGCGGCACCATGCCCGGATTCGCCGACAAGCTCACCGCCGGGCAGATCGACGACATCCTGGCCTGGGTGCAGACCCACTGGCCGGACGAGACCTACCGCATCTGGCATGAACGCAATACACAGGCCGAGAATCGATTGCGGCCGATCACAAAAGGCTGATGAATCCGATGGCTCTGGTTGAATCGAATAGAAGGTGTTCACTGTCCTCACGCATTTTAACCCCCTCTCCCTGGCCCTCTCCCGCAAGGGGAGAGGGAATGCACGTATCAGGCACGGCTATAACTCGGGAGCGCGCTCTACACCCAGGCTGGAAGCCTTCACTGCATTCTCACAGAGCGTCCCCTCTCCCCTTGCGGGAGAGGGCCAGGGAGAGGGGGCAATAACCAGTGAGCGTAGCGAATCCCTCAACTCAACACTTGAAACTGCGGTAGGCGGCAAATTATTTGACAAAGTGATGTGGGTAATCAGTAAGGTTTTTTAATGGCAAAACATCATTCGGTGGATCGAACCGAACACACAAAGGAGATAGCGATGAACAAGCGAAGCAACAAAAACTCCAAGCGAAGCGTCAAACTCGCCACCCTGGCGGGTTCCCTGCTTGTTGGGGGCGCGCTGCTCGCCGGCGGGCTGTTGATCAACCAGCCGCCCGCCCAGGCGGAGGAAGTGGTGGTCTACAAAAGCCCGACCTGCGGTTGCTGCAAGGAATGGGTCAGCCACCTGAAAGAGAACGGTTTCAGTGTGACCGTATACGACCGCCTCAACATGGATCCCGTCAAGCGCGCGATGGGCGTGCCCCAGCGGCTGCAGTCCTGCCACACCGCGCAAGTGGGCGATTACGTGATCGAAGGCCATGTGCCCGCCGCCGACATCGTGCGTCTGCTCAGGGAAAAGCTGCCGGTAAAGGGGCTTACCGCTCCGGGTATGCCGATGGGCTCGCCGGGCATGGAGGGGCCGAGAAAGGATCCCTATGAGGTACTGGCATTTCAACCCGACGGCAGGACAAGCGTTTATGCCCGTCACAACCAATAGGGTGCGTCATGAAGAGCAAACTGAATCCGTTGATCACCCTTTTACTGCTGCTGACATCACTATCTGTCGCGGCCCATACACCACCGCAGAATGCCAGAATCTTCTTCATCGGAATCGAAGACGGGGCGGTGGTCGAAAGTCCGTTCAAAGTCAAATTCGGCATTGAGGGCTTCGGTATCACACCGGCCGGCACCAAGGGGAAGATCCGTCACACAGCCGGGCATCACCATTTGCTGGTCGATGTGGATACGCCGCCCGATTTGGACAATCCCATCCCAAGAGACAAACACCATTTGCACTTCGACCAGGGGCAGACCGAGGCTGTGCTGGAGCTGCCTCCGGGTAAACATACCCTGCAACTGCTGCTCGGCGACGAGGAACATGAACCCCAGGCCCCAGCCCTGATGTCCGAGAAGATCAGCATTCAGGTGAAATGAGTGTGGATTTTCAAAGCGGCTGATTGGATTGATGACGTCTTGTGAAGTGCAATTCGGTTGAACCTGAGCCTGTCCAGCTAATCGGAGTCTGTATGAAAGCTCATGCCAGCTTAAAACCTTCGGGACCCTGGGAAGTACGACGTCGAATACGGCTTCCCTCGCTCTCGCACCGGGCCGATGGTCTCGCTGTCGAGCGCGCCGTTACTGAACTGTCCGGCGTAGTTATCGCGGTAGCCGACGTTGGAAAGCATCGACTCGAAATACGCTACGATGCCAGTCGAGTGAACTATCTGCGCATCGTGGAGAAGTTGGAGCAGACGGGATTTCCGCCTCTACTCAATTGGTGGAGCCGGTTGAAGGGGAACTGGTATCGTTTTTCTGACGAAACCGCCAGGGAGAATGCCAGGACACCCCCGTCGGCCTGTTGCAACAAACCGCCCAAGTAGCTCGTGGATGGATCATTTAGGGAGCAGCAGCCTGGCGCATAGCCCGCCTTCGGGGCGATTGGAGAGTGTCAGATCGCCGCCATGGGCGCGCGCGATATTGCGGGCGATGCCGAGGCCCAAGCCGCTGCCGCCGGTATGTTGCGCGCGGGAGTTCTCCACGCGAACGAAGGGGTCGAAGACCTTCTCCAGCATGCTTTCCTGAATTCCCGGCCCCCGGTCGCAGATAGTGATCACCACATCCCGCTCTCGTTCCTCGACAGTGATTTCACAGCTTCCGCCGTAGCGGACCGCATTCTCCACCAGGTTGACGAGACAGCGTTTCAGCGCCAGCGGTTTACCGGTGTAGGGCGAGACGATCCTCCCTTCGATCGACACCGGCTTGCCGGCCTCTTCCGCATCCTGCTGCACACTCTCCAGCAGGGCCATCAGATCGATACGCTGGCTGGTTTCTCCCGTTTCGGTACCGCGCATGAAATCGAGGGTGGCCGTGACCATGGTCTCCATATCGTCGAGATCCTTCTGGGTCTTTTCGCGCAGTTCGTCGTCGTCCATCAGCTCCGTGCGCAGGCGAATGCGCGTCAACGGCGTCTTCAGATCGTGCGAGACGGCGGCGAGAATCCCCGCCCGGTCCTCGATGTAGTTTTTCAGTCGCTGCTGCATGGTGTTGAAGGCGCGCGCCGTCTCCCTGACCTCGTAGGGTCCTGTCAGTTCCAGCGGTGGCTGGTGGATATCCTTGCCCAGACCCTCGGCGGCCTGCCGCAGCTCCCGCAGGGGACGGACGATGGAGTGGACGCCGAAGAGCGAGAGCAGAATCACGCTCAGCAGCAGCACGCTGAGCGCGATCAGCAGCGTCACGGGCCAGTCGAACATCTCCTCCGGGAGACCGCGTTCGAAACGCACCCAGCTGCCGTCAGCCAGCTCGATCTGAATGCGGAAATAGCGGGCCATGGCATGCACGCCACGCGCGTAGGCCCAGGGCCCGGACATGGGGGGGCCGCCCATCATGCGCCGATGCATGCCCTGCATGGTCGATGGCATCACCGATCCCTCCACCGAAACCCGGATCTCTCTCCGCTCCGGGATGCGTGACTGGAGCTGGAGTCTTACCACGTCGGCGGCGAGTCGGGAGTCGGGCTCGGCGTCTTCGGACGGCAGCGCCTGGGGCGATAGCACGATCTGCAACTCGGGTCCCGAGAGCAGGGGCAGCAGCCGCTGCCGTTCCGTCGGCGTCAGCGTGTCGAGCAGCCGCACAATGCCTGCCGTGCGCACGATCAGGTTCTGGCGCACCGCCTCGTAGAGCACCTGCCCCCTGTCGCGCAGCAGGATGAAGGCGGTGAGCAGCTGCGCCAGCACCAGCCCCGACAACAACACCAGCACCAGGCGGCCGAAGAGGGATTTTGGAAACAAACGCATTGCCACCGCTCCGCTCAGAGTGTCGGTACGACCTTGCTGGCCAACAGGTAACCGCGGCCGCGCACGGTCTTGATCAGGTTTGGCTGCTTGGCGTCGTCTCCCAGGTGCTTGCGCAGGCGACCGATCAGGACGTCGATGCTGCGATCGTAGGGGCCGCTCTCCCGGCCCTGGGTCAGGTCGAGCAGCTGATCCCGCGTCAATGCCCGGTTGGGGTGGGTCAGCAGCACGTGCAGCAATCGGTATTCGGCACTGCTGAGCGGCACCACCAGTGCGTCGGGTGAGTGCAGGTGCTGGGTGCGGGTGTCCAGCGTCCAACCGGAGAAGGCGAGCCTCTCCGGGGCGTCGGCCAGGGGGTCGATCGGCATGTCGCGCACCCGCCGCAGGATCACCTTGATGCGGGCCAGCAGCTCCCGGGCGCTGAAGGGTTTCGGCAGATAGTCGTCGGCGCCCATCTCCAGTCCCAGGATGCGGTCCATCTCGTCGCCCCGCGCCGTCAGCATGATGACCGGTATCCTGGAGCGCACGCGCAGGGTCCGGCAGAGCTCCATGCCGTCGACCCCGGGCAGCATCAGGTCGAGGACGATGAGATCGACACGGCCGCGCTCCAGCATCTGCCACATGCCGCCGCCCTCCGCCGCCGTGCTGACCCTGTAACCGTTCTTCTCCAGGTAGGTCTGCAACAGGTGGCGGATCTCGGGATCGTCGTCGACGACCAGGATATGATCCTGCGCTACGTTCATGACTTTAACTCTATCCTCATATACGCATCCCGTGGCGCTGGATTGTAAATCGATATGTCCGGTGCCGGGAGCGGTTACACAGGCTTACAAAAAGGCTCCTTTCGGACACCGGCCAAATACACAACGGGTGTCTCATAAGATCAGGGAAGAGCGAAACAGGGATGTCTTGAAAGGTAACACAAATCAGGAGTCTGCCATGAACAAGTCCACTAAGCGCACATTGACACTGGCTGGCGCCGCCGCACTGATTCTCGGTGCGGGCGGTGTCGCATTCGCACAGGGATACGGTCCCGGTTACGGTCCGGGCTGGGGTGGTCACCGCGGCATGATGGGCGGTCCCGGCGGATACTACGGACCCGGTATGGGACGCGGCATGATGATGGGAGGCTACGGCACGATCTTTGGCGACCAGCAACTCGCCGATCTGAAGCAGGCTCTCGCCATCACCAGTGATCAGGAACCTGCATGGAACCGGTACGCCGACGCCGTGAAGGCGCGTGCCGATCTGATGCAGACCCATCGCCAGCAGATGTTCACCGGCGGTTTCGTGAGTCCGGATCAGCGACTGACTTTCCATCAGGAGGGCCTGGATCAGCTGCAGCAGGTGACCGCGGCGCGCCAGGATCTCTTCAAGGAATTGACGCCGCAGCAACGGGCCACGGCTGACAGCTACACCGGCTGGCCGTGTGCCCTGCGTTGAAATCTGATGGCTGAAGGTCGATCGGGTGCCGGCCAGGGAGGGCCGGGGCAGGGTGGTTGGATCTACCGGGAGAAGTGTGATGATGGGTTATGGTTTTGGTATTCCGGGGCTCGGTATGGGTATTTTCTGGGTTGTTCTGATCCTGCTGTTGGTGGGCGGTGTCATGCTCTTTTCGGGGCGTGACAGCACCGGCAGCCGACACAAATCGGCACTGGAGATTCTCGAAGGCCGTTACGCACGGGGTGAGATCGAACGCGAGGAGTTCGAGCAGAAGCGGCGGGATCTGCAGGAGTGAGAGAGCGGGTCGCAGGTCGCCCTGACTGGTTCGGTGCGGCAAGCCGCACCCTACGGATTGAGACGC
>JBNKYJ010000185.1:0-2765 GCA_050300835.1 Sedimenticolaceae bacterium
GGCAGGCCATGCTCACGTTCGCACATACCCATCCCGTGTCAGGCACGAGCCACAGGCGTCGTCTACTCTGGACTGTTCATGGGGAGCAGGGGAGAGATGGTGCCGAGGAGAGGACTTGAACCTCCACGGGGTTGCCCCCACTAGCACCTGAAGCTAGCGTGTCTACCAATTTCACCACCTCGGCATAAGGGGTCACCGGTCGTGGACCGGCTTGGAGATCGCGAACTCTACCGTCAGATCAGTTGTCTGTCAATTGTTGCCGGTTGCAAAGTCCGCGCGCTGATATGTCGCCTGGACCCGAGCCTTATTGGTGCGTCACCCAGGGTATGATGATCCCTGTCCGATCCTCACTGTCGCGGTTCAGCGCCAGGTTGGATCGGTAAAGGGCATGTGATAGCTTGCCGGGAGTTTTATTCGTACAGTTCGGATGTCCTATTTACCATGATCTCGAAATGCCTCAAATCCTTTATCAAACCGGTGCTGTCGCTGTTTGCCGCAATGCTTGCGCTCCTTCCCCCGCCGGCGATGTCCCTGGAACTGAAGGGCGATCTCATGCAGGGCGGCATGGTGATCGGCACCACCGAGCCCGGTAACCGCGTCATCTATGACGGCCAGGCCATCCGGGTCTCGCCCGATGGACTCTTTATACTGGGATTCGGCCGGGACGATGAACTGGAGCACAGGCTGGAGGTGAAGCGGGGCGACGCGATCGTGGAAAAGCGTGACATCGTCATCGGCAAACGCCAGTACCAGATCCAGCGCATCGACGGGTTGCCGCCGTCGAAGGTGACGCCGCCCAAGCGGGACTGGGAACGCATCAAACGGGAGACGGCGATGGTCAAGAAGGCGCGCCGTCTCGACGATCCGCGCACCGATTTCGCCAACGGTTTCATCTGGCCTGCCGAAGGGGTCATCAGCGGTATTTACGGCAGTCAGCGCATCCTCAACGGCGAACCCCGGCGGCCCCATTTCGGAGTCGACATCGCCGCACCCAAAGGTACGCCGGTCTACGCCCCGGCGGACGGTGTGGTAACGCTGGCCTATCCGGACATGTTCTATTCGGGCGGAACCCTGATTCTCGACCACGGTCACCAGCTTTCGTCATCGTTTCTGCATCTGAGCCGGCTGCATGTGAAGGTGGGCGACCGGGTGAAGCAGGGGGACCTGGTTGCCGAGATCGGGGCTACCGGCCGGGTCACGGGGGCCCATCTCGACTGGCGCATGAACCTGCGCAAGGCGCGCATCGATCCCCAGTTGCTGGTGCCGCCGATGCCGGTGGCGCAGAAATCCGGGGAGTAGTGTGGAAAACTGAATCTGATTCAGTTTGGCCTGAACAAGTGTGATAAAGTCTCCCGGCGTACCCCCCCAACCCCCCCGTCACAGATGATGGAACGGACATGAAACTGATCAAGCGATTTCTGATACTGCCACTGCTTTTAGTACTGACGACGGCCCATGCCGAGGATCTGATGACGATCTATCAGCTGGCGTTACAGAACGATCCCCAGTTACAGGCGGCCAAGGAGCAGCTCAACGCGGCACGGGAGACCAAGAGTCTGGCCCGCTCCCAGTTGCTGCCCAACATCGGTCTGGGCGCCACCTATGATGCGGTGCGCCGGGATCTCAAGACCTCGCAGGGGGTTTCGGTGGACAACACCGACAGCTACAACCAGACGGGTCTGGGCTTGAACCTGACCCAACCCATCTATCGCCGGGACCGTTTGGTGCAGCTCGAACAGGCCGACAGCAGCATCGCCCAGGCGGAGGCCCAGTATGCCGCCTCCGAGATCGACCTGATGGTGCGCAGCACCACCGGCTACTTCAATATTCTGTCGGCGGAGGATGACCTGAGGGTGGCGATCGCGGAACGCGAGGCGACCGGTCGTCAGCTCGAGCAGGCACAGCAGCGCTTCGATGTCGGCCTCATCGCCATCACCGACGTGCATGAGGCCCAGGCCGCCTACGACGCGGCGAGAGCGGCCGAGATCGCGGCCGAGAACGGCCTCGACAACGCGTGGGAGGCCCTGTTCGAGATCATCGGTTCCCAACCCAAGAGCAACCTGGCCAAGCTGGGCGATCGCCTGCAGCTGAATCCGCCGGTGCCCAACGATTTGCAGGCCTGGTCGGATAGCGCCCAGCAGGAGAACTTCAGCATCCTCGCCGCCAACGCCAGTCTCGAGGTGCTCAACCAGGAGGTGGAGGTGAGCCGCTCCGGCCACTATCCGACCCTCGATCTGGTGGGCGGCTACAATCTGAACCGCAGCGATTACGAGTTCGCCACCGAGTCCGACACCGCCTCGGTCGGCCTGGAACTGCAGGTGCCGCTCTATACCGGAGGCGCGGTCAGTGCCCAGACCCGCCAGTCCCTGGCCAACTATCGGGCCGCGCAGCAGAGTCTCGACCAGACCCGCCGCGCCGTGAACCGGCAGGTGCGAGACGCCTTCCGCGGCGTGCTCTCCTCGATCAGCCAGGTGGAGGCACTGAAGGCGGCCACCATCTCCGCCCAGAGCGCGCTGGAGTCGACCCAGGCCGGTTACGAGGTGGGCACCCGCACCATCGTCGATGTGCTCAACGTGCAGCGCAACCTGTTCTCGTCCCAGCGTGACTACCTCAACTCCCGCTATGCCTACATCATCAACGCCCTCTCGCTGAAGGCGGCCGCCGGCAATCTCAGCGAGGAGGACCTGCAGCGGGCCAACGGCTGGCTGGAGCGCTGAGCGGAATGTCCGGCAACAGCATCGGCAAACTCTTTTCGGTCACCTCCT
>JBNKYJ010000186.1:0-16485 GCA_050300835.1 Sedimenticolaceae bacterium
CTACCCGACATCGAGCCGTAGGGTGCGGCTTGCCGCGCCGAATAACCCTTTGCCGAGGTGAACGGACTGGGTACTGACACTGCCCCCCTCACCGTCAACAGCCCAGATTGAGCGCCTCCTCCAGATCGATCACCCGGGTGCCGCCGCTGTTGATGACCAGGATCTGCCGCTTGTCCCTATCGGGATCGCTGCTGCTGCTCAGATGGACCCAGGAAGGCCGGCCGTCGGCGCCGAATTCGTGGATCACCTGGTCGATGTCGAGTTCGTCCCGGTAGAAGCAGGCGGTGGCGAAGAGGTAGAAGTTGGCGTTGATGTCGGAACGCAACGGCTTGCCGGTGACGTTGCGCACCTTGCTGTGGATGATGCTCTTGATGCGGGTGCGCGAGACGCTGTTGGCGATCTCGTTGCTGAGCTTGATGTCGGCGGCCTGGCCGAGCACATGCTGGCTGGTGTCCCTGCTGCCGATGGCCCGGTTCAGGGGCAGGCAGCGGTAGCCGCTGGAGAGGGTCATGGCGGTCTTCAGCAGGGTGCGCAGGGGCTGCAGCGTATGCTGCACCAGATACTCGATGTTGTGTAACACGGCCGGGTCGGGATTGCGCTGTTGCTCCAGCATGTCGCCGCCGTGGCGTTCGGCGGTCTCCGAGATGAGGAACTCCTCGAGATAGAAGTTTTCCGAAAGTCGCATGGGCTTTTCCTAGTCCGTATTCAGGATCTCTGGCAGGCGAAAGGCCTTCTTCTTCTCGCCCTCGCTGAAGTCGGTGTCGGAGGGCAGCGGGACCGCCGAGACCGGCTGGCCGGCGGCCTCCGCGACACCGGCTCCCGTGCCATGCTCCATCCACTGGTTACGGGCCACGCCCTTGAGCTTCTCGAAGGTGCGGGTGGCGCCGAGACCGAGCAGGGCCAGCACCAGGGTCATCAGCTCGCCCATGTCCATCACCGGCAGTTTTTCGACGATCTGGGTCTGCTGGAACAGGCCGAGGAGGATGTGCAGCAGGTCGCGGCCGATCCAGGCGTAGGCGAGCAGGACGACGCAGAGCCAGCCCAGCGCCGGACGCCAGCCGGCGACGAAGATGCTGGGGTGCTTGGACTCTTCCAGATTGGTCACCGCCTGCAGGATGTGGGGCTGGTTCAGCTCCTTCATCATCAGCAGCCGGGCACGTTCGCGCTCCTCGTCGCTGGTGAAGAGTTCGTCCAGCCCCGTGGCCACGGAGTCGGCGATGGAGGCCACCGAATTGAGCGGGTTCAGCTTCTCTATGGGCATGGGGGGCTCACCTCTGTTGGTGGTCTGAAAGGGTCTGTCTGCGGTCGTTCGGACCGAAGCGGATGGGGCTGGGATTCAGGCGCGGCAGCCTGTTCGGCGAACGCTGGGCCGATCGGATGTTCTGGCGTGTGCTCCATTGACATAAACACATCATCCTCATGCCCGAAACCCATTGTTGTTGTTGGCTTCCATGCCGGGGGCATGGGGCGGAGTGTGGGTTACGGTCGGTCGTTTGTTGTGGCGCCGTTCCTGGCGAATTGTCTCAAGGTTAGTTCAGCCTCGAAGTGAAGTAAACGATTGATAAGTGCGGTTGGTTGGCGTTTGCATTCGGCTGATCGTCGCGTCTCCCCGTGTGCCGGGCGCTCAAAACAGCCCGATCCGCAGCCTGACCTGTTCAGGCGCCAGGCAGACCAGGTCGTCACAGGCCTGCAGGCGGATCTCCACCGGCAGGGTGAGCGTCGAAGGCGCTTCGGTGAGGGGTTCCAGCCGGGCCTGCAGGGTCACCTGTCCGGTGTAGAGCGACAGGGGTTGCGGTTGGAAACCCAGTTTGAGTGCCTCGCCCTGCGGATAGCTGACTGTCGCCAGCTGCCAGCCGCTGTCGGGTGGCAGCGACAACCGGGTACCGATCAGGTCCGGATTGCCGGGTTGGTCGCTGTTGACGTGCCAGCCTGGGGGGATCTCCAGCCGGACCTGAAGCAGTCGCGTGCCGTCGACGGGCTTCGAGAGTTCGGCCCGCAGGCGGATACCACCCTGGGCGGCATAGCTTTGTGCGCCCATTTCGCCCTGCACCCGATCGAGCATGGCGGTGAGCATGTAGCTGTAGTTGTGGGGCTGGCTTTCCAGGGTGGGGGTGAAGCGGCCGATCAGCCCGTCGGTCTGCTGGCGGTAGCGGGGTTCGCCGCTGCGCAGGGAGAGCTGCTGCAGCACGCGGAGCGCCACCGAAGTGCCGGAGGGAGTGGCGCCGTCGGCCCCCTCGTCCCGGGGGCGGCCCATGGCGGTGATGCCGGCCTCCGCCTCGTTCATGTAGAAGCCTCCGTGCTCGGCGTCGAGGAAGCGCTCGAGCAGGGCGTCGGCCAGTTCGCGAGCCCGCTGCAGCCACTGCGGGTCGCCGCTGAGGTCGTAGAGGGCGATCAGTGCCTCGGCGAAGTAGGCGTAGTCCTCCTGCGCGGCAGGGATCGATGAGCGTCCGTCGAGATGGACCCGCCAGAGTTGCCCGGGCCCCCTGCGGTTGTGTTGCCAGAGAAACTCGGCGGCCGTTTCCGCCGCCCGGCGATAGGCGTCAGAGTCGAGCAGACCGGCGGCCTCGGCGAAGGCGGTGATCATCATGCCGTTCCAGGCGGTGACGATCTTGTCGTCGCGCAGCGGCGGCACCCGCTGGTTGCGCACCTGCAGCAGCACGCTGTTGACGTGGTCGAACCGCTGGCGCAGGGCCTGCAGGTCCTGTCCGTTTTGCTTGGCATAGCCCTCCAGGGAGTGTTCCAGGTGGAGGATGTTGCGTCCCTCGAAGTTGCCGATGCGGGAGACGCTATACAGCGACTTGGCCAACTCCGCGTCCTCTGGCGCCAGGGCGTCGCGGAACTCGCGCAGGGTCCAGGTGAAGAAGCGTCCCTCCTCGCCCTCGCTGTCGGCGTCGGTGGCGGAGTAGAAACCACCATCCGGAGCGGTCATCTCGCGCAGCACATAGTCGAGGGTCTGGGTCACCACCCGGCGGTAGCGCTCGCGTCCGGTCAGGCGCCAGGCACCCAGGTAGACACGGCTGAGATGGGCCTGGTTGTAGAGCATCTTCTCGAAGTGGGGCACCAGCCATTCGTAGTCGGTGGAGTAGCGGTGGAAACCGCCGCCGATCTGGTCGTAGATGCCGCCGTGCTGCATGTGGTCGAGGCTGGTGGTCAGCATCTCCAGCGCCTTGGCATCGTTACGCCGCTCCGCCTGGTCCAGCAGCAGGAACAGCCAGGGCTCCTGGGGAAACTTGGGGGCCTGGCCGAAGCCGCCCTGGATGTCGTCGAAGATCTGGCCCATGGCCGACACCGCCAGCCCGGCCAGGGCCGGATCGAAGGCCTTGACGCCGGCGCTGAGACGGTTGTTTTCCGCCACCGCGGCGGCGATGCGACTGGCCTGCTCCTCCACCTCCTGACGCCGTTCGGCCCATACCTGGGCCACCTGCTTGAGCAGGCTGGTGAACTGTTCTGGCGGGTAGTAGGTGCCGCCATAGAAGGGCTTGCCCTCGGGGGTCAGGAAGGAGGACATGGGCCAGCCGCCGTGGCCAGTCAGCAGCATCACCGCGGTCATGTAGACCTGGTCCACGTCCGGGTGGCTCTCCCGGTCGACCTTGATCGGGATGAAGTGGGCATTGAGCAGGGCGGCGATCTCCGGGTCCTCGAAGCTCTCCCGTTCCATCACGTGACACCAGTGGCAGGTGGAGTAGCCGATGGAGAGAAAGATCGGCTTGCCTTCCCGTTTGGCCTGTTCGAAAGCCGCGTCGGACCAGGGATGCCAATCCACCGGGTTGTGGGCGTGCTGCAGCAGGTAGGGGGAGTCCTCGAGGATCAGCCGGTTTATGTACTTGGGGCTGCCGTCGGCGTTGAAGTGTTCGGTGCGCGGCCGGTAACCCACGCCCTTGTCGAGGTAGGCCTGGTTGAGTCGTTGCTGCAGTTCCATGGGTCGCTCGATATCCGGGTTGAGGGGTTCGGCCGGAAGCGACAGGCTGGCGCCGAGCCAGATGAGGGCGGTGAGGAGTTTCGCGTGCATCGGCTTCACCCATGTGACGGCATCCGCCGTGTCTCCCCCATGCGGTACGCATGGGGGCAATCCTACTTGCGATCGGCTATACCGAGAGGGCCGTCGTAGTGTGCGGGGTCGCCTGGTTTCGGTCGCGCCTGCCAGCGGGTTGCTTCCTATTCTGGCAGTTGCGATAGCCGGGAAAAACATTCAGGCTGTCTGGAAATCCGGCAGGCCTGTGGCAGAATGGGGAGTCATGCACACCAAGCACCTCAACCTCATGCTCACCCGCCTGCTCTGCTTCGGCTTGTTCGCGCTGCTGTCCGGCGGTCTCTGCGCCGCCTCCTATGACGACGCGATGTCGGCGCTGGCGGATGGCAACTACCGGGTGGCTTACCGGGACTTCAAGGCACTGGCCGAGGCGGGCGATGCGGAGGCCCAATATCAGCTCGGCATGCTGCTGCTGTTCGGGCAGGGGGTGAAGCAGCGTGTGGCCGAGGGTCTCGAGTGGCTGAAGCGGGCCGCCGACAACGGCTCCTACCTGGCGGCCAACGAACTGGCTCAGATCTACACTTCGGGCCGGGAAGTGGCGCCGGACGAGCAGGAGGCGATGAAGTGGATAGAACGGGCGACCCAACTGGGCAAGCAACAACCCGAAGAGGCGGACGATGGCTGTGAGTGAATGTCTGCGCCATGCATCCCGCCGGGTCTGAACCAAGTCGTTACCGCCGATGATGAAATTCAGAGACTTCGGGTTCAGGGAGAACCCCTTCGCCATCACCCCCGACCCCCGTTATCTCTACCTCAGCCGGGGCCATGAGGAGAGTCTGGCCCACCTGATCTACGGCACCGGACCCAACGGCGGCTTCGTGCTGCTGACCGGTGAGGTCGGCACCGGCAAGACGCTGCTGATCCGCAGCCTGCTGGCGCAACAGCTGAGCGACGTGGATATCGCCCTGGTGCTCAATCCGCGACTCTCCCGCCGCGAGTTCATCGCCACCATCTGCGACGAGCTGGGGATCAAGTATGCGGGTCCTCCCTACTCCCTGAAGCAACTCATCGACGCCCTTACCCGCCACCTGCTGAAGACCCACAGCGAGGGTCGCCACACCGTACTGGTGGTGGACGAGGCGCAGAACCTCAGTCCCCGGGTGCTGGAGACGGTGCGCCTGCTGACCAACCTGGAGACCACCCGCCACAAACTGCTGCGCATTATCCTGGTCGGACAGCCGGAGCTGCTGCAGATGCTCGCGCACAAGGAGCTGCGGCAGGTCGATCAGCGCATTACCGCGCGCTACCATCTCAGCCCGCTGGAGCGGCAGGAGACGTCCAGCTATATCAGTCACCGCCTGGCGGTGGCCGGTATCCGGGAGGATCTGTTCACCCCCGCCGCGCTGCGCCTGATTCACCGCCTCACCGGTGGCGTGCCGCGCATGATCAATACCCTGTGTGAACGTTCGCTGCTGGCCATCTTCTCCCGTGGCCGGCAGCGGGCGGGGGTATCGCTGGTCTGGCAGGCGTGGCGTGAGGTGAGGGGATACAGGCTCGGCTCGTCCCTCTGGCTCTGGTCGGCTGTGGCGGCGCTGCTGCTGGTGGTCGGCTCGATCACCTATCTGATGTGGCCGGTCACGGAGAAGCCATCCGGCGAGCAGGTGGTAGAGGCAGCGGTCAGCGCTCCCGAACCGGTTGCCGAAGAGGCGCCGGTGCTGGCCCCGCAACCGTCCGCCGCCGAAGGCGCATCGGCTGCGGAGACGCCGCCTTCCAAACAGGGTCCTGCCCAGGTCGTCCCTGTCGCTCACGAACCGACGACGACAGCGGTCCCGGATTCCGGCGTCGAGCCGGAGAGACCAGCCGAAGCGCCGGCGACGATGGATCAACTCGACCTGGATCGGCTCTTTCTGCAACCCCAGCCTCAGGACCGTCTCTATCAGCCGCTGTTTGCGCTCTGGGGTGAGACCTATGATACCCATTCCACCCTCACGCCCTGCATGCAGGCGCCGATGCATGGGCTTCGCTGCCTGCGCGACCAAAGCGACTGGCGGCAGATCGAGGCCCTCAACCGGCCCCTGCTGTTGCGCCTGGTGAAGGAGAAGCGGTCGCGCCTGCTGCTGCTCAGATTGAAGCAGAACGAGTTGCTGGTGGTGGACGACGGTCACGGCGAGGTCCTGCTGGAGGCGTCGAAACTGGAGCCCTACTGGCGGGGGGAGTTCGTCATGTTGTGGCGGCCCCACGACGGGGTGGCGCTGATCGGGGACGGCTCCTCGGGCGAGGCGGTGACCTGGCTGCGCCAGCGGCTGCAGGAGTTCGATCATCAGCCGATCGCGCCGGTCGAGGGGGTCGACCGTTTCGACGAGGCGCTGAAGCGCCGGCTGCGCTCCTTTCAACGCCGGCAGGGGCTGCATGCCGACGGCATGGCGGGTCAGCAGACGCTGATCCACCTCAACAACCTGACGCCACAACCGGGCCGGCCCACTCTGCTGGCGGAGAGCGGCGCACAGGAGGGATGAGATGTCGCTGATACTGGAAGCGTTGAAAAAGGCCGAACGCCAGCACAAGCTGGGCGAAGTTCCGAGTCTAGGGGCCCAGGCCACCGGCGCTCCGCCGTCGCGCCTGCACGGACTGGGCTGGCTGATGCTGATCCTGCTGGCCTGCGTGATGCTGGGACTCGGACTCTATCTGGGCGGCTTCCGCCTGAGCGTGCCGGAGCCGCCGCAGGCCGCCGTCCCGACGCCGGATTCGATACCGGAACCGGCGCAACCACCGCCGGTGACCGTGTCGGCGGTGCCGCAAACCGAGTCAACGCAAGCGGTCGCCCCACTCCCGCAAGAGGAGACCTCCACGCCGCCGCCGGTCAGCTATGCGCCGCCGCCCGCCAAACCGGCCAGGCCGCTGACGGAGATGCCGAGCGGGTTCGTCGCCAACCTGCCGTCACTGAATATCGATATTCACAGTTACGACCAGGACCCGGCCAAACGCTACGTCCTGATCAACATGGACAAGTATCACGAGGGCGACTACCTGGCGGAGGGGCCGCAGCTGATCGAAATTCTGCCCGACGGCGTGATCCTGGAACATCTGGGCGAGCGCTTCATCCTGCCCATCGGCAACCAGTAGTGCCAGCCATCGGATCCTGATACAGCCGTCGATGGTGGGGTGAGGCCGCAAGGAGGTGCATCCGGTATCCGCAGCTCGAGCTTCAGGAGGCCTTGCCCAGAGGATTCAGCAGATGCATCAACGCCTCCATCTCCGGTTCCATCAGGCGCCCGATCTCGATGCAGCCCTCAAGCGTGATCCCCAGTCGCTTCAGGCTTTCGGGGTGGGGTTCGGGCATGCCTTCGCCCAACTCGCTCCCCCTGCTGTGAGCCCATGCCATCAGCCTGCCGATATGGACTGCGGCGGTGGCCAGCGGGTCGCGCTGGGCGCGCATGGGTTCCGGATGATATTCGGTGGTCTCGATCAGGGCCTCCGGCAGCCGCCATTGACGCATCAGCGTGGCGCCGACCCGGGCGTAGTCGAGCCCCAGCACCTCCCGCTCCACTTCCACCAGGGGGAGCGAGCGTTCTTGCGCGAGCTTTTCGGCGTGCAACGTCTCCTTGGGGACGCTCTGGAAAAGAATGAGGTGTCCGAGATCGCTCAACAGGCCGGCCACGAAGAGCCTTTCCGGCGTGTTGATGCCGCAAACCCGTCCCAGCTGTTGTGACACCAGGCCGCAGAAGGCGCTGCCGCGCCAGAAGCTGGAGAGGTTGTAGCGTTTCGGGTCGATGCCGCGGAAGCTGTGGGCGACCGCCGTGGCCAGCGCCAGGTCGTGGATCTGCTGGGTGCCGAGCAGGCTGACCGCGCGGGGGATGTTGTCGATCGGATTGGGAAGGCCGAAGTAGGGGCTGTTGACCAGCCGCAGCACGCGGGTGGTGAGCGCGGGATCGTGGCTGATGGCCTCGGCCACATGCTGCACGGTGGTGTTCGGCCGATCGATCACCGCCTTCAGGTTCAGATAGGCCTCGGGCAGGCTGATCAGCTTGGCGTCGCGGGTGACTCTCTCCCAGAGGGTCGACATGGGATACCTCGAATCTTGTGGTTTTGGCATCGGAGCGGGGGCGGCCTCCGGTTCATTATAACAACGGGAGTCATTTCCGCCGGCCCGGATCACGGCAACGGCGTTCTGGCCAGGGCCCAGACATCGATCCGCTCAGCCCCTGCGCGTAGCAGGGCCAGGCTGGCGGCCGTGACCGTCGCGCCGGTGGTGATCACGTCGTCGAGCAGAGCGATGTGGCACCCTTTCACGCCCCCATCGGCGCTGAAGGCCGCGTGCAGGTTACTGCGCCTGGCGCGTCGATCGAGACGGCTTTGGGGGGGTGTGGCGCGAACGCGCCGAAGGGCGCGCCAGTCGAGTTCGAGATCGAGTTCACCGGCGATTCGCCGTGCCAGTTCCAGCGACTGGTTGAAGCCCCGTTCACGCAGCCTGTCGGGATGCAGGGGGACCGGCAGCAGCAGATCCGGGCGTGGCAGGTCCGCAGGCAGCGTCGAGCAGAAGAGCGCGCTCAGTGACGCCGTCAGATGGAGTCGGTGACGGAACTTGAACTCGCCGATCAGACGACTGAAGGGGGGCTCGTATAGAAGCGGCGCATGGCTCGACACAAAGGGCGGCGGATGCCGGATGCAACGGCCGCAGGCGCTGCCTCCGGCCTGTGTGAGCGGCAGGGCGCATACCGGACAGGCGACAGTGTTGTAGGGCAGATCCCGGTAACAGGCAAGACAGAGTGCCGAAGGGTGGTCGAGCGGGCACCCGCAAAGCGCGCAGTGGGCGGGGAAGAGGGTGGATTGTATAAAATTTAGCCAGTTGTTAACCTGCATAACCATCCTTGGTTGACAGATGTGCGGTGATAGGGTCTATTGGCCCACTCTTCAACCGCCAAAGCGAGCCGGTGCGCACGATGACCGAAACCACTATACGCCATGACTGGACCCTGGATGAAATCGAGTCCCTGCTGGGACAGCCCTTCAATGATCTGATGTTCCGGGCGCAGAGCGTCCATCGGGCCCATTTCGATCCCAACCGGGTGCAGATGAGCAGCCTGCTCAGCATCAAGACCGGCGCCTGCGCCGAGGATTGCGGCTACTGCTCCCAGAGTGCCAAACACACCACCGGCCTGGAGGCGGAGAAGCTGATGCCATTAGCGGAGGTGGTCGAGGCGGCACAGGCGGCCAAGGACAAGGGTGCCACCCGTTTCTGCATGGGTGCCGCCTGGCGCAATCCCACCGACAAGAACCTGGCCAGGGTGATCGAGATGGTGGAGGCGGTGCACGGACTCGGCATGGAGACCTGTCTCACCCTCGGCATGCTGACCCAGGCCCAGGCCCAGCGCCTGCATGAGGCGGGCCTCGACTACTACAACCACAATCTCGATACCTCGCCCGAGTTCTACGGCAACGTCATCACCACCCGCACCTTCGACGACCGGCTGGATACCCTGGCCCATGTGCGCGACGCGGGGATCAACGTCTGCTCCGGCGGCATCCTCGGCATGGGCGAGTCGCGGCACGACCGTGCGAGCATGCTGCGCGAGCTGGCCAACCTGCCGAAACACCCGGAGTCGGTACCGATCAACATGCTGGTGCAGGTGGAGGGCACGCCCCTGTTCGGCGCCGAGAAGCTCGATCATCTGGAGTTCGTGCGCACCATCGCCGCCGCGCGCATCCTGATGCCCGCCTCCTATGTGCGCCTCTCCGCCGGCCGCACCGAGATGAGCGACGAAATGCAGGCGCTCTGCTTTCTGGCCGGCGCCAACTCCATCTTCTACGGCGAGCGGCTGCTGACCACCGACAATCCCGAGGCGGATCGCGACCAGGCCCTACTGGCACGACTCGGCATGCAGACCGAAGAGGCCATCGAGACCGAGGTCAAGGCGGCCAAGGCCCCCTGCAGCAAGCAGGCGGCGCAGGCGCTCTGAACGGATGGGTGGGGTGGGGCCCAGCCCCACCTTTACCCGGTAATAGAACGAAAGCCCGACCCGCCAGCGTATCGAACTCAAATTACCGCATGATCCCCGACAAGACCGCTCCCACCCTGCAGCAACAGCTGGCGCCGGCCCTGGCACAGCGCCGCGAGGACGACCTCTACCGCAGCCGCCGTATCGCCGAATCCGCGCAACAGCCGGAGATGCGCATCGACGGCCGCAGCCTGCTCACCTTCTGCAGCAACGACTACCTCGGGCTGGCCAGCCATCCGGAAGTGGTGCGGGCCATGCAGCAGGGCGTCGCCGACTACGGGGCCGGCAGCGGCGCCGCCCACCTGATCACCGGGCATACCACGGAGCACCATGCCCTGGAGCAGGAGCTGGCCGAGTTCACCGGGCGGGAGCGGGCGTTACTCTTCTCCACCGGCTACATGGCCAACCTGGGGGTGGTCTCCGCGCTGCTGGGCCGGGGCGACCGCATCTATGAGGACCGCCTCAATCACGCCTCCCTGGTCGATGCGGGGCTGCTCAGCCGGGCCCGTATGCAGCGCTATGCCCATGGCGATGCCGATGCCCTGGCGGCCCAGCTGGCCGAGGGGGATGGCGGTCGCCGACTGATCGTCACCGATGGGGTCTTCAGCATGGACGGTGACCTGGCGCCGTTGCCGGTGCTGGCCGAGCTGGCCAAGGCCCATGGCGCCTGGCTGATGGTGGACGACGCCCACGGTCTCGGCGTGCTGGGGACGGAGGGACGGGGCTGCCTGGACCACTTCGGCCTCGATGCCGAGCAGGTACCGATTCTGATGGGTACCCTGGGCAAGGCTCTCGGCACCTTCGGCGCCTTCGTCGCCGGTAGCGAGGAGCTGACCGAGAGCCTGATCCAGCAGGCCCGCAGCTATGTCTATACCACCGCGCCACCACCGGCGGTGGCGGCGGCCACCCGCGCCAGCCTGCGTATCGCGCGCCAGGAGTCCTGGCGGCGGGAGCGGCTGCGTCAGCTGGTGGCCCGCTTCCGTGAGGGTGCCGGGGCCCTGGGGCTGCCGCTGATGGAATCGCCCACCCCGATCCAGCCGATCCTGGCCGGCAGCGCCGAACGGGCCCTGACCTGGAGCCGGCAGCTGGAGGCGCAGGGCATCCTGGTCAGCGCCATCCGGCCGCCCACCGTACCCGCCGGCACTGCCCGTTTGCGCGTCACCTTCAGCGCCAACCACACCGAGCGCCATCTCGATCGCCTGCTAGCGGCACTGGCCACCCTGGAGCGGGAGGCCCGATGACGCTGGCGACCGAGGCGCGGGGAGAGGGACGGGAGCTGGTCATGCTCCACGGCTGGGGTATGAACTCCTCGGTGTGGACCGATTTCGCCCACGATCTGGCCAGCGACTACCGGGTAACCCTGATCGACCTGCCGGGGCACGGCCACAGTCCCTATCGCGGCCAGCAGTCGCTGGCCGGCTGGGCCGAGGCCTGTCTGGCAGTGGCGCCCGAGCGCGCGGTCTGGCTCGGCTGGTCGCTGGGCAGCATGGTCGCCCTGCAGGCAGCCCATCTGGCGCCGGAGCGGGTGACGGGGGTCATGGTGGTGGCCGGCATGCCCCGTTTCGTGCAGGGGGAGGACTGGCCCCACGCCATGGCGCCACGCACCCTCGACCTCTTCATCCAGGCCCTGGGCGACGACCACGGCAGGACCCTGGAGCGATTTCTGGCCCTGCAGATGCTCGGCAGCGACCTGGCCCAGGAGACGCTGCGGCGGCTCAAGACGCGCCTGCGGGAGCGGCCTGATCCCCATCCCGAGGCGCTGGAGGCCGGTCTCGACCTGCTCAAGTCGGCCGATCTGCGTCCGGCCCTGGGCGAGCTGGCCTGTCCCACTGCCTGGCTCTATGGGGATCGCGACACCCTGGCGCCGGCAAAGGCCTCACAGCTGCTGCCAGGCTGGTTGTCGCCGGTGGAGACCGAGGTCATTCCCGGCGCCGCCCATACCCCCTTTCTCTCCCATCCGACAGAGACCCGTCGGGCGGTGAAACGTTTTCTGGAGCAGTTCGATGAATCCTGATCAGGCGCCCACCATCGACAAGCGTCAAGCACGGCTGGCCTTCTCCCGTGCCGCGGCCCACTACGACGAAGTGGCCGCCCTGCAGCGCGAAATCGCCGGCCGTATGCTCGACCGGCTGACCTATATCAAACACCGGCCGGCGGTAGTGGTGGATGTGGGCGCCGGCACCGGCGACGCCACGCACGCACTGAGCCGGCTCTATCCGCAGGCCCAGGTGATTGCGCTCGACTTCGCCTTGCCGATGCTGCAGCAGACACGGCAGCGGGAGAATTCGGGTTCGGTGCCCGATTGTCTTTGCGCCGATGCCGAGCGGTTACCGCTGAAGGACAGCTCGGTGGACATGGTCTTCTCCAACGCCACCCTGCAGTGGTGCAACGACCTGCCGGGCACCTTCCGGGAGTTCCAGCGGGTGCTGCGGCCCAACGGCATGCTGCTCTTCTCCACCTTCGGTCCCGACACCCTGATGGAGCTGCGCGCCAGTTGGGCGGCGGTGGACGGCGGCAGCCATGTGAGCCCCTTCTGGGACATGCACAATATCGGCGACGCCATGCTGGAGGCGGGACTGGCGGAACCGGTGGTCGATGTCGACCGCCTGCAGCTCACCTACAGTGAGGTGTCCGCACTGATGCGGGATCTGAAGACCCTGGGCGCGCACAACGTGACCCGCGACCGGCCACGCGGGCTGACCGGCAAGGGACGCCTGCGCGCCATGTACCAGGCCTATGAGCGGTACCGCCGAGACGGGCGCCTGCCGGCCAGCTATGAGGTGGTCTATGGCCACGCCTGGGCGCCGAGCCAACAGCAGACCGATGGCGAGACACGGATACCGCTCGAGGTGGTTATGGGCAAAATGTCCGGCAAGTGAGTTTTGAGTGAAGCGTTGGCGCAGGTTGAATCACCGGACGTGACGCCTTTTAAATTCCCGTTTCGAAGCTGGATAAGAAATAAAGCGTGAGCACAGCGAACACATCGACTCAACACTAAAAACTCATAACTCAACACGCAATATGACTGGGGCAAAGCGATGAGTGCAGGACTCTTCATCACCGGCACCGATACCGGCTGCGGCAAGACCGAGATCACCCTGGGATTGATGCAGGCTCTGCAGCAGCGGGGCGAGCGGGTGCTGGGCATGAAACCGGTGGCCTCCGGCGCCGAGTGGACGAAGCTGGGCCTGCGCAACGAGGATGCCCTGCGCATCCAGGCGCAATGCAGTAGCGAACTTGCCTACGAACGGGTCAACCCCTACGCCTACGAACCCCCCATCGCGCCCCACCTGGCGGCTGAAACCGGTGGGCGTCCTATCGATCTGTCACACATAGCCGAGGTCTACCGCGGTTTGGCACTAGCGGCCGACCGGGTCATCGTGGAGGGTGTCGGCGGCTGGAGCGTACCCCTGGACGGGGAGCGCGCCACGGTGGCGGATATGGCGCTGCGCCTAGAGCTGCCGGTGATCCTGGTGGTCGGCTTGCGTCTCGGCTGCATCAATCATGCCCTGCTGACCGAGGCGGCCATCCGGCAGAGTGGGGCGCGGCTGTCGGGCTGGGTGGCCAATCAGGTGGAGCCGGGGATGGCTTCACTTGAGGGTAATCTGCAAACCCTGAGGGAGCGGTTGTCGGCGCCCTGCCTGGGTTTGACGCCCTGGCTGGAGCATCCGTCACCCGAATCGGTCTCCGAATATCTCGCTATAGGGTCACTGCTGAATTCGGAGTGAATGGTGGGGCAGGGCCCCACCCTACGCATGATTCGGGTGTAGGGTCCGGCTTGCCGCACCGAGAGGCAGGGTGTCTCAGATAAACAGATACAAGGCTGGTTGTCCGGGCATAAAAAAAGCAGCCGTGGAGGGCTGCTTTTTGTCGTTGGGTCTTGACGTGGTCAGGCCGCCAGCTGCGCCTTGAGCTTCTTCATGGCGCTCTTTTCGATCTGGCGGATACGCTCGGCGGAGACCTGGTAGCGCTCGGCCAGCTCATGCAGGGTCGACTTCTGCTCTCCAAGCCAGCGGGCCTCGAGGATCTCCCGGCTGCGCGGATCGAGGTCTTCGAGCGCGCTGGCCAGCTGCTGCTTCATGTGGGATTCGCTGTCGTCGGCTTCCAGCACAGTGGACGGCTCCATGCGCATGTCGCTCAGATAGCCGGCCGGGGTGGCGACCATTGCATCGTCGTCCTCGTGAGTCGGGCCGTCGAAGGCGATATCCTGGCCGGAGAGCCGGCTCTCCATCTCGAGCACGGTTTCCGGTTTGACGCCCAGTTCCTCAGCCACGCCCTCGACCTCCTCCTGAGAGAACCAGCCGAGGCGCTTCTTGGAGCTGCGCAGGTTGAAGAAGAGCTTGCGCTGGGCCTTGGTGGTGGCCACCTTGACGATACGCCAGTTCTTCAGAATGTATTCGTGAATCTCCGCCTTGATCCAGTGCACGGCAAAGGAGACCAGACGTACCCCCATGTCGGGGTCGAAGCGCCGGACGGCTTTCATCAACCCCACGGTGCCTTCCTGCACCAGGTCGGGCAGGGCCAGGCCGTAGCCGGAATAGTTGCGCGCTA
Source organism: Sedimenticolaceae bacterium (assembly GCA_050300835.1). Lineage (GTDB taxonomy): Bacteria > Pseudomonadota > Gammaproteobacteria > Chromatiales > Chromatiaceae > Thiodiazotropha. The sequence continues at coordinate 14,518 of JBNKYJ010000186.1, forward strand.
TGCGCACCACGAAACGGATATGGGAGGTGATCAGTTTTTGCGCGGCGTGCAGATCCTTGTGGTCGCGCAGGCGGATCGCCAGGTGGCGCTCCTCTTCCGCACTCAGCATGGGTAGCTGAAAGGCCGCGCTGATATAGGCGTCCATACTGCCGGTGGGCAGAGCGGTCAGTGCAAGTTCTTTACTCATCGATTAACCCCAATCGTGAATGCTGATGGAATATTAGCACTCTCGTATGATGAGTGCCAACCGTCTATTCAGACTAAAAGGGTAGGAAAAAGTTCAAACCGGGGTCTATTCGAAAAAACCTATTGGATCAATAGGATGAGTCAGCTCGGTTCGATCGCGCTGAGATGTTTGCCTACCGCCAGCCAGGATCCCAGCAGGCCCAGGAGAGCACTCCCGCCGAGCAGGGTGAGGACATTCAGCCAGTTGAGGGAGCTGAGGTCGAAGGCGCTCTCGTAGAGGGAGGCGAGGGTGGACACCGGCCCCTTCAACAGGGTGACCGAGATGGCCACCAGGATCCAGGCGATGATGCCGCCGAAGAGTCCGTACCAGAAGCCGGTATACAGAAAAGGGCGGCGGATGAAGGCGTTGGTGGCGCCGATCAACTTGGTGATCTCGATCTCCGCCTGACGGTTCTGGATCTCGAGCCGGATGGTATTGCCGACAATCAGCAGCACCGCCATGCCGAGCAGCGTGGCCAGCACCACCACCGCCCGTTGGGCGATCACCGTGATCGCCTGCAGTCGTCGCACCCATTGCAGGTCGAGTTGGACGATGTCGGCCTCCGGCAGCAGTTCCAACTCCCGCACCAGTCTCTGTGCCGCCTCCGCGGTGGTGTACTCAGGTTTCGGTTGGATCACCAGTAGCGCCGGCAGGGGATTGTCGTCGAGGGCCTGCAACGCCTCGGCAAAGCCGCTGCGACGCTGGAACTCATTCAGCGCGGCCTGTTTGGTGACCAGTTCCACAGTTTCGATGCGCTGATGCCTGCGCAGCTTCCCGGCCAGGGAACCGGCATCGTCATCGCTTACCGATTGTTTGAGAAAGAGCGAGATGCTGGCGCCGCTGTCCCAGCCGCCGCTGAGTGTCTGTAGGTTGTTCAGTACGACGTGCAGTCCGATCGGCAAGGCCAGGGCGATGCCGATGACGGCGCAGGTCATGGCCGAGGAGAGGCTGTTGCGGACCAGGCGGCCGAGACTCGCCAGGGCCACCTGGGCGTGGCGCTGCAACCAGATCTGCGGGGCTTTGAGCAGCCGATTCATGCCTGCCCCCCTGTCGCGCTGTCACCCACCAGGCTGCCCTTGCTGAGGGTAAGGATGCGCTTGTTCATGCGGGTAATCAGATCGATGTCATGGGTGGCGATGAGCAGGGTCACCCCCACCTGGTTGAACTGGCTGAACAGGTCCATGATCTCGCGCGAGAGTTCCGGATCGAGGTTGCCGGTGGGCTCGTCGGCCAGCAGCAACGGCGGTTTGCTGACCACCGCACGGGCGATGCCGACCCGCTGCTGTTCGCCGCCGGACAGTGTGATCGGCGGCTCCTTCTCCTTGTGCAGCAGGCCCACCTTGTCGAGCGCCGCGCGCACCCGGCGGCCGATCTCCTTGTGACCGACCCCGGAGACCACCAGCGGCAGGGCCACGTTGTCGAACACCGTGCGATCGTGCAGCAGCCGGTGATCCTGGAAGATCATGCCCACCTCGCGGCGGTGGTAGGGGATCTTGCTGTTCTTCAGACGGGTGAGGTTGCGGCCGTTGACGTGCACCTGGCCGCCGTTGGAGCGTTCCAGCAGGCCGATCAGTTTCAGCAGGGTGCTTTTTCCCGCGCCCGAGTGGCCGGTGAGAAAGACCATCTCTTCCGCTTCGATGCGGAAACTTACGCTGCTCAGACCGATGTGGCCGCCGGGATAACGTTTGCTGACGTTGTCGAAATGGATCAATGCGCTCTCTCAGGTGCAATCAAACTCAGGT
>JBNKYJ010000187.1:0-4327 GCA_050300835.1 Sedimenticolaceae bacterium
GACAGTGAAGACATGAAGCATGCGCTGGATGAATTGGAGGATAAGTCTAAGGATATCGTCAATGGTACCTTGCTATACAATGTAATCGATTTTCATCTGCCTTCTTTAGGGGGTATAGCTGTAGAATTCTCGCGTCTTCCAACCATGTTCGGTTGGATTAGAAAATTCAAGCGTGCGGCAGTCTTGACCGACAAAGCATGGATCAAGAAAGTAAGCGAGTTCGAAGGGGCGCTCACACCCGGTCTGGAAATTAAGGGGTTTGGAGCAGACGAAAGGGACAAAGCCGAAGCCTGGTTGTCGAATCTATCCTGAATAAATGCGCTAGCCAGCTAATTGCTGGAAATGGCCGTTACTCCGTGAGGATTTCTGTCTCCGGTCCTCCTGACCCTTGGTCTAGTCGACAAGAATCCCACGATCCGCATACCAAGCTTTATCCAGCTTCCAGCGGACATTTTCAATATCCTCTCGGGACAGCACCAGTTTGCGTACTTTCGACTGGAGTCTTCCGAGTTCCTTCTGGGCTTCAATCACGGCGGGATCCTGTTCCGATTTGTTTGCCAGTCCCGGTTTGATCATGCCCAGGAACTGAACCGCCGGCATACTGGTCGAGCGGGGCGTTGACATCACTGCGGTTTTACCCTGGATCTCCAGGGCATGAAATCGATACGGATAGGCGGCGATTTCCGGGTCCTGCTGCAGTCGGTCGTCGATCTCCCCAAGTCGGAAGTCGAGGGTGAACATCCAGGCGACTACGGCGATCAGCAGTATCGCCCCAAGGACTCCAGCATATATTTTCGTACCACGATCGAGACTCATCGGTCAGCACCTCCAAAGTGCCAACCCTAAAATCATCAGGTCCTCAGGCTCAATGACAAATCTCACCGAGGCGAGCAATAACTGCCATCAAGCTCACCTTTGGCATGTAATTTGTATTAGACGACGATCATGTCGACCGCCAAAAGTACCAAACCGTTGCGCGTCATGCTTGTCGATGACAAGTCTGACCGCCGAGAAATGCTCGATCTCGCCCTGCGGGACGTGGATTGCGTGCTGGTGGCCTGTGTTTCGGGAGACGGTGATCTGTTGTCCGCGGTGGAAAGCTGCAATCCGGATGTGATCCTGATCGACATCGAGGCGCCCGGACGCGATACGCTGGAAAGCCTGGAGTCCGTGCAGTCAACCGTGCCGCGTCCGATGGTCATGTTCTCCCAGGACGACAACAACCAGACCATCCGGCGCGCCACGCAGGCGGGCGTAAGTGCCTATGTGGTGGATGGTCTTCAGACACAGCGGGTGCGTCCCATCATCGATGCGGCCGTGGCCCGGTTCCAGCACTTCAACTTCCTCGAATCGGAGCTGAAGAAGGCCCACAAGCAACTGAATGACCGCAAGGTCATCGACAAGGCCAAGGGCATCATCATGCGTCAACGTGGCCTTAGCGAGGATCAGGCCTACCAGGCGATGCGCAAGCTGGCCATGGACACCAATCGCAAACTGGCCGATGTGGCTCAGAACATCATCGAAGCGGCCAGTATTCTCTCTGGCTGATTGAGCCAATCTGCACCAGGATGATTCAGCCTACCACCAAGTAGGTAGGGAATTTGACTGAAAACAGTGCATTGGGTACTTCTGCACAACCACCAGTGATCGTGTCAGGCCGTGCTGTGAATTCTCCTGACTTTTATCCGTCAAAACGCCAACGCCTTGAAAACAGGAACACAAAAGCTCTCGGTCGCGCTGTTCACCCGCAGACGACAGTCGAGGTGGCACAGCGTTTGCTGTTTGATATGCAAGGTCGATCCCGGTCCAATGGCGGACCAGCCCAACGGAGGGCGTTGGTGATCACCCCCGACGAACAGATTTAATCGGTCAACGCAGACCGGCAAAGGACAAAGGCGTCCATTCCCTCACGATCTTCGATCGTGCCAGGGGGTGGACGTTTTTTTTTGCCCGCGGGACCGATGAAAGAATTTTTGTTAACGACCACGAGGTGTTTATTCATGAGTGCAAGCAGTCCCATCCCGATCAGCAGCCGCAGAAGCTTCATCAAGCGGGCCGTCCTGACGCTCGGCCTGGCCGCCGGTCTCGGACTGGGTGCCGGCACGGCCAGCGCCGAGCTCGGTTACCCGGAGAAGGAAGATCTGAAGTTCGGTTTCATCAAGCTGACCGACATGGCCCCGCTGGCCATCGCCTACGAGAAAGGCTATTTCGAGGATGAAGGTCTCTATGTGACCCTGGAGGCGCAGGCCAACTGGAAAGTGCTGCTCGATGGCGTCATCGACGGTCAGCTCGACGGCGCCCACATGCTGGCCGGTCAGCCCCTGGCCGCCACCATCGGTTTCGGCACCAAGGCCCACATCGTCACCCCCTTCAGCATGGACCTCAACGGCAACGGCATCACCGTCTCCAACGAGGTGTGGGAGCTGATGAAGCCCCATGTGCAGAAGCAGGCCGACGGCAAGCCGGCCCATCCGATCAAGGCCGATGCGTTGAAGCCGGTGGTCGATCAGTACAAGAAGGCCGGCAAGCCCTTCAAGATGGGCATGGTGTTCCCGGTCTCGACACACAACTACGAGCTGCGCTACTGGCTGGCCGCCGGCGGCATCAATCCTGGGTATTACGCGCCTCACAAGGGCGACATCACCGGCCAGCTGAAGGCCGACGCACTGCTCTCCGTGACCCCGCCGCCGCAGATGCCGGCGACCCTGGAGGCGGGCACCATCTACGGTTACTGCGTGGGCGAGCCCTGGAACCAGCAGGCGGTGTTCAAGGGCATCGGGGTGCCGGTCATCACCGACTACGAGATCTGGAAGGACAATCCGGAGAAGGTCTTCGGCATGACCAAGGCGTTCACCGAGAACTATCCCAACACCACCGTCCGCGTGGTCAAGGCGCTGATCCGCGCCGGCAAGTGGCTCGATGAGAACGACAACGCCAACCGACCGGAAGCGGTGAAGATCCTCTCCCAACCCAACTACGTGGGCGCCGACTACGAGGTGATCGCCAACTCCATGACCGGCACCTTCGAGTACGAGAAGGGCGACAAGCGCGCGGTACCCGACTTCAATGTCTTCTTCCGCTACTACGCCACCTACCCCTACTACTCGGACGCGGTCTGGTACCTGACCCAGATGCGCCGCTGGGGCCAGATCAGCGAGCAGAAACCCGACAGCTGGTACGACGAGATCGCCAGGAGCGTCTATCGCTCCGACATCTACCGCAAGGCAGCCGAGGAACTGATCGCCGATGGACTGATGTCTGCCGATGATTTTCCGGACTTTGACAACGAGTCCGGCTACCGCGCCCCGCAGACCGAGTTCATCGATGGCGTCACCTTCGACGGCACCAAGCCCAACGCCTACATCGACAGTTTCCCGATCGGGTTGAAGGGTGAGGAACAGATCTGAGGGGATATGTGCAGAGGCGCTTGTTTATAACGCAAAGCGCGCAAAGAGGACGCAATGAGCGCAAAGGCATTTAGGTAAGCGTGTTGCTCCGGATTCGTCTTTTTCTCTTTCCCTCGCAGAGGGTGTGAACAAGACAAGCAGTGCAACAGCTTTGCGCGCATTGCGCTTCTTTGCGGCCTTTGCGTTTAACAGATTGTCATATTCCACGCTGCGCGTGGGAGCGAAGAAACAGGATTAACAAGATGGCTATTGAGATGACGTCCAAGACTTTCAACCTGCCGCGATTCGAGCGCCTGCTCGAGCGTCTGGCCAGCGACCGGGTCGGCAAATCGATCACCCGGCTGACCAAGCAGCTGCTGGTGCCCTTGATCGCCCTGGCGGTCTTCCTGGGCCTCTGGAGTGTGGGCGCCAAGAACGTGGAGACCTCGCTCGGCGTGCTGCCCGGTCCCGCCAAGGTCTGGGAGCAGACACAGGCGCTCTACGGTGAACACAAGGCGGAACGCGTCAAGGCGGCTGCCTTCTACGAAAGGATGGAGGCGCGTGTCGAGAAGGCGATCGCCGACGGTCAGCCGCAGGAGCGCATCGAGCGTATGCGCGAGCGCAAGTACACCGGCAAGGAGACCTTCATCGACCAGATCTTCACCAGCCTTTTGACGGTGATGGCCGGATTTGTGGTGGCCTCGCTGATCGCCATACCCATCGGCATCGTCTGCGGGATGAGCGCGACCCTCTACACCGCCATCAACCCGTTGATCCAGATCTTCAAGCCGGTCTCACCGCTGGCCTGGCTGCCGCTGGTGACCATGGTGGTCTCGGCCCTCTACGTGAGCAACGACCCGATGTTTTCCAAGTCGTTTCTCAACTCCGCCATCACCGTCACCCTCTGCTGTCTCTGGCCCACCATCATCAACACCACCGTG